>JBBAWV010000020.1:0-45452 GCA_040396995.1 Nodosilinea sp. | reverse complement strand
TACGGAGGAGAACTTGGGAAAAGTTTACGTCCTGTAAAATAGTGCAGCCCCATGCTGATCCCCCCCTGCCCCCCTTAGGCAGGAGCGTAAAAGCCCCCCTTAGCAAGGGGGACTGAGGGGATCCCCACCTTTGCTATGGCCAATAGGATTTTCAACATCCTTTTAATTCATGGTTGAGAGACGAATTCGAGGATCCACCACGCTCAACACCAGGTCGGCCAGTAGGTTGCCGAGGATGAGCATCATCGCCCCCATCATCAGGCTGGCCATGACTAGGTAGAGATCCTGGGCAGTGACGGCCTCTAGGATGAGTTTGCCCAGACCGGGCCAGTTAAAGTAGTTTTCGGTAATAAATGCGCCGCCTAGCAAACTGGCAAACTCAAACCCCAGCAGGGTAATCAGGGGGTTAACGGCATTGCGCAGGGCGTGGACGTAGATCACCCGATCTTCTGGTAGGCCCTTGGCGCGGGCGGTTTGGATGTAGTTTTGGCGCATCACATCTAGCATTTGGCCACGGGTGATGCGTTGTAGTCCCGCAAATCCGGTGATGCTGAGGGCAACGGTGGGCAAAATTAAATGCCAGCCCACATCGAGGATTTGGCCAAACCAGTTGAGGTCGTCGTGGATGATGCTGGTGCGTCCGCCGATGGGAAACAGCGGGGCGGTGAGCTGGGCAAAAAACAGCAGCAATAGACCCGTGATGATGGTGGGCATCCCTTGGCCGATATAGCTCAGCACCCGTAGGGCACGGTCGAGCCACTGATTTTGCTTGACGGCCCCCACAATGCCCAGGGGAATAGCAATGGCCCAGGTCACCAAAAAGGAGGTGAAGGACAGCAGCAAGGTGTTGGGCACCCGTTCCCACAGAATATCCACCACGGGCCGCTGGTAGGCGAAACTGAGACCAAAGTTGCCAAAGACCACCACCTGGTAAAGCCAGGTAAGGTATTGTCGCCAAAGGGGTTGATTAAGGCCAAACTGGGCTTCGAGCTGGGCCAGGGTTTCTTCAGAAAACTGGGGGCTTTGGCGATACTGATCCAAAAAGTTGCCGGGGGCCAGTTGAATCACAAAAAAACTGAGGGCCGAGGCGAGAAGTAAGGTCAACAACGCCTGCAAAATGCGCTTGACCACGTAGAGGGTGGTGTCGCTGGTGGCCCAGTTGACCAGTTTTTCCCAGGGAGAACGTCCGGGGGGGGCGGGGTTTAGGGGAGTGGTGGAGGGAGCCATGGGACAGTGGGTTGCGGGTTGGGGGCACGTTCAATTGAAGTTAAATGATTCTAAAACACCGGGGCAGGAGTTGCAGAAACGGCGACCATCCGGCAATTGCAACATTAGATTGCTAGGTTGGCATTTTTAAGACCTGGATAACTTTAGATAGTTACACTCGCTATTCAATTCAACCTTGACCCTCACCCTCAATCCCTCTCCCCGTGGGAGAGGGACTTTGAATCCTTCTAGCTTCCTCTCGCACGGTGAAAGGGACTTTGAAAGACCTTCCGGCTCCCCTCTCCCTTGGGGAGAGGGGCTGGGGGTGAGGGCTCAGGCCGTTGTGATCCACCGAAACTCCCTACTCAACTCCGCTATGACCACTGTGCAAACCTCCCCCGCCAAAACCCAAATACTGGTGTTGGTGGCTCCGCTGTCTGGGCAGTTGGTGCCCATCGAAACCGTGCCCGATCCAGTCTTTGCCCAAAAGATGGTGGGCGACGGCATTTCCATCGACCCCACCAGTCAGGCGCTTTTGGCCCCCTGCGATGGGGAAATTGTGCAACTCCACAGCGCCAACCATGCGGTCACGGTGAAAACCGCCGAGGGCATCGAGATCTTGATGCACATTGGCCTCGATACGGTGGCCCTGAAGGGGGAGGGCTTTACCCCCAAGGTGAAGGTGGGCGATCGCGTCAAAGCTGGGGACATTTTGATTGAGTTTGACGCCGACTATGTGGCCCAGAAGGCCCGCAGTTTGCTGACCCAAATTGTGGTGACGAACGGCGACCGGGTGGCGGAGTTTCGCCCCAACGTGGGGTTTGCCAATGCTGCTAGGGACACGGTGTTGACCCTGATTTTGGCGGAGGGAGTCGCCGCTGAAGATGAGGCCGCTGGTCTGGTGATCAAATCAAAGGGCATCATCATTCCCAACCCGTCTGGCCTCCATGCTCGGCCCTCGGCGGTGCTGGCCCAGTTGGCGAAGAAGTACCAGTCCACCATCCGCATTCATCGGGGTCACGATAGCGCCAATGTGCGCAGTGTGGTGGGGCTGATGGGGATGGAAATTGCCAGGGGCGATACCGTGACCCTAGAAGCTTCTGGGGCCGATGCTGAAGAAGCGATTGCCGAACTGGAGGAAGCCGTCCGCACCGGATTGGGCGAAGAGGGAGCCACCCCGATTATGTCGGCCCCCGCCAGCATTGCCCAGTCCGAAGTCTCTGCCCCTGCGCCTCGCCCCAAGAGCGATGATCCGAACATCATTTTGGGCGTTGCGGCCTCCTCAGGGTTGGCGGTGGGGAACACCCTACGCGCCCGTCGTCAGGAGTTGAACGTGCCCGAAACCGGAGACAGCCCCAACGCCGAACGCCGCAAGCTGGAGAAGGCCATCGACCAGGCCGCCCTAGAAATCGAAAGTCTGCGGGCCAAGGTTCACGGTCAGGGGGATCCCGGCAAAGCCGCGATTTTCTCGGCCCACCAGGAATTGCTAGACGACCCGGAACTGGCGGACATCGCCAGCAGCGCCATCGACAAGGGCAAAAGTGCGGCCTTTGCATGGCAACAAACCTACACCACCCAGGCCAACCAACTGGCCCAGCTTAAGAGCAACCTGCTGGCGGAACGGGCCAACGACCTGCGGGACGTGGGCGACCGAGTTCTCCGCATCCTGATGGGCGTGGAAGAGAAAGCCCAGGTCTACCCCGAAAACACGATTCTGCTGGCGGAAGACCTCACCCCTTCAGACATGGCCACCATCGACCCCAGCCGCGTCAAAGGGTTCTGTACCGTCGCCGGAGGGGCCACCTCCCACGTGGCGATTTTGGCCCGATCCATGGGCATTCCCGCCATTGCTGGCATCGAAGCCCGCACCCTGGATTTGTCCGATGGGACGCCCGTAATTTTGGACGGCACCCGTGGCAAACTACGCCTCAATGCCTCCGCCACCGAAATTGAGGCCATCCAAATTCGCATCGCCCGCCAACAGGCCAAGCAGGAAGAAGACCTACGCCACGCCTTTGACCTAGCCCACACCCAGGACGGTAAGCACATCGAAGTCGTGGCCAACATCGGCGGTTTAGAAGATGCCGAAGCCGCCCTAAAAGTCGGTACCGAAGGCGTGGGCCTCCTGCGAACGGAATTTGTCTTTATGGAGGCCAGTTCTGCCCCCAGCGAAGACGAGCAAGAGATAATCTACGCCAGCATCCTCAAAACCCTCGGCCCAGACAAGCCGATGATCATCCGCACCCTGGACGTGGGGGGCGACAAACCCCTACCCTACCTGCCCATGGCCCACGAAGAAAACCCCTTCCTAGGGGAACGGGGCATTCGCCTGGGGTTCGACCGTCCTGAACTGCTGCGCACCCAGTTTCGCGCCATCCTCAAAGCTTCCACAGCGGGTCATGCACGGGTGATGTTCCCGATGATCGCTCGCCTGGAAGAACTACACATGGCCAAGGCCGTCATGGAGGAGGAGCGCCAAAAGCTGGGCGTGCCGCCCATCGAAATCGGCATCATGATCGAGGTGCCCTCGGCGGCGGTGATGGCCGAACGCTTTGCCGAACAGGTAGATTTCTTCTCCATCGGCACCAACGACCTCACCCAATACACCCTGGCGATGGATCGCGGCCATCCCAAACTGGCCCCCTTTATCGATGCCCTCGACCCCAGCGTCCTGCGGATGATTGACCTCACCGTGCGCGGAGCCGACAAACACGGCAAATGGGTCGGCGTCTGCGGTGGTGTGGCCGGAGATCCCCAAGCGGTGCCGATCCTGGTCGGACTAGGGGTAAAAGAACTCAGCGTCAGCATCCCGGTCATCCCCTCGGTAAAAGCGCAAGTCCGCACCCTCAGCTTTGCCCACTGTCAGGAACTCGCCCAACAAGCCCTCAACCTCGATTCCGCTTCCCAAGTCCGCGATTTGGTGCCCTTGGATGATGTGTAACCACCCGAATCCCCGGAGCCCTCACCCCCAGCCCCTCTCCCAGGGAGGAGAGGGGAGTTGGACAACAAGGTATCTACGTTTGCTGGTAAAACCCGTGTCCACAATGTCCCTGTTAAAGAGTTCATAGAAGAACGTTTGGAGGTAGAAGCATGAAGCAGCGGTACTACGCCCATGGCGACCAGGTTGAGGGCCAACCCGACCGTTACTACTGCAAGTTCTGTGACTTATTCGATGACCGTGATCACTTCTACAGTGTCTGTTCAGGTCGCAACGATTATCAGCGGTACCAGCAGACGCTAAAAACATTCAAGTCAGCCTACAGCAAAGACCGCTGGTATCGTCCACCCAATCCCCCTAACCTTTTTGCTTAATTAAGTTCCTAAAGAATCCCAGGAAAGCCAAGCCACCTTCCGGCCCCCCTCGCCCTTGGGGAGAGGGGTTGGGGGTGAGGGCCACCCACCTATCCACCCACAAAACCCATGGACATCAAACAAACCTGGAACAAAGCCTTCGGGCTGCTGCAAAAGATGGGCAAGTCGCTAATGCTGCCCGTGTCGGTGTTGCCCGTGGCGGGGTTGCTGCTGGGCCTCGGCAGCGCTCGTCTAATTGAGCTTCAGCAAATTGAACAAGGGCTACTGACCGACTCCAAATTCTGGTGGTTGCCGGAGTGGCTGGCGGCGATTATGCGGAACTCTGGGGACGCGATTTTTGCCAGTATGCCGTTGATTTTTGCCATTGCGGTGGCCATCGGCTACACGGGCAACGACGGCGTTTCGGCCCTGGCCGCGACGGTAGGGTTGATGGTGTTTATGGCCACCCTGGGCACTGTGGCCGTTGGCATGGGGTTAGAAACCAAGTCTGTGCTGGGCATTTCTACCCTGGATACGGGGGTGTTTGGCGGCTTGATTATGGGCTGCATCGCCGCCTATATGTTCAACAAATTTTTTAGGATTACCCTGCCGCCCTACCTGGGATTCTTTGCGGGCAAGCGGTTTGTGCCCATCATCACCGCCTTTGCCGCTATCCTCACCGGGTTTGTGATGAGCGTGATCTGGCCCCCTGTCGGCGCGGTGATCGACAGCTTTGCCCAAAGCGCCGCCACCGGAGCCAACGTCCCCATCACCGTGGCGGTCTACGGCGTGGTGGAGCGGCTGCTGCTGCCCTTCGGCCTGCACCACGTTTGGAACGTACCCTTCTTCTTTGAAATTGGTTCCTTCACCGACCCCATCACCGGGCAGCAGGTGACGGGGGACATCGCCCGCTTCTTTGCCGGGGACAAAACTGCCGGAATTTTGGGTGGAGCCTACTGGTTCAAGATGTTCGGCCTACCCGCAGCGGCGATTGCCATCTGGCACAGCGCCAAACCCAAAAACCGCAAGCAAATTGGTGGTCTGATGATCTCCGGTGCGCTGACCTCGTTTTTGACGGGCATCACTGAACCCATCGAATTCTCCTTCCTGTTCGTCGCCCCCATGCTCTACGCCGTCCATGCGGTGATTGCGGGCTTCTGCCAATGGCTGTTTAGCACCCTGGGCGGACGCATGGGCTTCACCTTCTCCCAAGGGCTAATCGACTTTGTGCTGTTCAGCAGCCTGGGTACCAAAACCTGGCTGATTCCCGCCCTGGCCCCCTTCTTCATCGCCCTCTACTATTTCTCCTTCCGGTTTTTGATTCACCACTTTGACCTCAAAACCCCCGGTCGAGAAGACGACACAGGTACCGATGACGTGAGTGCCGCGATCACCGGAGACAAAGCCGAGATGGCCAAGGCCCTGGTACTGGCCTTTGGCGGACGCAGCAACATCAAGAACCTGGATGCCTGCATCACCCGCCTGCGGATTGAAGTCGAAGACATGGCCAAGGTCAACGTACCTCGATTGAAGGCATTGGGAGCCTCTGGTGTGGTGCAAGTCGGCAACAACGCTCAAGCCATCTTCGGCCCCCGATCCGACAACCTGAAAACCGACATGGGCGACTACCTCAAAACCGCTGGCTCTGAAGCCGACATGGTCGAAGTTCCTGCCGAGGGCTTTGTGGATGAAACCGCCCCCGATCTGGCCAAGATTCCCCCCGATCCCCACGCGGGCGAGAAGGCCGAGGCCATGATTGCCGCCCTGGGTGGTTCGGACAATATCCGTACCGTCGATGCTGTGGCGCTGACTCGTTTGCGGGTGGAAGTGACTGATCCTGCAACAGTTAATGAAACCGCGCTGCAATCTGCCGGGGTGCAGGGGATGATGAGAGTGCAGGAAAACGTGCTGCACCTGGTGGTGGGCCTCAATGCCGCCCAGTACGCAGAGGAAATCACCAAACGACTGGCCACCAAAGTGTAGGGCCACTTCAGCGGCATCCCATTGAGCGGGGGGCTAAGCCAACTGCCCAGGAGATAACGGTAGCCCCCCAAAGCGGCGTTGTCTGGCTTGATACCAGGTCAGGGCTTGGGCAAAGGCGCTAGGGTCAAAATCGGGCCACAGCACCTCGGTAAAGTAGAGTTCGGTGTAGGCCAACTGCCACAGCAGAAAGTTACTCAAACGCTGCTCGCCGCTGGTGCGAATCATCAAATCCGGGGGCGGGGTCGGATGGGTGTAGAGGGATGCCGTGATCAGGGCAGCATCCACCTGTTCAGGCTGTAATGTTCCATCGGCCACCTGCTGGGCAATGTGACGGGTGGCGGCGACTAACTCTTGCTGGCCACCGTAGTTGACTGCCACATTGAATTGCACCGTTTGATTCGCCTGGGTGGCGGCCATGGCGTACTCCATCAACTGCCGTAGGCGATCAGGTAGCGTTGAAAGATCCCCCACAAAGCGAATCTGAACGCCCTGGCGCTGCATTTCCTCCAGCTCTCGGCGCAGCAAACGATCAAACAACCGCAGCAGAAACTCCACTTCGGTTTGGGGTCGCCGCCAGTTTTCGGTGGAAAAGGCATACACCGTCAACACCGGAATGCCCCAGTCTTTGCAGCAATGGAGCAGGGTTTTGAGGGTCTTGGCTCCCTGGCGGTGTCCGGCAATGCGGGGTAGCCCTTGGTGGGTTGCCCAACGGCCATTGCCATCCATAATCACCGCAACGTGGTGGGGCAAGGCCTCAGGGTGCAGATTGGGGGGAAGTAGGGTGGTCATGGGTTTAGGTCTATAGAACTCAGTAGTGCTCACTTCAGTGCCGTCTAGACAAGGCGGTTAAGCCCCTTGCACTAAAGAGGGTTTCCCCAGCGAGGGATCCCCCTGGTTCGCCGCTGTCCGCGTCCCCAGCACGCTATCGAGGTAATCTCGGCTGAGGGTGCGATCCCACTGCCACAGCACCCGCATCACCTGGTCAAAGCTGTAGAGCAGGGTCAACCGATGGGTGGGCGACCAGTCGGCCCAACCCAGTTCGGCCATCATGCGGCGCAGGGTGTGCAAAAGGCTGCCCTGGAGTTGGGGATTGCGGAGTTTTTGGGCCAGCGCCTGGGTAAAGGTGAGGGCAATGGTATGTAGCCCGGTGTTGGGATAGGCCCAGCGACCAAAGCCCCAGAACTTGGTCATGTGGTTAATTTCGTCGATCAGCAGTTCCCCCAGAACCGCCTGGAGGGGGCCAGTGGTGTAGGCCATCATCCAGAGATAGAGACAGGTGGCCCCGTATTCGGTGGCGATGCGGTGCAGGCCGTGGCGGTAGAGATCGTGGCACGGATCACCGGAGGGGGTGTAGGGGCGGGCGGCGTGGGGGATGATCTCAGGCTTTTGGCCAGAGATCCGGGTGTAGAGGGAGACTAGGGCGGGGGTGTGGCGCTTTTCTTCAATTTCCCACAGGCCAAGGGATCGGCCCGCATCATCCACCTGCCCCCCGACAAAATGGGCCATCGCCGGATAAAACTGTTCTAGGTACTGGCGGCTGGCTTGGGTATAGCCGTGGATGGGGGCTTCGGTATTGATGGCCCCGGCTAAAATGCGGCAGAAGGTGGCTACGGAGAGGCCCCTGAGTTGATCCGCATGGATGGCGGCCCAGTCCATTTTTGCCCAGGGACGAGGGTGAGGAGACTGAAATTGGTGGGGAAGTTCTTCTAAGCGGTCTTGCAGGTGCGCTGGGGTGACGTAGCGGCGGGTGAGGGTGGCAATGCGGTGCCAGAGGTGGGGCAGAGTGGGATTTGAGGGCCAAGCTCCCGCCAGATCGGAGGGATAATCCGTAGAAGCCGTAGGTGAGAGGAGTAAAGTAGTCATAATCGCTACCAGCGGTGAGGGCCAGTCCACCATAGGGCGCTGGGCGGTGGCCTGTCAGGCGGCAAAGGTCGGCTCCTGCTCACCTGGGTCCCAGGCCGCAGGTCGGAAAAAGACGGATGGCTCTCAGTACGGATGAAAAATTGGGTATCTCGGCTAAAGTTGAGGCAGTCGGTCAACCATGCAACCCATGGCTCCTAAGGCGGTAGAACTGGCGGATGACTTAGTTTTCGCCGTCACTGGGCGGCACCTAAACGATTTGCAACGCACGATTTTGCACCAGGTTTGGCAGGGGCAGAAATACCTCGATATTGCCCACAGGTCTGGCTATACCGAAGGCCATATTAAGGATGTGGCCTACCAACTCTGGCGCTTGCTCTCGCGGGTGACGGGGGAAAAGGTGACCAAGGCCACGGTGAAGTCGGCCCTGCAACGGTACTGGCATAAGCTTCAAGCCCCTCACTCAAAATCCCGCTTTCCAGAAAACAAGGTTTTGGAGGATCTCAGTCCTCCAGAAACGTTTCATCCCGGTCATCCCCCCCCGCAGACAACCCTGGCAGACGCCGTGGGCTTAGTACCGCCCCCCCAAACAGAATCTCCATCTCCACCGTCCTCCAACATCAGACAATCTAGCCCCAACCAGGCGGGCCACCCAGGCCGCCACGATCCCCATTTTGTGGGACGACAGGCTGCCCTGAACCACCTGCAAGCCCTCCTCCAGGCGGGGGATCGCGCCATGGTCATCCAAGGCGAGGGCGGCTTGGGCAAAACCACGTTGGCCCAGCATTTTGTGGCTCAGCAGGCGGCAGATCTCACCCTCGAACTGCTGATGGCCAAGGATATCGCTGACCTCACCCCAGCGGAGTGGGTGGTGGAGGAATGGCTGCGCCAAGACTTTGGCGTAGAGCCGGGGCATGAATTTGGCGTTACCCTTGATCGGCTTAAACGCCACCTGCGCCAGCGGCGGGTGATGGTGCTGATCGACAACCTAGAGCCTTGCCTGGATGCCCAGGGCTGCTTTGTGGCCGCCCATCGTCGCTACGGGGAGCTATTGCGGATTTTGACCGATCCCCGCAGTCAGACGGTGACGGTGATCACCAGCCGCGATCGCCTCTGTGAACCGGGCCTGCCCCTCACCCACTATCGGCTGCCAGGGCTAGACCTCAGCGCCTGGGAAATCTACTTTGGCCAGCGAGGGGTACAGGGAACCACGACCCTGGTGGCAGCCATGCACAGTGCCTACGGCGGCAATGCCAAGGCGATGGAACTGCTCTGCGGCACCATCCAGGCCGACTATGGCGGCGATGTCGCCACCTACTGGCCCCTGCACCGGGAGGCGTTACTGGCCCCCGTAGCCCTAAAAAACTTGGTCGAAAGCCAGATCCATCGTCTGCGCCAGCTTGATCCAGCGGCCTATCGGCTGTTTTGTCGGCTGGGGGTGTACCGTTACCAGGATGTGCCAACGGTGCCCTTAGCCGGGGTGCAAGCGCTCCTGGCCGATCTACCGCCCGATTGCCAGCCCGGAGTGATTGCCTCGCTGCGAAATCGATCCTTACTAGAGCATCACCAGGGGCGCTACTGGCTGCATCCCGTGGTGCGGGAGGGGGCTTTGGCCCAACGCCATCAGGATCCGGCCCACCAGCAGGACTGGCAAATGGCCCACCGCCAAGCGGCCCAATACTGGACGGAGAGTGTGGCCCGCATTGGCAACCTCAGCGATGCCCTGAAAGCCCTCGAAGCCTACTACCATTACATCGCCATCCAGGATTTTGCGGCGGCGGCCAGGGTAATTCTGCACAGCCGCGATAACCAATGGCAACAGTTTTTGCCCCTGGGTAGCACCCTCTACCGCCTGGGTTTAATTCAGCCCATTGCCGAGGCGATTACCACGGTGCTCGATCATCTGCCCCCCGACAATGCCGATGCCAGCGAGTTGTACAACATCCTCGGCGACCTCCGCTGGATTCAGGGGCGGCTACCCGATGCGATTGCCTGTCAGCAAAGTGCCATCACCCTGGCCCAAGCCAGCCTCAACCAAGACAACCCAGCCCCCGACTCCCATCGCTGGTACTACCTCACCATGCTGCTGGTCGATTCGCAGCTTAGCCTGGGCCTCTACCATCTGGATTTGTGGGAGCTAGACACCGCCGCTGGCTGGTTTACCCAGGTGATCCAGCGGGCCACGGGCACCCGCCACCAACCCTGGGCCGACAAAGCCACCACCTGTCTGGCCCTGGTGCTGTCTTACCAGGGCCAACGGGATGAAGCTAAATTCCTGGCCACCGCCGTCACCCCCACGGTGATGGGGCAGGGCGGCAGTGGGCGCTATGCCTTTTTTGTGCAATTACTGGGCCACACCTATCTGAATTTGGATGACCTGGCCATGGCCGAAACGCTGTTTCAAACGGCGATTGCAGCGGCAGAGGCGGGGCACTACCTACAAATTCAGGCCAATGCCCTATCTGGGTTGGGACGGCTCCAAACTCGGTTGGGTAACTTCGCTGCCGCCGTCACCCGCCACCAAACAGCGATTGCCCTGCTAGAAGAGGTAGGGGCCAAATGCGATCTGGCCACAGCCCACATCCACCTGGCCCTGACCTTAACCCAAGCATCTCGCCAAACGGGGCTGGCCATGGATCACGTAAGACACCATCAACAGATGGCAGAAACCCTGTTTGCGGCCATCCCGGCTCCTCAGCAGGTGGCCCGTATCCAGCCAACCCTATCTCAGATTGGCCTATGCCCCTAGCCCCCGTGGCCCTCGCCTGCCTGGGTATCCACGTCACCGACTCGGTTACGGTAAATGAAACTGCGCTGCAATCTGCTGGGGTGCAGGGGATGATGAGAGGGCAGGACAACGTGCTGCACCTGGTGGTGGGCCTCAACGCCGAGCAATACGCAGGGGAAATTACCCAGCGCCTCGGCACCAAGGTTTAGAGCTAGAACCCCTAGATCCCAGGGTTCTTGAAGAACCCTGGGATCTGGAAACTAGAACTCTCACACCCCCACATCTCCCTGGCACCCGTCCCTCACACCCACGCCGTTCCTCCTCACACACCTTTCTTCCAAATAACCAACAACCAATAACCAACAACGAACAAACCATGACGGCCCCCATCTCCAAAACCGCCCTCAAAACCGCCCTCGCCCTCGGTACTGGCCTGCTCAGCGTGGCGTCCCTCGCGGTGGCGCTACCCTCCCGCGCCGTTAATACCGAATCTACGGTGATCGCCCAGGCAGAACCCAACCAAGACAACCTGCAAATGCAGTGCCCCGGCTCCATTGGGGTCAACGACGTTAACTTCCGGGTGCTGTATACCCGCGAGGCCGGATTTTCCCGCATCATCCTCACCCGCCGCAGCACCGGACAGACCATCGCCGAAACCAACCTCAGCTACGACCGCAAGAATGCCCAGGGCCAAGCCATCTGGCGCGGTGCGGTGAACGGGGCGGCAGATGTCACCCTCGTTCACCTCTCGACCCGTGCCCCCCAGGTGGGCGACCAAGTTTCCGTCGGCTACGACATGCAGTGGGGACGCGGCACCTGCGCCCGTTCCGCCACGCCGTTGTAGGGTTTGCCGCCTGCTATCCCCTTATTTAAGCCATTGTTGCGGTTGCCGATGGGGTTAGGTTTTAGGAGTATGATGATGGTTTGTGGATGATGCCTGTCGTCGTCCTTGTGGTGGCCCTTGAGGAGATGTTAACGCCCCCTCAAGCCGCCATCGAACCACAACACTCCCGTTCCCAACCCTAGCGAATTCCCTTCCCTGTCCTATGGTGAACACTGCCACCCTGCCCACCGCTGCCGCCACCGCTGCCCCCCAGGCCATCAAGCACACCATTTCCGTGCTGGTGGAAGACGAGGCCGGAGTCCTCACCCGCATTGCGGGGCTGTTTGCCCGTCGGGGGTTCAACATTGAAAGTCTGGCGGTTGGCCCTGCCGAGAAGTCCGGTGTGTCTCGCATTACGATGGTGGTTCCGGGCGACGAGCAGGTAATTGAGCAGTTGACTAAGCAACTCTATAAGCTGGTCAATGTGATCAAGGTCAACGATGTCACCTATACCCCCTGCGTGGAGCGGGAACTGATGCTGCTGAAGGTGAACGCCACCAGCGCCAACCGTTCCGAGGTGATCGAACTGGCCCAAATCTTCCGGGCTAGGGTGGTAGATGTGTCGGAAGATTCCCTCACCCTAGAGGTGGTGGGCGATCCGGGCAAAATGGTGGCCATTGTGCAGGTGCTCAACCGCTTTGGCCTGCGCGAAGTGGCCCGCACCGGAAAAATTGCCCTCCCCCGCGAGTCCGGTGTGAATACCGAATACCTGAAATCCCTGGCCGAGAGAATCTAGATCCATGACTACCCAAACCACCATTCCCGTCGTTGTCAACGGGGCCTGCGGCAAAATGGGCCGTGAGGTAATCAAAGCTGTCGCCCAGGCCGAAGACATGACCCTGGTGGGGGCCATCGACAAAAAGCCCGACCTGCTGGGCCAAGACATTGGCGAGGTGATCGGCTTTCGGCCCCTAGAAGTGCCCATTATGAACGACCTGGAGGCCACCCTGGTTGCCGCCCAAAGCGAAGGGCAGGCGGTGATGGTGGATTTCACCCACCCCGATACTGTGTATGAGTCGGTGCGGGCGGCGATTGCCTACGGGGTGCGGCCCGTGGTGGGCACAACGGGGCTGAGTCCGGAGCAAATTCTTGACCTGGCGGAATTTGCCGACAAGGCCAGCACCGGATGTTTGATTATCCCCAACTTCTCCATTGGTGTGGTGCTGATGCAGCAGGCGGCCCAGCAGGCGGCGCAGTATTTCGACCATGTGGAAATCATCGAATTGCACCACAACCAAAAGGCTGACGCCCCCAGCGGCACCGCTGTGCAAACCGCCCAAATGCTCGCCGAGGCCCAAAAGTCCTTCAACGCGCCCCTGGTGAAGGAAACCGAAACCCTACCCGGATCCAGAGGCGGATCGACCCCAGAGGGTATCCACATCCACAGTGTGCGCCTACCGGGACTGATTGCCCACCAGGAAATCCTGTTTGGGGCATCGGGCCAACTCTACACCCTCCGCCACGATACCAGCGACCGAGCCAGCTTTATGCCGGGGGTGCTGCTCTGTGTGCGTCGGGTAATGGCCCTCAAATCCCTGATCTACGGCATGGACAAGATCCTCTAAGCCCAGGCAACCCAACGATTCCGCCCATCATCGCGCAGGCGTTTCCCAGACCTCTACCCCACAGTGATCATCGGCGCACCGTAGAGGCCCAGGGCCACGGTGGGCATATCCCCCTGGGGGCCAACCCGGTGGCTGCTGTGGCGGGTAAAGGCCAGCACATCACCGGGGTTAAGTAGAAGGTCTTGCTGGGGTTCGAGGGTATTGGCTGACTGGGCATTGGGGCTGTGGTGCCAAAGTTCATGGCAGTCTTTGCCGCTGACTAGGGCCAGAATGCCCCAGGTATCGTAGGTTTGCAGCTTGGCTTGATAGCCCGGTAGCCAACACACCATATGCAGGGTGAGGGGAAAATCCTGTTCTTGGTAGAGGCTATGGGTAGCCCAGCCCTGGTCGGGGCGGGGCAGTTGGTAGGTGGTTCGCAGCCAATAGGAACTGGTCAACAACTTGCGCACCAACGGCGTAATCGCCTCCAATCGGCTGATGTCGTCGTGGAAGGTGGCCAGGATGTCTTCTAGGTCCGTTAAAAAGCGGTAGAGGCGGTAGTATTGCCCCGGTTCTGAGCCATGGGGATGGCCAAAGGAATGGTATTGGCCGTCATCGGTGACTAACCAGTTGTGGTTCATAGGGTGGGCCACGAAAATAGATAGATTGAGATGGGCTTCGATGGACTTCTGGGCGATTATGACTACCTTACCCAATGGCCGTGGTGGTTATAGCGACCTTAACCAACGGCAACAGTGAGGAGGTACCCTAAGTCTGGTGGGCTCTCGGTGTCAGCGGGCGAGGAGATCTTGCCCCTGCGGCTTATTGGGCTGAGAAGCGAGGTTTTCCAGGCCGGATTGGGGGGCCTAGGGCGTTCCCTAGGGTTGGCAACGTTGTCCAGGATGGCGGGCGGGACTTGGGCTAGGGGTTGGGGTCGAGGCGAATGAGGCGACCGTTGGGGGCATCGGTGAGGACGTAGAGGAGGCCATCCGGCCCTTGGCGCACGTCCCGTACCCGCTGGCCGATGGGGATGCGAGCTTCGTTGACCAATTCCCCCTGATCGTCCAATTCCAGACGCAGTACCGCTTGGGCCACCAATCCCCCCGCAAACAACTGCCCCTGCCACTGGGGATAGCGGTCGCCACGATAGATGGCCAACCCCGATGGCGCAATGGCGGGCGTCCAGTACAGAATCGGGTCTACCAAGCCAGGGCGAGACACCGCATCGGAGATGGGGCCACCGGAATATTCCTCGCTGTAGGTAACCAGGGGCCAGCCGTAGTTTTCCCCCGCTTTGAGCCGATTCAGTTCGTCGCCCCCCCGTGAGCCATGTTCCGTAGACCAGACCTGCCCCGTTGCGGCATCCAGGGCCAAGGCTTGGATATTGCGGTGGCCGTAGCTCCAGAGCGCTGGGTCGGCATCGGCCTCGTTGATGAAGGGGTTATCGGCGGGGATGGTGCCATCGTCATTCAGCCGCACGATGGCACCTAGGTGGCTCTGGCGATTTTGGGCCTGGTGACGAATTAACTCCCCATCCAGCCGCAGGGGCGGATTGCCGCCATCCCCCACTGCCACCAGCAGGGTGCCATCGGGCAACCACAGCAGCCGTGAGCCAAAGTGTTGCCCCTGGGGTTTGTCGCGGTTGGTTTCAAAGATTACCGTCCAGTCCACGAACCCCTGATCCTCCAGTCTGGCCCGCGCCACCCGTAGCCGATTCGCCTCAGCGGTGCCGTGGGCATAGGCTAAATAAACCCAGCGATTGTCCTCAAATTGGGGATGCAGAGCAATATCCAACAGCCCGCCCTGGCGCTCGGCCAACACCGGAGCCACCCCCGCCAACGGCGCTGGATCCAGCACTCCATCCCGCACCCGCCGCACCCGTCCGGGGCGCTCGGTAATCAACAGCGTGCCATCGGGTAGCCAGACCATCCCCCAGGGATGCTCCAATCGCTCCAGCACCGTCACAGGCTGAACCGATGAATCGACCGGAGCATCGGGATTTGCCGCCACGGTCATCGGTGTAACGGCTTCCCTTCCCGTATTCTCTGCCCCACCATTCGCCCCCACCGAGGCATTGTCCGTGTTCGTCGAATCTGTGGTCGCTGAATCTGTGTCGGTCGGATCCATAACGGCCTCCCCACCGTTTGGCATCGGTGAAGCACACCCCATCAGCACCAGCGCCACTGCCAGAGAATTCACTGCCCACCACTGACCCACCATACACCTACCCCAATCCCTCATCCTTAGTCACAACTAACCAGTAACCAACTAACCCGTAACCAACTAACCAGTAACCAGTAACCAGTAACCAACTAACCAGTAACCAGTAACCCGTAACCCGTAACCAACCCCCATTACCGCACCACCATCACCCGAACGATCTCTCCCTTGGGTAGGATTTCTGTCCCCACGGGTACCACCGCCAGGGCATTGGCCCCCGCTAGGTTAACCAAATTTCCAGAACTATGGCTCCCTCCAGCCAGGGCGAAGTCGTAGCGACTAGGGTTTTGGGGATTCGGGGAAAGACGACCCCAGAGGTAGATTTCCCTGGGGCTACCGCCCTTGAGGGGGTGCTGGGTCACGGCTTCGACAAACTGGGGAGACCAGCCCTCCCTTAGCCCTGACAATTTCCGTAGGGCAGGTTCCACAAAACGCCAAAAGCTGACCAGGGCCGACGCGGGATTCCCCGGCAGACCGAAGTACAGGATAGGGGAGTGCTGGGCATCCACCGAGGGAAACGTGGCCACGGTCAAGGGTTTGCCCGGTCGAACAGCCACGGAGCGGATATGGAGCGTAGCTCCCAGGTCGCCCAGGATACGATCCACATAGTCAAAATCCCCTACGGAAACGCCGCCGGAGGACAGAATCACATCCGCTTGGGTTAGGGCCGTCCGAATCGCTGCCGCCAGGGCTTCCGGTTGATCGGGCACAATCCCCAGGGAAATGGGTTCCGTCCCCGCCGCCTGCACCAAAGCTGCTAGGGCGTACTGATTAGAATCGACGATTTGTCCCGGTTCCAGGGGCGTTTCTGGGGTCACCAGCTCATCCCCCGTGGAGAGAATCGCCACCCGTAGCCGCCGAAACACAGGCACCTGCACGCATTGCGCCGCCGCCAACACCGCCAATTCTGGCCCGCCCAACCGAGTTCCCGCCGCCATCAGGGGCTGCCCTGCCTGGTAAAAACTGCCGCGATGGCGCACAAACTGACGGGGCTGGGGCGCGTCTAAAATCAGCACCCGGTCGTCCTGAAGCTGGGTATCTTCCTGCATCACTACCGTATCCGCCCCAGTGGGCATCATCGACCCTGTGAGGATGCGGGCCGCTTGCCCCGGTGCCACGGGCTGGGTGGGTGGCTTTCCAGCGGGGATGGTTTCGGTAATGGCGAGGGCAATGGGCTGATCGGCGCTGGCCTGAGCGACATCCGCGTACCGCACCGCATAGCCATCCATGGCTGAGTTGTCCCAGTGGGGCATATCTAGCCCTCCGGTGATAGGCTGGGCCAAAATTCGCTCCGCCGCCGTCCCTAAGGCCACCATTTCCACGGCATCCGGCCCATCAAGGGGGTTGATCAAAGATAAGATTAGAGCCTCCGCCGCCGCCGCTGGCACCATGGGCCTGTCCTGGGTTAACGCTACGTTTTGAGCCTACCCCTCCAGGCTAACCACAGCAAGCCAGAGCCAGAGACGCCGGGGCACAGACCTATTCTGTGATTTCGTGATTTCTATCCTAGGATTGCTGATTCTATCGTCGCGGCAGGGCTAGGCAGACAGCCAAAGCCTGACCAAAAACGCCGTGGCATTCACGACCAAGGCCACTGTCGCTGAAATCAACAGGGAAAAGGCTAACTGCACCACCCAACTGATATTCTAACGACCGTTACGCTAGAACCGAGGACGGGTGAGAACGCAGCTTAGCCCTAGGGCCACGGATCCGGCCAGGGTTGCCGCTGTGGAGGCATCGCTGCCCACCATGACGAGGGTTCCGTAGAGCAGAACACCGAGGCTGGCAATCTGTCCTGGGGGCGTAGTCAACAGATCCAAACACGTTAGCGATTCCTCTAGGAAGCGCAAAAGCTGAAGAAATCGGGCTAAAAGCGCCATAGTCGTTAGCCAGCGAGATAAAACAGCACTCCCCCATCCCTTGCCCTGGGTTGTCTGAATCACAATCGACGGAATCACAACCTAGCCCCGGTCGGGGTGATGAGTAGTTTAACTTACTCCTAGGCCAGGATGGGTCTCTGTGCCCTCGGCTACACCTGAATAAACCCTGTTCAGGACTCCTTAACGGGAGTCCTGCGGCGACACCTGCCTGGGCCAACGTCCTTGGGCCAACCCTACCGGGCTTTGCGGCGGCGGTAGGCAGCCATATCAATCACATTGTCTGGGAGGCGCTGCAGGAATGCCTGCACCTCCGCCGAGGCCATGGCGGGCGCAACAGGAACTAGGGGCGGCAGGGCGAGGGCCGATCCACCCACAACAGCGGCGGGGGCCACCGAGGAGAGGTCAGGGATGAACAACTGGGAAAAGCGAACGTTGATTGCGGCGTCTGGGCTCCAGTTGTGCTGTCGAACCCAGCATTGGTCGTACTCGCAACAGACAACGTAAAAATCTGGAACGTGGGCAGCTTGGCCTTTCAGACGAACCCGTGCCCCTGGGCGAAGAGTTAAGGAAGCCATCACGCTAAACCTAAGTTAGGCTAGTCATCATCCTACTCAGAATAGTATATATGAACTGAATTTAGTAAAGGGGTTTGGTAAGTGTAGGTTTTATCCTACGCTATTTGTCCTAGGCTTGGGGCAACACTACACCTTGCTTTAAGGTTTTAGTAAAAAAACATAGTCTTACCTCCGGGATACCTATGGCCACAGTCAGCCCAATAGACTTCTCTCAAGACTGGCCTTCGAGTGGGCCTTCCCCCGACGATGCACGGAAAACCTTGGCCCTCGCCTGTTTGGCCCAGCGGCGGGCGGGGTTGGCCCAGCGGTTCCCCCATCCCGTGGTGCTGTGGGCCGGAACGCCTCTGTCGCGAAACTTCCCGGCCAATACCTATCCCTTTCGGGCCAGCAGCCATTTTCTCTACTTTGCCGGACGGCCCCTGCCCGGTGCGGCCCTAGTGCTGGAGTCGGGCAAAGCCACCTTGTTTATGGATGCCCCCAGCCCCGGTGGGGCCCTCTGGCACGGCCCCACCCCTAGCCCAGAGACCCAGGCCGAAGCCATCGGTGCCCAGGCGGTGTATCCTTTGGCGGAACTGCCCCAGCGGGCGGCGGATGTGGTGGCGTTACCGACAAATCTCACCCAAGCCTCTGACCGGGAAATAGCCTTGGTGCAAGCCGTCGTAGATCTGCGCCTGGGCCATGACGACTGGGCCTTGGTGGAAATGCGCTGTGCCGCCCAGGTCTCGGTGCAGGCCCATCGTGCCGGGCTGGCCGCTACCCGCCCAGCCACCACCGAGGCCGAGGTTCGCGCCGCCATCGAACAGGTGATGATGGCTCACCAGTGCCCCTGTGCCTACAACAGCATCGTTACCACCCACGGCGAGGTGCTACACAACGAGCATTACCACCACCCCCTGCAACCGGGCGACCTGCTGCTGGTGGATGCCGGGGCCGAAACACCCCAGGGCTGGGCGGCGGATATTACCCGCACTTGGCCAGTGTCGGGGCAATTTCTGTCTCCCCAGCGAGATATCTATGAGGTGGTGCTGGCGGCTCATGATGTCTGCATGGCAGCGGCGAAACCAGGGGTAGAATACCGGGATCTGCACCTGCTGGCCTGCCGTACTCTGGCAGAGGGTCTGGTCGATCTGGGCCTTCTGCGGGGCCAACCCGATGATTTGGTGAATCGAGATGTCCATGCCCTATTTTTTCCCCACGGGGTGGGGCACCTGCTGGGGCTGGATGTGCATGATATGGAAGACTTGGGCGATGTGGCGGGCTATGCACCGGGTCGTCAGCGTAGCCAACGCTTTGGACTCGGCTTTCTCCGGTTGGATCGTCCCCTCGCCCCCCGCATGGTGGTTACCATCGAACCGGGGTTTTACCAAGTGCCCGGTATTCTAGAGCCCGCCCGTCAGTCCGGCCAGTACGATGACGCCGTGAATTGGGAGCGCCTGGAGGACTTCGCCAGCGTGCGCGGCATCCGCATTGAAGACGACGTGCTGATCACGGAGGCGGGGAGCGATGTCTTAACTGCTGCCCTGCCCACCGCCGCCGCCACCCTGGAAGCCTGGGTCCAGGGCTCACGCTCTGGGGTCTGAGTCCTGGGGCTTAGCTCCCGCCCTTGGCCCTAGCGCGTAAGATAGGGGCGTGGTGGATAACCAAACTGGTAACGGAAACGGTATGCAAGTCCCTCTGGTGTCTGCGTCTCGGTTGGCCCGACAGCGAGAAATTGTGGAAATTGTGCTCAGCCACGGCTGGGACTACATGCGACGGCTGTTGATGGGGGGCAAAACCGACGAACCGGATATCCCACCCCCGGAGGTGTTGGTCAATATTCTGACGAACTTGGGGCCTGTGTATGTGAAGCTGGGCCAATTGCTGAGCACCCGCCCCGACCTATTGCCTCCCCACTACATCGAAGCCCTGAGCAGCTTGCAAAGTACGGTTCCCGCCGTCAGCCAAGAGGAGGCCGAACGCCAGATTCGCGCCGCCCTGCCCCGCCCGCCAGAGGAGATTTTTGCCGAAATCGACTACCGGGCCATCGCCGCCGGATCCATCGCCCAAACCCACCGGGCTCAGCTTAAGGATGGCCGTACCGTTGCCCTGAAGGTGCAGCGTCCCGGCATTGAGCGCCAGGTGGAGCAGGACATGGCCCTGATTCGCGATGTGGCGCGGCTGATGTCGGCCACCCAGTTTGGTCAACGCTACAACGTGGTGGGCTTGGCCGAAGAGTTCGCGGACGCCCTCAACGCCGAGCTAGATTTCCTCACCGAGGCCCACTACACCGACCAACTGCGCCGCAACCTGTCCAAAAGCGGCTGGTACGACCCCCAGCAACTGGTGGTGCCCGATATCGTCTGGGAACTCACCAATGCACGGCTGATGACCATGCAATGGCTGGATGGGGTACCCCTGCTGAAGGCCGACTTGCCCCTACCCAGCCGAAGTCAGGTGACTACGCTGCTGTTTCGCGCCTTTTTTAAGCAATATTTCGTCGATGGCTTCTTCCACGCCGACCCTCACCCCGGCAACATGTTCTACCTCGCCGATGGCCGCGTCGCCCTGCTAGACTGCGGCATGATGGGCCACCTCGATCCCCGCACTCGATCTACCCTAACGGAGATGGTGCTGGCCATTGCCAGTTCCGATGCCCAGCGCTGCGCCCAGCTCACCCTGCAACTGGCGGAACCCCTGCAACCCGTCAACCTGGCCCGCCTAGAAAGTGACTACACCCGCCTGCTAGGGCGCTACTACGGCCTGAGTTTGGAACAATTCAGTACCGCCGTAGTGTTTGGCGAAATTTTGGAGGCCGGAATCAGCAACCACCTGCGCTGGCCTGCCAATGTGGGCCTGTTTACCAAATCCCTGGCCAACCTAGAAGGTGCGGCCCGCCAGTTCAACCCTGGGGTAAACCTGATCGACGAAGTGCGCCCCCTAATGGTGGATTTGTTTCGGCATCAACTGGTGGGCGACGATCCCCTGCAAGCGCTACTGCGTACCGGGCTGGAGTTTCGCAACCTCTCCCTCAGTTCCCCCCGCCAGTTCGGCTTTTTGCTAGATCGACTCAGTTCCGAACAGCTTCAGTGGAATCTCAAAATCCAAGGCCTCGACGACCTGCGCCGCAGCATCGACGACGCCGCCAACCGCCGATCCTTCAGCACCGTGGTCGCCGCCCTCATCATCGGAGCCGCCATTGTCTCCACCGGACGCCAATCCTCCCAAGTGCAACTGCTCACCATCGCCCTGTTCATCGCCGCTAGCCTCCTGGGCCTCTGGCTGGTCTACAGCATTTGGCGCTCCGGGCGACTGCGTTAGCCCTGCATTCTACTCAATTAGTCTGGTTTACCCCCAGTATCAGCGGGCGAGGAGGCCGCGCCCCTACGGTTTGGCGGGCTAGAAATCGGAGAATCCCAACTCGGATTTGGCCTTCCCCTGGGTCGGTCTCTCCTACAACTGCCGCTCTACCTGCACCATGCGCTGGTAAGAGAGCCAGCCTGTGCCCACCATGGCCACGGCAAAAATCCCCAGAAACCAGACATGTTCGCCCACTTCGGCCAGGGTGTTCCCTTCGGCGGCAATACCCACCATGGCCTCAATCATGTGAAAAATCGGGTTAAACCGGGTGAGATTGATCAGGGATTCTGGGAAAAAGTCTGTGGGCATGAAGGCTCCGCCCAGAATCATCAGCGGAATGCCAAAAGCCGCCACCAGGGAGTTCACATCCTCGGTGCGGCGGGCCAACTGGGTACCCAACACAAAGCCCACCCCCACGTAGGCGGCCATGCTCAGCAGCACAATCAGCAGCCCAGCGGCGATGGAACCCTCAAAGGTAGCCCCCTGGGAGAAGGCAATACCATACATCAGCACCGTCTGGCCCAGGCCAATCACTACGTAGGCCAAGCAAATCCCCAAAAAATAGGACACGCCGCTGAGGGGCGACAAAAACAGCCGCTTCAGGGTGTGTTGCTCCCGCTCGGAAACCACCGTAGCCAAGCTGCCGCCCAACCCGCTAAAAAACAGCGCCGCCCCCACCAAGGTTGAGGGAGCCGCCAGGGTATAGGCGTCCTCCAGGGGAATTTGCACCCGTTCCTCCAGGATCAGGCTGTTGAGGATCAGCAGCAGCACCGGAAAAATCGCCCAAAAAATTAGGCTGCGCTTACGGCACCACAGCTCCGCCAAAATCCGCTGGGCGATGGCTATGGTTTCTCGCAGGTATTTCATGGATTCTATAGACTGTAAAGGCAACTTAATATTACAGTCTATAGAGGTTTCATCGGGGTAGGGCCGCATCGTCCGAATCGGCTCAGTCTAAGGCCATTTTTGCCGAAACTGTCCACTCCCCCTCCTCTGGCCGGGAGAGTTATGATACCGTCTGCCCAAAACTGCACCGCGCTCTCCACACACCTCGCAGGGGTCTCTCCTGGGGGCGAAGTTTGATGTAAGCCAAAGCACACGTCTAATGAGTGAATCCCTTGAGGGGCTGTTTGCCCAAACCCTCGCCCGCCGTAACGTTCTCAAGCTCTTTGGAGTGGGGGGCATTGCGGCGCTGTTGAGCTATTCTCGCCTGAGCAAGCCTCAGCCCATCGTGTTCCAGCAGGATCGGCTGGAATTGCCGCTTCAGGTGGGGCGCGACCTCAAGGCGGTGGTCATTGGTGGTGGCTTGGCCGGATTGGCGGCAGCCTACGAACTCAGCCAGCGCGGCGTAGCGGTGACGTTGATTGAGCGCTCCCCCCAGTTAGGCGGCAAAATCGCCAGTTGGCCGATCCAGGTGGGCGACGACCACTTCATGATGGAACACGGCTTCCACGGCTTTTTCCCGCAGTATTACAACCTGTTCAGTCTGGTGAATGAACTCAACATTCGCCAGAATTTCAAGTCCCTAGACTACTATTCCCTGGTCTACAAAGAGGGCTACGCGCCGGAGGTGTTTCGGCCTAGCAACTCGGCGTTTCCGTGGAATGTGGTGGATTTGGCCATTTCTTCCTCCAATCGACTGAAGTGGGGGATTAACCTCACCCACATGAAGCACCTAGAGGTGTTTCGTGAAATTACGGGCTTCCGCAACCCCCAGAGCTACAACCGCCTCGACCATCTTTCCGTGGCAGAATGGGTGGCCGATGACTTTCCGAAGGGCTTGTACGACCTCTATTTCCTGCCCTTTGCCAAGTCCAGCCTGAATGCGCCGGATGTGCTCAGCGCCGGGGAACTGATGCAGTTCTTCCACTTCTACTTCTTTGGCAACCCGGAAGGGCTGGCCTTTAACGGCACCTGTCAAGACATGGGCCGATCCCTGGTTGACCCAATGGTGGAGGCGATTAAGGCCAACGGAGGCGACGTGCTGACCGGAACCACCGTTAGCCAGGTGCGCTGGGAAGACGACAAAATTACCGGAATTTCCTACCAAAAGGGCAGCGTGGCCACCAATCCCGTGCCCTTCTGGGTGGAGCGCAACCCCCTCCTCAGCCACGATACTCTGGAATACTTCGGCGCAGGCGACCAGGTCTATTCCCTCGCCCCCGGAGCCAAAACTGCCCTCTCCCTCACCTGCACCCACCAGGGCTGTAGCGTGCAGCGCCAGGTGGGTACCACCGCCGACGGCTACCTTTGCCCCTGCCACGGTGCCGCCTATGCCAGCGATGGCCAAGTGCTTTCTGGCCCTGCCCAGGACAACTTGACCGCATTTAAAGTGCTGCAACGGGAGGGAGATCGGGTGCAGTTGATCGCCGCCAACGTCGAATCCGGCGGCAACCCCAGCCACGACCTCACCGCCGACTACTACATCATGGCGGCGGATATCCCCGGCATCAAGTCCCTCTTTGCCCTGGCGGAGGGCACCGTGGAACCCGTCCTGGTCCAGCAGGTGGACGAACTCCAGGTGGCCGATCCCTTTGCGGTGGGTCGCTTCTGGCTAGATCGCGACTTCCCCTGGGAGCATAGCTGGTTCACCTCCCTCTCTGGCTACCGCCTCACCGACAGCATCACCCTCTACCACCGCATCCAGGAAGATTACATCGACTGGGCCGAACGCACCGGGGGCAGCGTGGTGGAACTCCATGCCTACTGCTACAAGGAAAAGGAATTCCCCACCCAGGCGGACATTTTGGACACCTTCGAGGCCGAACTCTACGAGATCGTGCCAGAACTGAAGGGGGCCACCATCCTCCATCGGCAACTGGTGAACCAAAAGAACTTCGCTGGATTCCCCCCCGGCAGTTTCGCCAACCGCCCCCAAACCGCCACCACCGTCGACAACCTCCTGTTTGCGGGCGACTGGGTGCGGATGCCCTTCCCCTGTGGCCTGATGGAGCGGGCCGTCAGCAGTGGTCTCCTCGCCGCCAACACCATCCTCCAGCGGGAAGGGGCCAAACGCCGTCCCATCCTCACCGTCAACCCAGAGGGAGTGCTGAAGATTTAAGGGCGGCTTGTTCACAGCCTGGGCTTTGAGAGCCGCGATGTCAACGGATCCCCGAACTATTTGCCAAGTGACACCATGGCAGTAGGAGGTGTTGCCATGGTGCAGACATTAGCGATTGAACAATTGACCCTCTATGATCTAGAGCAACGGTTTGGGCTTCGCCTGTGGAATTGAACAATTCGGCCATTGAGGTCGGGCGGATTGTGAATCCCATGGCCATGGCCGGGGTGGTCCTGCCCCTGAGCCCCCCATGGGGGCGTACCCAATCATGGATCAACCGCTGAACCTCCAAACTTCGCTGTAAGCCCTCGGTCGTCTTGGCATAAAGGTTCTGGCGGCGGCGGTCGGCACGACACCGCCGCCGGAGGGCCGCAGATTAAAGATCAGCCCCATCAAAGGTTACGTCCCCACTATCGCTCACAAATCATGTAGGACTACTATAGTACCGTTGTCCTTGCCAGCTAAAGACAAGCTGAAGGCGACTATTGGGGACCTTAATCTGAACGGTGCCTTTGCTCCGTCGCTGTTTCCCAGAGGGTGAGGAGTTGGAGGAGGTCATAACGTTTTTTGGGGTAAGAGGAATTTCTTTACCCCAAATTCACCCCAAAAAACTGGCTTGTATGGCCTCAAAATGCTGATTGACTGACACAACGCTGAAAAGCCTTGATTTCTCGTAGGTTGGGTGGCGCGATAGCAGAACCCAACAAGCCCAAAATTCTCGGTAAGTGTTGGGTTCCGCTTCGCTGCACCCAACCTACTTTGGAGATGTGTCAGGCAACCAGCTCAAAATGACCAATTTACAGAAAGTTTGTACTATGGTATGAGACGTTGAAAACCATGTCCAAGCAGTCTAAAGCTCTTGAAATCATTGTTTTACAAGGGGTTTTTCCCCTAAAGCCGATGGCGGGATTTGAACCCGCGACCGCTCGATTACGAATCGAGTGCTCTACCACTGAGCCACATCGGCATAGGAACTCACAGTCAATTAGTATACCAGGGTAGGCCGTTTGCGGATGGCCTTTTTTATCGGATATTTGGAGCAGGTGCATACTTAGGAAGAGTTGTCTATTACCCCAACGGCTTCTGTCCAAGTGCTTTAAGCCTTCATCGAGTCCTCGAGTTTTTCCTAACCGTTAACCGTCTAACGTGCTGGGCAAGATCATGGCACCAAGGCAGGGAGAATCAACGCCATGACCAGCCAATAGATGGGAACGGCGACGGAGATAAAACTCATCACAAAGCGGGTATCGAGCTGGTGTTCCTGGGCAAAAAGGAGGGCTAGCATACTGGGGGGCAGGGCGGCACCCACTAACACCGCTGCTCGCTCTAGCCCACTCAGGCCAAAGAGGATTACGACGCCCCAGCCCAGCCCTAACCCACAGCCCAACTTCAGCAGAGCCATGGCCAAAAAGCGCCCCACAGCGGCCATCTGAAGGTGAAATTCTAGCCCCAGCAGCACCAGTACTAAAAAAACAAAGCTGTTGGCTAAAATATCCAGCAGCGCCATCAGCGGGGGCGGTTGCCAGCCTAGCAGATTCAACCCTAGGCCGATCCAAATCGCCCAAAAGAAGGGGGTTTTAGCCAGCTTGAGGCCCACCCGTCCCATCGTGATTTCAGCGGATCCATACCAAGTGGCGATGCTGTAGACTACCGTCAACAGGTAGACGGCTTGGGCGAGGTCAAACAAAACTAGCCGACTCAACCCCTCTTCTCCGAAGGCCAGCAGCATGGTGGGATAGCCCACGGCCCCACCCTCAAAGGTGAGAAAGGTGATCATCCAAGCCCCGGCCTGGGGACGTGGCCAATCCAGCGGTTTGAGAATCAACGCCCCGATCATTGTCAGACCCAGGACGACAATCAGCGCTGAGAGGGGCAGGTAGATGAGGTCGGGCGTAAGGGGGGCGGTGGCTAGGGCGCGTAAAATCACCGCTGGCAGCGCCAAATAGGTCAAGAGCGTGCCGATAGTTTGGGCATCTCTAGGGCCAAGCAGACCCGCTTGCCGCAGCCCAAAGCTCAAAACGCAGACCAGCAACAGCGGCAGAATTTTTAGCAGCATGGGGCATTATCGCGAGAGATTAGAGGATATCTGAAAACACGGAGAAGGGGCATGAAATGCCTCATGCGAGTCTGCGTGGGATGACGCAAATCATGGCGATATGGATCAACACCTCCGAGAATTCGGGCAAACGCTCATAGTCCACATTCAACCGACAACCCCCATGGAGCCCGCCGTAGGTGTGCTCCACCAGCCACCGGAGAGGGAGCAGGACAAAGCCTTTAGCTTTTCTGGGGCGCAGCATCACTTCAAGAACAATCGCAAAGGCGTCAATCACGGTCTTGAAGAAGGCTTTGCCGGAAAAGCCGCTATCCACATATCCTCTTACAGCCAAATCCAATTTTAAGCCCCTCATAGCGGTTCTCGGCATATCCATCGACTGCTGGTGGATTCCGGGGTACTCCATCGATCAGAAAATCGGCTATGGATGCTGCCCCAATGACGTATCCTGTCCGCCCTACAATGGGAAGGCTGTGCTAAATGCTTAGGGTGGGTGCCATGGGGCCAAAGGTGATTATCCACGGTGGTGCGGGGAGTGCCCTGCATGATCGGGGGGGGATGGCAGCGGTTCGGCAGGATTTGCGCGCCATCGTGGATCAGATCTACCAACGGGCCAAGGAGGGGCATCGGGCGGTGGACTGCGTGGTTTACGGCTGTCAGCTTTTGGAGGATGCTCCTCGGTTTAATGCGGGCTATGGGTCGGTGCTGCAATCCGATGGCCAAGTGCGGATGAGTGCGGCCCTGATGGATGGCCAAATCCAACGGCTGAGCGGGGTGATCAATGTATCACGGGTGGCCCATCCCATTGACCTTGCGGCCCATTTGCAGGGGGCGGATGATCGGGTGTTGTCCGATGTGGGGTCGATGGAACTGGCGCGGGAGTTGGCTATTCCGCTGTTTGACCCGATCACCGACCTACGCCTGCGGGAGTGGATGCAGGAACGGGCCAATCACTTTCAGCGTTCCATGGCTGGCGTGGTGGCGGAACCTGATCCCCAGGCTCGGCGGGGCACGATTGGCGTGGTGGTGCGAGATAGTAACGGTCGTTTGGCCGTGGGCACCTCCACCGGGGGCAAGGGGCTAGAGCGGATTGGTCGGGTCAGCGATGCTGCGACCCCCGCTGGTACCTACGCCACCCCCCAAGCCGCCGTAAGCTGTACGGGCATTGGCGAAGATATCCTCGACGAGTGTTTTGCGGCCCGCCTGGTCATCCGCATTAGCGATGGCATGGCCCCAGAAACGGCCCTGGCCAAATCCTTTGCCGAAGCCACCGCTAACCAGCGCGACTTTGGGGCCATCGGCCTCACCCAGGAGGGCGAGATTCTCTGGGGCAAAACCAGCGATGTTCTGCTCGCTGCTTACCACACAGGGGAGACCCTAGGCGACACCCTCGATCAATCCCACGGCACTCAAACGGGCCGCATTGCCGCCTAGCGCTCACGGTTAAGGAAGGAATCGGCGTCAAAGTCCCCCTTCCCAAGGGGGATTTAGGGGGATCTCCCAGGCCGTGGTGAATAGATCCGTGATGGGGTAGGGGCAGTTGGGATGGGCGCGGAGACCTCGCCCCTACTCGCCGTCGCCCTGGACGGCTTGGACGATGCGGGATAGTTCGCTCTTTTCGTCCACGGCAATGCGGGTGGGCGAACCGCTGATAATCCGCTCCAGGTTGCGGAAAGAGTCTTTGATGTCGGGGCCGTGGCTGCTGATGGTGTATTCCCGAATGCCCTTGTCGTGCCAGGAACCGCGCATCTTGAAGACGTTGATAGCGCGAGACATTTCGCCGCGCACCTCCACGTATTGCAGCATCAAAATGGTGTCGGTGATGGTGGAAATGTGGGACTCGGTGATGGAGTGCAGCCCCATGAACTGCTCGGTGGTGTTGGTGAAGAATCCGGTGATTTCTTCCTGCTTGGCAAAGCCCGTCACCCCAATCACAAACTGCCGGAAGGAGTTGTTGCTGACGCCGCGATCCAGCGCCGAGAGGGAATCAATCGCCATGCGGGCGGGCTTGAACTGGGAAATCTCGGTTTTGATGATTTGCAGGTGATCTTCTAGGCCAGCGGATTCGGGGTAGGCGCAGATGATTTTCAGCAGGCCCTGCTGTTCCATCGCTTCAAAATCAATGCCCCAGGAATAGGCGTTTCGGGAAAGCTGGGCGCGGGATTCTTCGTAGGCAAACAGGATGGCCCGCTCTCCGGCCTTGCAGCCGTCCACCAGGAACTTGCTGACCAAGAGGGTTTTGCCCGTGCCCGTGGCCCCGGTGGCCAGGATGATGGAATCCTTGAAAAAGCCGCCGCCGCACATTTCGTCGAGGGTGGGCACGCCGGAGGAGACCCGCGCATTGGAGGATCGCTGAGTCAATCGCATGGCCCCCAAGGGGAAAATATTAACGCCGTCGTTGGTGATGGTGAAGGGGTATTCCCCCTTCATGTGGGTGGTGCCGCGCAGCTTAAGGATTTCCATGGTGCGGCGGCGGCGTTCCCCTTCCAGGGCGTTGCGCACAATCACCACGTTGTCCGACACGAATTCTTCCACCCCAAAGCGAGCCACGGGGCCATACTCATCCAGGCGCTCGGTGGTCATCACGGTGGTGACGCCCATCAGCTTCAGGCGGGCCACTAGGCGAAAAATTTCCCGCCGTACCACCGAGGCGGCATCGTACTGCTGAAATACCGCCGTCACCGAGTCGATGGAGACCCGCTTGGCCTTGTATTTGCGGATGGCGTACTGAATCCGCTCGATCAAGGCCGACAGGTCGAAATTGCCCACCACATCCTGGCCTTCCGGGTCGGGGGAGGCATCCAGGATGAACAGCTTGCCCTCGTTCACCAGCTTTTGCAGATCCCAACCAAAGCTGTAGGCATTTTGAATGATGTCCTCCGGCGATTCCTCGAAGGTGACGAATACCCCTGGCTCATCAAAGTGGGTGATGCCGTTGTAGATAAACTGCACCGCAAAGAGCGTCTTGCCTGTCCCAGAGGTGCCGCTAACCAAGGTGGAACGCCCCATGGGAATGCCGCCATGGCTGATGTCGTCAAAACCTTCGATCATGGTGCGGGTTTTGCGCACCCCCAAAGGCAGAGGGGAGGATGGCAAATCGGGTTGGGCAGTGTCAGTCATGGGAATGGCGCACAGCGGACATAGGGCAACAAAAGGAACACGGACAGATGTGGTTACCGAGCATTTAGCATACCGTGATCTGACTAGCTATACATATCGTCCTCCCGGAGTTCGTCATAGAGCAGATCGAGGCCAATTAAAACCCGCTCCCGATCCGACAGGTCGCCGATGATTTTGCGCACCGGGGGGGGCAGAATTTTGGAGAGGGTAGGGGTGGCCAGGATCTTGTCTTCCTCGGCCAGTTGGGGATTTTTGAGCACGTCGATCACCTTCAGCGCATAGACCCCCTGGAATTCCTCTTCTAGAATGTTGTTGAGGGTTTTGAGCGCTCGGATGGAGTTGGGCGTGTTTCCTGCCACGTAGAGCTTCAGAATGTAGGTTTTTTTGGCGGCACTCATGGGCATATGCTCTGCAAGGTATAGATTTGGAATAACCTAGGATCTCGGATGAGAAGCGGAACCGATTATATCGAGACGACTGGAGCCCTTTTCAAAAACTTATTTCGAGCTTAATGTTCCGCTATCGTGGCCTAGGGTTCCCTGGGGATGGAGCGGCGATACATTTCACAGAGGTGGGCAATCACATCGATCAGGGTGAGGCGGTAGTCCAGCAAAATCTCCTCGCTGCGCCCCTCTAGCTTAAGCTGCTTGGAGAACTCGTCCATTAATTCCATATGCATTTCCACGATGAGCGACACCGAAATGTCGGCCATGAAAGCTTGGTTTACGAAGGCATCAATGTTTTGGTTGAGCTTAGCATCGTTGGAAAAATACCCCAGCACAATTTTGCGGTAGTCGGTTTTGAGCTGGTTGAGAAGCGCGTCACGGTCAACCTGACTCATATTGCGTAGGAAAGATTCGGGATTGCGTTTGTAATAAACGCCAAGATAGCCTAAGCGGGCTTTGAGCTTGTCGGTGAGGCGATCCTGCTGGGCACTGAGCAGGTCTTGTGGTGGGGAATCGGGTGCGGCGGTCTCGGCGGCGGCTTCAGGGGCCACGGGCAGGGTGCAGGACTCGGCAGATAGGGCCAAAAACTGCTGGATGGCTTGGGTAATCGAGACCTCCAAGCGGTGGAGATGATCGCTGGGGAGGGTAACGATGGCTCCGTGGTAGGTGTCTTGCCAGGGCAGATGGGATGATCCGTGGCCGGGGGCCGCCCCCACTGGGGTGACGACCACCACGGGCAGAAAGATCCCGCCCTCGGCTAGGGCCGGGAGCCACTGTTCCAGCAGGGCATCTTCGGTGACGAGGCAGTCGATTTGGTCGCCCCGATCTCGCAGTTGTACGAGGCTTTCCTCGACCGTGGTGCCCAGACACACGACAAATCGATCTGACGGCAGGAGTTGCCCAGCCTCAGCCAACGACTCCCTAGATCGAGCGAGAACGTATATCTGTAAAGGTGCAACCAAAGTAGCTAATCTGCTAAAAGAACGCTAAGGCCCGAATCTTTGACCATCGCCGATTGGCTGTCAGAACATTATCCAAAAGCCCGGTTAGGTATCAAATGTTTATATTTGTTAATTGTAAGGGCTGTTCGCCAGAATGCTCCCCCTCGGCCCGAACTTGCTGCCCCGATGCGGTGGGGGTAAAGGGTACGGCGAATTCTCTATCCTTCCAGGCTAGGACGCGCTAAAGATGTCATCGTCGCCCCCGTCCTGGCCCCGCCCCGCCCCACCCACGACAGGTCTATTGCCGTGGATGCAGCCCGTGCCCAGCTATGCGCCCACGGTTGCCCTCCAAACCGTGGTGGCAGATTTGATCCAGCATCCTCCATCGCCCTGGCCCAGCCACATTATTGTGGTAGACGACCAGCACCATCCCCAGGGCTGTCTTTCCCTTGGCCTGCTGTGGGCACGTCAGCAGGGGCAGGTGGGCGATGCCCCCGCCGTTTATCTTCAGGATTGTCTGCCCTGGCTGGAACCCGTGGTGATTCTGGTGACCCAAACCGCCCCCACCGAACTGAGCAGCCTGGTGCCCCGGCCTTCGCCCCCCTGCTGGGTGGTGGTGGATAGCCAAGGGCAGTATTTAGGGGTGGTCAATGTGGCGGAGTTGGTCGCCCAAGGGCAACTGAATCCCGATCTGGATGCGGTGGATTTAAACTCTGCCCCGCCTCGCTTGGCCACCGCCTCGGTGCAGGAACAGCAGTGGGTGATGGCGATTAGCCATGCCCTCAAAACGCCGCTGACCTCCCTGCTGGGGCTGTCTACCTTACTTTTGGACTATCGGGTTGGCCCCCTGAATGATCGCCAGTCTCGCTATGCGGGCTTGATGCGGCGGGCCATTCGCAAGCTCATTCGCCTCGTGAACCAACTGGTGGACTGGATGCGTCTAGAGGCGGGACAGTTGGCCCTAGACACAGTTCCCCTAGACCTGAAGGCATTGACGGAGACGCTGTTGCCGACGTTTCTCACCAGTTGGCTCCCGGATGCCGCTGCTCCACCGCCCTGGATGGCCACCTTTCGCTGCCACTTGCCTCCGCAACTCCCCCCCCTTAGGGCGGATCGCCTGCGTCTTCAGCAGAGTCTCTACGGCGTTTTGGGCTACCTGTTGCACCGGGGAGCCACGCCCCAAACCCTCACCCTAGAACCCTGGGGAGACTGGGTAGGTCTCACCCTGCGAGCGACCCCAACGGAGGCCGATTCACCCGCCTCTCGGCCTTGGACGGTGGCGCTGGGGGCCGAGGTGGATGGTATGGAGACCCTGGGGCTGGCCCTGGCCCGTCGGCTGTGCCAGCAACAGGGCGGCGACTTGGTCGGCTTTTGCTCGCCGTGGGATGGCTATCAGATCACCCTGCTACTGCCCTTGGCGCAGACCCCGGACGAGCCAGAAAAACTTCTGCTCCTAGTGAGCGCTGCTGGGGAAGCGTTAGTGCAGACCCAGGCCCAGCTTGCCGATGGGAATACCAAGCTGCTGCTGGCCACCCACTGGGATGAGGCGGTGGATTTAGTGCAGCGGTTGGCTCCGACTTTGGTGTTGCTGGATGCTTCCTCCCTGGACGACATCCCCGCCAGTCCCCTAGTGGCCCTCTCCCAACTGGCCCCCCCAACCTCACAGGTAATTGACAGCCTGGAGTCCCTGGAATCGGCCCTTGCCGTAGAGCGAGATCCGGATCGAGACCGGGATCGAGCTTTGGATCGGGACATGGATCGCGGTCAACCGGGGGCATCGGATCAGACTCCGGTGATGACCTCCGCCACCGTGGGCACACCCCCGCCAGCACCGTTGACGCTGCTGGTTTTGGCCTACCGAGGCCAGTTAGCCCCAGCTAAAACCCGTGCCCCCCTGGCTACCCCCTGGCAAACGGCCCTGCAACGCCAGCGCTGCCAGTTGGTGCAGGCGGATGATTTACCCCAGGCGCGGACGCTGTGCCGGGTGTGGCAGCCCCAGGCCATTGTGTTGGTGGAGGGCCAAGGCTTTGCCCCAGAGGACTGGGACTGGGTGGATCGGTGTCCTGAACTGATGCAGCGGCCCTGGATTGCCCTTACCCCCCTAGCCATGGCCTATCCGCCTCGTTTGGCTCTGGTAGATGGGGCCGATCTGCTGGCCTGCCCTCCTACGGAGGGTGTGGTAAGCCTGATACAACTGGTGTTAGCAACCCAGAGGTAAGATAAAACCAGTGACCGATTGTATGATTCACCCTCACTACCCCATCCCCGACGGCTTGCCTGCTTTCTTCTCCCAGCCCCCTGAGATATACCCCTCGATCCTGGGAATAGTAAAACCAAATGTTCGACTTTGAAATCTCGCACCAAGATTCTGTGGGTAGTCACGGCAAGTTCAGCATCCAAGCAACTGGGTATCAACGGTGGGTGAACAGCCTACCGGGCATTGTCTTTCAAGCGGCTAGCGATTCCCACTGGACGATGCAGTACCTCAGTGCGGGGTGTGAAGCGATTACGGGCTATTCGGCCCAGGAACTGTTGCGCGGAGAGAATGGCATCAGCTATACCCACATTACCCACCCCGAGGATCTACCGGCTGTGCTGGAAACCATTCAGCAGCGTGTTAATGCCGGACAGCCCTACGAGGTGGAATATCGGTTGTTGACCCGCCAAGGGGAAGAAAAGTGGGTTTGGGAAAAGGGCAGCGCCATGCTCGATGGCGAGGGCCAAGTGGTTGGCCTGGAGGGGTTTATCACCGATATCACTCCCCTGAAGCAGTCGGAGGCGGCCCTACGCACCATCGAACAAACCCTGAGATCGCGGGAAGCCTTTTTGCAACTGGTGCTCGACAGCATCCCCCAGCCTGTGCTTTGGAAAGATCGCAACAGTCGCTTTCTGGGCTGCAACCGGGCCTTTGCGGCGGTGATGGGGCTGCCCGACCCCCAGGCCATTGTGGGCAAAACCGATGTCGACCTGTCGGTTCTGAGCGCCGAGGATATCGCCTACTACAAGGCTTGCGACCAACTGGTGATGGATCGCAACCAGCCCGATCTCCATTCCCTAGAGCCCCAACGCTATGCCGATGGTCAGCGGCGCTGGATTGACTGTAGCCGCCTACCCATGCACAACGACGACGGCGAGGTGATTGGGTTGCTAGCCATTTTTGCCGACATCACCGATCAAATCCTGGCCCACCAGGCGCTGAGAACCCGCGAGGCTTACCTGTCTACAATATCGGCTCTGCAACGCCAACTGCTGTCTTGGCGGTGGGACTGGGCCGATCCCAGCCTGATGGAGACCTTTGCCACCCTAGGGAAAATCTCCGGGGCCAGTCGCGTCTATTGCTACGAGCTATTCCAGGGCGAGGCGGAGGCCCTATGGCTGCGCCAGCGGTTTGAATGGTCGGCCCCCGGTATTCCCGGCACCATCGACATCCCGGCCTACCAGGTGATGCCCGTGCGGCCCTTGTTTGAAACCTGGTACCACCAACTGGCCCAGGGGCAGGCCATCAACCTCACCCAGGATCAATTCTCGGAAAGGCAGTACCAGGCGCTGGCCCTGCCCCCCAGCAATGTCAAGTCGCTGCTGCTGTTGCCGTTAATGATTCAAGGCCAGTTGCAGGGGGTGATGGGCTTTAGCCAATGCGAGGTGGCCCAGGTGTGGGGGCAAGCCGAGGTGGATTTGCTTCAGGTGGTCACCGCCGACATTGCCCTGGCCCTAGAGCGTCAACAGGCCGAAGCAGCCTTGCGGGAGGCGGAGGCCAAGTATCGCAGCATGTTTGAAAATGCGGTGGAGGGCATTTTTCAAAGCACACCGGAGGGGCAATACCTAACCGCCAACCCCATGCTGGCCCAGATCTATGGCTACGACTCGGTGGCAGAGTTGATGGCCCGCCTCATCGACATTGACCACCAGCTTTATATCGATCCCCAGCGCCGCCAGGACTTTATTGCGGTCATGGAGGCCACCGGGTCGGTGATTGGGTTTGAGTCGGAGGTGTACCGCAAGGACGGCAGCGTCATTTGGATTTCCGAATCCGCTAGGGCCATCTACGACAATCAGGGGCAGATCATTGGCTACGAAGGCACCGTAGAGGACGTTACCGAGCGCAAGCGGGGAGAAGCGGAACTGCTACGCCGAGATCGCCTGTTGCAGGGGGTTGCCCAGGCCAGCCATCGTTTGCTGACGGCCACCCAACTGGATGCGGTGATTCCAGAGGTGTTGGCCATTTTGGGAGAAGCCGCCAATACAGATCGGGCCTACCTCTACGATCACCACCCCCAATCAACAACCGGGGCTGTGGCCATGAGTATGCGCTACGAGTGGACGCGACCGGGCATTACCCCCACCATTACCCAAGCCCACTGGCAGGATCAGTCCTACGAGGCCCTGGGTCTTCAGCGGTGGTATGGGGCTTTTCTGGACAATCAGCCAGTACGAGGGCTGGTGCGCCACTTCCCGCCCCACGAGCAGGAACTCCTGAGGCGCGACGATATTCTTTCGATTTTGATGGTGCCGATTTTCATCGACCAAGACCTGTGGGGCTACATTGGCTTCGATGCCTGCCGCAGCGAGTGGGAATGGAGCACCAGCGACGAGTCTATCCTGGTTGCCGTGGCGGCTAGCCTGGGTAGCCTGCTGAAGCGCCAACAAACCGAGCAGGAAATGTACTATCAGGCCTACCACGATACCCTCACGGGCCTGCCCAACCGCACTTTTTTTAACCAACACCTGCCCGAAGCCCTGAATCACGCCCGTAACAGCGATCAAATGCTGGCGGTGGTCTTCCTCGACCTGGATCGATTCAAAACCATCAACGACACCCTTAGCCATGCCGTTGGCGATCTGCTGTTGCAGCAGGTGACCCAGCGCATCGCCAAAAGCCTGCGGGCAGGGGATATTGTGTCTCGCTGGGGCGGCGATGAATTCACCCTAATTTTGCCCAACATCACCAGCCCCGAAGATTGTGCCAAGGTGGCCCAGCGCATTGCCCAACACCTCAGGGAACCCTTCCTGCTCCATGGTCACGAGTTGTACATCACCACCAGTATCGGCATCGCCCTCTACCCCCACGACGGCGACGAAATGAGCGTGCTGCTACAAAACGCCGATGCCGCCATGTATCGCGCCAAGGAGCAGGGCCGCAACACCTACCAGTTCTATACCCAATCCCTCAGTACCGAGGTGAGCCAGCGGCTCCAACTGGAGAGCTATCTGCACCACGCCCTCCCCCGCCAGGAATTGCTGCTGCACTACCAGCCCCAGGTGGATCTGGCCACGGGCCAGGTCATTCAAATGGAAGCCCTGCTGCGCTGGCATCACCCCAAACTGGGCCTGGTCAGCCCCCCTGCCTTCATTCCCTTGGCGGAGGAAACTGGATTGATTATCCCCATTGGGGAGTGGGTGTTGCGCACCGCCTGCACCCAGACCGTCATATGGCAGCGGCAGGTAGGATGCCCCATCCGCATAGCCGTTAACCTCTCGGCTCGCCAGCTCCAAGATCCGAATCTGGTCAGCATGGTGGCGGCGATCTTGAAGGAAACGGGGCTCCCCCCCCAGGATTTAGAACTCGAAATTACCGAAACCGTGGCCATGAACGATGTTCAGTCCTCCATTCGGCGGCTCCTGTCCCTGCGACATCTGGGGGTACGCATTTCCATGGACGACTTTGGCACCGGGTATTCCTGCCTTAGCTACCTGAAGCAAATCCCCCTCAATGGCCTCAAAATAGACCGTGCTTTTGTGAAGGACTTGCCTAACACCGCCGCTGACCAGGCCATGGTGCAGGCCATTACGGCCATGGCTCAGGGGTTAGGCATCACCGTAGTGGCCGAAGGGGTAGAAACCCTAGAGCAAATGACCCACCTGCGCCAATACCACTGCTTTGCCATGCAGGGATATCTATTGGGCAAGCCCCTCCCTGCCCATTTTGCCCGCCACTACTTAACCCATCGTTACGATTATCTCCACTCCGCCTCACCCCAATCCTGCACCCCATCAGTCTCCTAGTCTGGGTTCTGGCCCTTGGCCTAGATTTCCCCATGGCAGTCCTACCCTCATCTCAGTGAAGAATTATTGAGGTATCACAAGTTACACGGCTTTCCTTGGGAACATTGAAGAATGTAGAGGCCAGGGTTGCGAACGCGCCCTATAACATCCCATGAACAATGCACTCCTTGAGGCTATTCAAAAATCCGATGGTCGCTACCTGAACGACCAAGAACTGCGCCCCTTTAGCGAGATTGCCGAAGCGTTTCAAGCCCGCATCGCCGCCTACCTATACATCCGAGATCACAGCAAGGAACTGGTGATCAATGCCCTGCGGCGGCTGATTCAAACCCCCCATCGGCAGGTGGTACAGGATCATGGAGCCCAGTGCCAGCGGGATATGATGTACACCCTGGAATACATCGCCAAGGGGCTGCTGCTGCGCGACGAAGATGGCTTCATGGAAGAATACCTGGTGTGGATGCAGAACATTCTCCGCGCCTTCCACCGCCAGGATGCCTGCGTCGTGGCCTATAAGCTGTTGAAGGAAGAAGTGCGTACCGCCATGCCCGCCGACCAAGGCAATATGGTTGTCCTCTACCTAGAAAAACTGATCGAAGCCCTGGATACGGGCATCTAGCCCTGTATCAAATACAACCTGAATCTGCCCTTCTAGGCCCATCGCAAGCGGCCCACCCGTAGGACGAGCAACGGCGTTACAGCATGGGATCGTCGGAATAGATCGCCAAGCCTCCCAGTGGGAGGCTTTTTGCATCGTGGCGCTTGGTGTTGTACGTGATTTATCCCTGCTAGGGTGGCCCCTGTGCAAACTTATGTAGGGAAATCCCCAAAAATCCTAACCACCGCCTACAGTAAAACCATGCCCCTAGGATCGCGGTGACTACGTGTCCGTCGCCCCAACCCAGATTCTAGGGATCGTTGGCCCATGGACGACACCTGCGAAGCCTCCCAGCCTCACGATTGGGATTTGTCCCGGCGTTTTAGGGCCAGCCCCAGCCCGTTCCCCTTCACCACAGGTCAATGCCACCATGGGAAAATCTCGCATGAGTTCTCGCCAACGATCCTACGAAGCGGATTTGATTAACCGCCTTTCGGATAATCACCAGATTAACCAAGCCCAAAAGCGTATGAATGTTTGGGCTTCACGGGATCGCGACATCATCGACCAACAGCTCAGTTCTCGCACCAAGGATCGCCTGCGAAATAGTTATTAGCGGCGATGACCTAGCGAATTTCAGCAAAATACGCCACAGGCAAGGCGCTTAAGCCCCTTATTCGGGGGGCTTAGGCAAGGTGATTGGCCATAGCTTCAGTCACTTGTCGATCTCCCCTGCACCCTTAGAAAGGGTGCAGGGGAGATTCCTACCTTTGCCATTGCCAATAGACCGTTTCAACCATCCCCATCAGATCCAAAAAGGTCTATTTTCGCTTGTTAAGAAAAACTTAAGATTCGATCATCTGCGACGAGAATAACCGTCAACGATAAAATAATCTTCCACAATGGGAAATGACATCCTCAAGCAGGAGTGATGCCGATGCCCTCCTCCGTTAACCTTGCCCCTGCCCATTCCACCAGCGATGGCTATGTCAACCATGGCCAAATGCACTGCCCCATTTACCATGTGCTGTCCCACATTGGTAATAAGTGGGCCATTCTCATTTTGCGAGAACTCTTCCAGGGCAACCGTCGCACCAATGAATTTCTAGCGGCCCTCCCCGGCATTAGTACCAAAACGCTCACGGCCCGTCTGCGTGAGCTAGAGCGCTATGGGCTAGTGACCCGCACCGTTTTTCCTGAAGTTCCGCCTAGGGTGGAATATGCCCTCACCGCCAAGGGGCGGGAAATTCAGCCGATTATGGCCGCCCTGAGCCAAGTCGGGCATCACTGGATGGTACAGCAACCTGCCGATATCACCCCTTCGCCCTATGGAATAAAGCCCTAGGGCGTGGCAGTGTGGGGTGGGTTGAGCATTCTAGCCGCTAGGCTTAAGAACGGGCGACAGGTCAGGGCTGGGGCTTCGGCGTTGGAATTAGTCTTCGCTCCAGGTTTCGCAGGTGAGCAGATCGCCGATGCAGTCGCGCAGGAGGTAGTCGTATTGTTCGAGTTCCGATTCAATCAGAGGCCATTCGCGAGCCGCAATGTGGCCGCAGAGCGTGAAAATGGGCTGATGACGGCTGACGAGGCCACTTTCAATCAGTTGGCGGGCTTCGTCGCGGATCATCTCGATAGTGTAGTGTTTTGCTGCAATGGTTGGTAATGCCGTCCTCAGTGGTGTGGTGGTCATGGGTACAGCCTCAAACGCTAGGGCAATGATCGCAATGGGGAAAGGGCAAAGCATTCTGGGGAAACTTCCTAAGAATATTTGCCTAAACCCATATTCATGGTCGCCTTAATTGAGCCGGGGAGTCGGGCTTTGCATCGTATCCTCACCTTTGTTCACAGGGATAGATACAAAATTTTGTATTCTGTAATACTATTCTTCTAGCCTGACTAGATTCAATTCCCCCGTGGTGCATTGCAGCCCATCACCGCGATCAGATCGTTGCCAGATAGGGTGATGGCTGCAAATGCACCAGTATGAGCAATACCCCCCGCTATCGTTGTGATCGCGAGGGGTGGAGTGGGTCTAGCATCGGCAAAGCCCGATGTTGCCGATGGCCAACTTGGGAGTTGAGGGTCTACAGGGTCAGAGATTGAGGGTTGTTTTCGATCACATCGGCCAAATCCTTCAGGAAGCTGGCGGCATCGGCCCCGTAGATGATCCGGTGGTCGCAGGTGATGGTGACACGCATTTGCCGCTTCACACCCATCAGACCGTCGGCGGTGGCTACTACGGTGGGTTTGGCGGCCCCAATGGCCAGAATCGACCCTTGGCCGGGGGGCAGAATCGCATCGAAGCTATCCACCCCAAACATGCCTAGGTTAGACAGGGTGAAGGTGCCGGAGGTGTATTCCTCCGGCTTGAGTTGCTTCACGCGGGAACGCTCCACCAGGTCGCGCCAAGTGCGGGAGAGGGAGTAGATATCCTGCTGGTCGGCGTTTTGCAGGACGGGGGTAATCAGACCGCCGCCCTCCATGGCCACCGCCACCGCAACGTTAATATTGGGACGATACTGCAAGCCTTGGTCGGTATAGTAGGCGTTGAGAACAGGGTGCTTCTTCAGCGCGACGGCCACCGCCTTAGCCAGCAGCCCGGTCATGGTCACGCCCTTGGATTTGATTTGCTTGTAAAGGGCATCTAGGGCGTCGGTGGTGATGGTGTAGCCAACGTGGAAAACGGGCACCGTCAGACTGGCGTTCATATTGCGCACCACCGACTGCTGAAGGGTGCTGAAGGGCACCAATTGGCCCAGGGGAGACGACCCAACGGCGGGGGCCGGAGCCGGAGTATGGGCCACCACAGGCAGCGGGGCAGCGGGCGTGGTCACCAGGGCGGTGACAGCGGGGCCAGTGGGGGTAGGAGCCTTACCAGCGGCCCGCTCCACATCCTGGGCCACAATCCGACCGTGGGGGCCACTACCTTGCAGGGTCGCCAGGTCTACCTTCAAATCCTTGGCCAACTTGCGGGCACGGGGAGAAATGACCACCCGACCACTGCGAGGCTTGGCGGTCGATCCGTTTTGGGCGGGGGCCTCAGTGGGGGCTTCCGTTGTGGTGGGGGCGATGGGGGCAGGGGCGGGTTTGGAACCGCCTGAACTTCCCTTCGTAGCGGCCTGTTGCTTAGCGGCTTCTACGTCCGCCTCGGTTTCGGCCAGCAGGGCAATGGCATCACCCACGGGAGCCGTGTCTCCGGCTTCTACGACAATGGCGGCGAGGATGCCCTCATAGAAAGACTCCACATCCATATCGGCCTTGTCGGATTCCACAATCACCACCGTTTCACCCTTTTCCACCTTGTCGCCCGGTGCTTTCACCCAGGAGACAATTTTGCCTTCGGTCATGGTGGAACTGAGGGCGGGCATGAAAACTTCGCGAATCATGGGGTGACTTCCGAGACAGCGCTAAAACAACAACTTGGCCGCAAGACCGACTATTTATTCTATCCCTAAGAGGATTCCATCCCCAAAAATCTCTTGGGGAGTGAGGGTGGTCTAGTTGGCCCCAGGGCGGGGTGTCTGCACCAGCCGAAATCCAATGTGGGTGGTGCCTGTATCGGGTGCCTGGGATTCGCGGGAAGCGGGTCGATAGCGGCTGCAATAGTTTTTGGCGCAGAGGTAGGAACCGCCCTTGATGACGTGGGTGGCTCCATCCTGGGGCTTTTTGGGGTCGTAGCTGACCGATTGGGTGGGGCCAGTGGGGTCGTGCTGGTGGGCGAGGTCGTCGTGGTAGACGGTGTACCAGCTAGCGGTGAGTTCCCACACGTTGCCCGCCATGTCGTAGAGGCCGTAGCCATTGGGCGGAAAGGACATCACCGGAGCCGTGCCCAAATGGCCATCGGCCTTGGTGTTGAAAAAGGGAAATAGCCCCTGCCAGGTGTTGGCCTGCTTGGCGGAATATTGTTCGCCCCAGGTGTAGGTCCAGCCTGCTTTTCCCCCACGGGCGGCATATTCCCACTGGGCCTCGGTGGGCAATTGGCGACCCGCCCAGGCGGCATAGGCTTCGGCATCCTCGTAGGCAATGTGGACGACGGGGTGATTGTCCTTGCCTTGCAAATCGCTCTCTGGGCCAAAGGGATGCCGCCAGTTCGCCCCCGGCACCCAATGCCACCAGCTTAGGTAGGCCACCTGCTGTACCCCCTCCTCCGGCGGCTGAAACACCAGAGAACCCGCTGCCCGCTGATCTTCCGGCAAATCCGGGAACTGCTCCTTCGACAGGGGCCGCTCCGCCACCGTCACATAGCCCGTCTCCGCCACAAAGGCCGCAAACTGGGCATTGGTCACCTCATGAGGTTCGATACAAAAACTGCTGACGGAGACATCCTCCGCAACTTTTTCCTCCACAAAGTCCGATTCTCCATCCCCCATGGTGAAGGTGCCCCCAGGGATGAAGACCATGTCGCTAGGGCAGGGGGAAGCCTCTGCCAGAACCGGAAAAGGCCAATAGAACAGCGAACCGACCAGAATCCACAAAAGAAAGAAGCGCTTGAGAGACATAAAGCCGTTTCGTAGGGTGCATTGCTGCGCAAATGCACCTAAGGAAATCGGTGCAGAGCGCATCTCGTCAGATGAAATATGCAAGGACAATTCCGTGAGCGGATTGCTTCTGTCCTGGGTTTTGCCCTCACCCCAACCCCTCTCCCAGGGAGGAGAGGGGAGCCGGAAGGGTGGAGCTTTAACGAGATCCCAGGGTTCTTTGGCTTACTGGCCATGAATGACCGCCTATTTCAAGTCATAACCCTGGGATCTTGGGCCTACGCCGGATTTTCCAGGGCTTTCGTTTGCCGCTTGGCCCAGACATTGTAGGGCATGGCCGTCAGGGCACCGATGACTACGTAGGCAATCACCGTGGGGATGGCGTTTCCGCCTCCATTGGCGGCAAGGAGAAAGAGGGCCATTCCGGCGTTGCGGGCGATGGTTCCAGTGGCAACGGCGGATCGTACCGAAATCTCTGGCCCACCCAGAAAGTGGCCACAGACGAGGCCGAAAATCACAATCAGCGGAATGGCCACCAAGCCGCGCCAAGCAATGGTGGGCAGCACCACGATGCTGATGCCCAGGGCAAACACCAGCAGCACCGCAAACAGGGTACTGGCAATGGTAGACAGCAGTTGGCCAATGTTTGCCGCCTGCTCACCGCTGAATCGTCGAATCGCCAGCCCTAGACCAATGGGCAAGAATTGAGCCAGGAGTACCTGCTTGGCAATGGTCAGATAGTCGGTGCTGGCATCAACGGGGGCGAACAGGCTGGTTAGCACCCATAGGGTTAGCGGCGTGGTGACGGTCGCCAGCAGGGCCAGGGTCACTTGCAGGCTAATGGCTACGTCGGGGTTGCTGCCCGCCATCGCCGCCCGCCGAGACAGCAGGGGTGCCCCCGGTGCCGCCGCCAAGACCCCCAGCCCCAAGGCCACCCGACCAACGCCCTCGCCACCGCTGAGTACCAGATAGCCAATTACCGCCGCCCCCACGGGGAACAGCACCAGGGTAGATAGCAGGGATCGCCCCAATAGGTTGGGCTGCTGCCACAAGGTAGCAAGGCTGCTAGGCGAGGTTTGTGCCCCCAGGCTAAGCATCAAAATGAACACAATCAGGGCCGCTAGGGTAGTGATGACACGGCTGTTGAGGGTGAACACCTCCGCCATTTGCACGCCCCCCACCACCAGGGGAATGAAGGCCGCGAGGCCCAAAAACAGCAGCACCGTGGCCACCACCAAGCCCTGCGACCAGGTGGGGCCGTACTTGTAATCGTCGGATTCAATGGTTTTCAGCATCGTCCAGTGGTTGATGATCGCCATCACCAACGTCACCAGGCCCAGGGTCATCAGGCTTAGGCCCAGCACCCGCTCCTCGGTGAGGCGGTTGATACCGAGGGCCGTTTCGGTGCGGTCGAGGTAGGTAAACAGGCGGTCGATACCAAAGCCAAAGCTAATCATCGACAACGCCGTACGAATCCAGGCCATCAGGGTGCGTTCTTCGGCGGCACGGGTGCGCTCCTTAGCCAGTTCGGTGCGTAATTCGGCCAGGTCAGTCCGCTCGATGGAAAGCCCCGTACGTTTCTCGGCCAGCTCGGTGCGCTGTTCCGCCAGTTCGGTGCGGTTTTCGGCTAGCTCAGTACGCTTTTCAGCCATAGCTGTACGGTTTTCGGCCAGTTCCGTGCGCTTCTCAGCCATGACCGTGCGCTGCATGGCGAGTTCGTTGTTGTTGGGCAGGGGAGATGGGGGTTCGGTGGGGGACATGGGGATGAGGGTTAGGGAGTCGGGATCGTAGGGGCGAGGTCTCCTCGCCCATCCATACCAGGGGTAATCAAACCGGATTGAGGATTAGGTAATCAGGGGGCTGATAAGGATGCCGAGGAAGGCAATCACGCCTAGCCCCGTGAGGATATAGGCGACGATGAGGGAGGGGGACTGGCGGGATTGGTAGATCAGGTCGTTGCGCTGGATACGCTTGAGCTGGTGCTGGTGATCGAGGGCGGCAAACAGCATAGCAAAGGTGCCCAGGGCCACAAAGGACAAGCCCAAAATGCGAGATAGCCGAAATGGATTGACCACATCGCCCAGGGCTTGGTGAATGGCGGCAACAATGCGCTCAATCCCAAAGCCAAAGCCGATTAGGGCTAGGGAGGTGCGGATCCAGGCCATGAGGGTGCGTTCTTCGGCGGCGCGGTTGCGTTCTTTGGCCAGTTCGGTGGCGGGGTTGGGTTCGGTCATAGGGGTAAGGGTGGGTTTTGAATCTTGAATTTTGAACTTTGAATTTCTAGACCGGGAAAAAGTCGGCTATTCTCAAGACAAACGGAAATGTCATTACAGGCAAGGAATCAGGTAGGACAATGACAGAGTCGGCACCCCAGAAGCCTATCAATCCGACGAATGAGTTGGCCAAGGAACGTAATCGGGCGGCGGCGGAACGGACGATAAATGCCTGGTTGGGAATTTGCTTAAATTTGATTGGGTTTGGCATTGCCTTCGACCAAATTTTTCGTAGTTTGAGAGAACGGTTCCCTGATATGAATGCAGCCATCACTCGGAACACGGCGACGCTGATTGGCATGGGGTTTATAGAGGTGGGTCTGGTGTTGTTGGGCATTGCCTTAGTGCAACATCGGTTGGCCATTAAAAGTATTGAACATCCCAATTACGTAATGCTGTCGGTGCGGGCGTTTAATCGGTTGGTTGTGCTGGGTATCATCATTCTTAGTCTTGCGGGCTTAGTGGCTACCTTATTTTTAATTTAGTTTTCTGTAGAGAAGGGCGACACTGGTAGGGTGGGCAATGCCCACCCTACGAATCGTTATAGCCATAGTTTCCCCCCCAGCCAGAAGAAGGCGAAGATGCCGACAGCCAGCACCAGTAGCCCCGTAAGACTACCCAGGGCTTGGCGGGGGGTATAGAGATAGACGGGGGCTTTGAGTCGCTGCATTTCGCCCTGATAATCGCGGATGGCGAGGGCTAGAGTGAGGACGCCTAATCCTACCAAAAGTAGACTGACGAGGTAGGCCCAAGTGTCGATAAAACGACCGTTTAAGGCGATGGCGCTAACCACTTGATCGACCCCTACGCCAATCCCAATGAGAGTCAGACTGGTGCGGGCAAAGGACAGCAGGGATCGATCCGCCGCTAGGTGATTGCGCTCGCGGGCGAGTTCGTCTTGGGGGCAAAGATAGAGGTTCGGTGGAGGAGGCTGCAAAGCTTGAGATTGCTATGCGTTCGTTCCTTGTCGATG
>JBBAWV010000019.1:0-46744 GCA_040396995.1 Nodosilinea sp. | reverse complement strand
GCCACCCAACCTACGAGAAATCAAGGCTTTTCAGCGTTGTGTCAGGCAGTCAGGTATTGCGCTCCGCAACAACAGACAGTAAAAATTATTACCCTAACTACTCTCCTGAGGTCGTTTCTCGCCTCGCCATAGGGGGAAGGCTTCCTCTCTCTCCTAAACCTGAGGTAATCCACTAAAATTTAGGATACCCTCTCAAGGATGATCATCATGCCCATTATTAAAATTCCCAAACAGTATTTAATTGATCAAAATGAAGAATTCATTACCGTCGATGTGCCTGCGTCAGTGATATCGCTCTGGCAGCGGGACTATGCCAAGGTGGCCAAGGCCAAGGGATTGCTAAAGGACAAGCGAAATCGAATGCTGTCCCATCTTGACACCATGCGCCAGGAGTGGGATCGGTGAAGTACCTCTACGACACCAATATTTTCATTTATTCTCTGGCTGAAGAACCAGAGGTATTGCGACTGTTCTCGGAATTATTTCTCAGCCAAAACGAGATTATTATCTCCTCCATTGTGCGAATTGAATTGCTGAGTTTCCCAGAGTTGTCTAGTGATGAAGAAGCAATAATCGCGGACTTATTGATGCAGTTTGAACGAGTTCCCCTAGTATCCCAAATTGAAGAACGCACCATTCAATTACGACGACATTACCGCCTCAAACTTCCCGATGCCCTGATTGCTGCAACAGCATTACACAGCTCTGCCTGTGTGATGACTAGAAATGTAGACGACTTCAAGCGCGTGCCTGAGTTGTCCCTGTGTAATCCCTTTGAAGGCCTGTAGGATAAATTACCGCAACAGCGATCTCACGATAACCGTACCTACAAGATCAACCCCACCAAGGGCAGCAGCTTGTGGCCATGCTGACCCAGCCAGCTTGCGGTGGCTTCCACATGGGGGCGCAGCTTGTCGATGGTATCGCTAAAGTCGGCCAGATCCTTGGCGTAGGTCAGCCCAGTTTCTAGGGTTTTGGCGATGACGTTCTTATCGGGCTCTGGCTTGGCGGCTTCCTGCTCTAGCTTTTGGGCCACCCCCGCCACGATGGGGTCATCCAACTGGGCGAGGAGATCTCGGAGCGCCTGTAATTCGGCCTGAATGTTGACGGTTTCTGGGGCGGGCAGGTTGGCCTGGTTAAACTGCACCGAAACGGTGTTACCGTCCCCCGTCACCACGGCACTTCCGGTCACGTTGCCCCCGATTGAAACGGAGCGATTATCGCCTGGAGTGTTTGCAGTCATCATGGGATGCAGGAATCGTAGGGATTGACTCTAATGTAAACCAATGCCCATGGGATTGAGGAGTATTTTATGGCTACTCAGAGCCTAGAATGATGCCAGGAGGCGGGCTTGAACCGCCGACACGAGGATTTTCAGTCCTCTGCTCTACCAACTGAGCTATCCCGGCTTGGCTGTTTTTTCAGCGCTTACATAACATAGCAAGCCAGTGCCACCCCTGACAAGATCGTTTTTATAAAAACATGGATTTTGGCGGGGATAGGGCTGGATGGGGGCGGAGAATCCCCGTGGGGCAACACTGGTCTGGGTGACATGGTGTCCGTTCGGACGGGTGGAGAGGATGGCCGTGACCTAGGGCACTTCCCGAAGGCGAGCGACCTTGAGGTAGAAGCTACCTTCTCCCTGTCCGGCGTAGGCCCGAACACGGACGGTGTAGGTGCCGGATTGGGTGATGCGGGCAAACAGCAGAGAGTTGGTGGTGCCGTCGGGGCCGTCATCGTTTTCGCTGATGGTGGAACCGTCTGCGCCGATGAGGGCAACCATGGTATCGAACTGGTCAGAGACTACGTCGATAGCGACTTGATCGCCAGCTTCTAGGCTCACGGTGTAGTCTCTGGCAAAACCGCCAAAGCCTGTGGGAATGTCGCGGTTGGAGAGGGTGTCGTTAATTTCCCGCGAGGCGGGCAGGGCAATAGGCGAATACATCTGCTGGGCCTGGGCTCGTAGGCCAGTTCCTGCAATCAGGAGAACCGTGGCCGGAAGCAACAGGCTGTGGCGCAATAAAGAGGTGGCTCGCATAGCTTCAGGGTGTAAAGGGATGGAACTCTGACAATAGTGGGCGTATTCCTGCCGATAACATCTGCGATGCGCTCCACCACAGGCATTCGACGAGAAGTAGAGACCGTTGCTGCTCATTATGGCCTAGGTCTTAGGCGATTCCGGGAAAAATCAAGGTGTTTGTTAGATTTCGCGACAGAAGGACGTAGGGACGGTATTGACGCTGGGGTTGCCCTAGGCTTTGGGGGCGTCGGGCTTGTAGTAGTCGTTGGCCTGGGGTGGCTGGTTACCGCCGGATGGATTGATGCAGCCCGCCTTTTGCACATACTGGCACACGCGGGCATAGAGGCGGGCACGGGTGCCGGGGGGGCCAGCGGAAAACAGGACGCGATCTCCGCCCACCACACCGACTAAAATTTTGACGCCGCAAACTGGGCAGGTTTGAGGATTGGGGCCAGCCATCACCGAACTCCTGTCGAGCAACACCATGGAAAACCACGGCCACGGTTACGGGTATTGCCCTAGGGGCCATGGGCTGACTGCACCATAGCAAGATCCGGGCTGGGCTGGATCGGGTTCTGGGGCAAATTCTGGGTCTGGGTCTGGGTCTGGATCCGTTGCCGCCAGTGTTTTACCAGGGCTTGCAAGGGGGCCGAGAGCCAGCCGTCGTACTGGGGATAGACGGGCAACCGGGGCTGTAATCCCCAGCCTGCGGGGGCAATGACCCGTTGCAAATCGTCGGCGGTGGGGTGGTCGTAGTCGGGGTTGACTTCATCAATGGGGCTGAGGCCACCCAGATCCCGCACCCCAGCGGACAGGCAAGCCAGTAGATCCGGATGACTGACGAGATTGGGGGGAATTTGCAGGGTAATGTCCGGCGGCAAAAGCTGTCTCGCGAGGGTCACGGCCTTGAGTAACGCTTCTCCCACCAGGGCTTGCCCTTGGATGGACTGCCGCTGTCCGGGACGGTGGGGTTGCAGAATCACCTCCTGGATATGGCCGTAGCGCTGGTGCAGAGCTGCAATGGCACCTAGGGAGTCAGCCCAGTCGGACTTGGTTTCCCCTAGGCCCAGCAGCAGGCCCGTGGTGAAGGGAATGCCCAGTTCTCCGGCCCAGGCCAATTGTTGCAGGCGTACCTCCGGGCGTTTGCTGGGCGCATGGCGATGCACCGTCTTCAGCAATTCGGGGGTGATCTGCTCCACCATTAACCCCATGGAGACATTCACCCGCCCCAACTGGGCCATTTCTTCGCGGCTGAGGGGGCCAGCGTTGGTATGGGGCAGCAGTCCGGCCTCTAGGGCCAGTTCACAAAGGCGGTAAATGTGGCGAAACCAGGCGGATCTACGAGGGCTGTGGGGGGCCACCTCGCCGCTGAGCACCAACACCTCCGCCACTCCGCGCCGATGCAGTTGGGGCAGCAAGTCTTGCACCATACCCAACTCCAGCCAGGGAGACGCCCCCGGATCCTGTCGAAAGTTGCAGTAGGTGCAGCGGTTAAAGCACTCGTAGGTGGGCACCAGGGTGTGGGCGGGGCTGTAGGTAATCGGGGTGATGTCCATGGCGAGTGAGGGCGCGGGGGCCAGCATCGCAAGGCCCAATATCTGCCTCGTATCCTAACCTGCCAAGACGGTGGGCGGTGGGGTGCGTAGGGCCAAAGGCGAGACAGATAAACCACCTAGCCGCGATGGCGCAGGTCGTGATACCTGTTTGTGCCTGATGTTTCTGGTCTGATATTTCTGGTTCTATAGTTGATCTGTTCCAGCTACCCGGCCTCACCAACCATGACCACCCTGGCTCCGTCTCCGGCCTCGATTATTGCCGATGAACTGAACCTCCGCGATACCCAAGTGAACGCCGCCCTAGTCCTGTTTTCAGAAGGGGCGACGGTACCCTTTGTGGCTCGCTACCGCAAGGAACGCACGGGCAATTTGGATGAGGTACAACTTCGGCAAATTGCGGAACGGTTCGAGTATCTCACCGAGTTGGAAGACCGTCGCCAAACGGTGCTGGCGGAAATTGAATCCCAGGGCAAACTCACCCCCGATCTAAAGGCCGCGATTCTCTCCTGCCAGCAAAAGACCGAGCTAGAGGATCTCTACCTGCCCTATCGGCCCAAGCGCCGCACCCGTGCCACCATGGCCAAGGAAAAAGGTTTGGAGCCGTTGGCCCAGCAGATTGAGGCCAGCAACCAATCAGGCCAGCGCATCCAGCTAACCCAAGCAGCCCAAGGATTTGTCAACACCGAAAAGGGCGTGGCTACGGTGGAGGAGGCGCTGCAAGGAGCGGCAGACCTTTTGGCGGAACAGGTGGCGGAACGGGCGGATCTGCGCGGCTATGTACGCGATCAACTGCTGAAGCAGGGGCAAATCACCGCCAGCGTCAAAAAAGATCATCCCGAAGGCAGCACCAAGTACGAAATGTATCGGGCCTACCAAACTCCAGTGCGGTCGATGGCGTCCCATAATTTGCTGGCCCTGCTGCGGGGAGAGCGAGAGGGGGTGCTGAAGGTGAACCTCGAGTTGGACGCGGATCCCCTGTTGCAGACCATCGCTAAACGCACGGTCAAAACCTCGGTGCCGGAGCTACGTCAATTTTATAATGCGCTGATCCAAGATGCCTACAGCCGCCTGATGAAGCCCTCGCTGACCAGTGAGGTGATGGCGGAGAAAAAAGCCTGGGCCGATGAGGTCTCGATTCAGACCTTTGAAGCCAATCTGAAAAACCTGCTGCTGTCGCCCCCGGCGGGGATGAAGCCGACTTTGGGCGTGGATCCGGGCTTTCGCACCGGGTGCAAGGTGGCGGCGGTGGATGGCACGGGCAAATTTTTGGAATACCAAGCCGTTTTTCCGCACCAATCGGCCCAGCAACGACGCAAGGCGGCGGAAACTCTAGCGGCGATGATTCGCAAACACCACATCGAACTGATTGCCATCGGCAACGGCACCGCCAGCCGCGAAACCGACGCCTTTGTGGGGGAAGTTCTAACAACTTTAGAAAAGCCGCCCGTAAAGGTTTTTGTTAACGAATCTGGGGCTTCCATCTATTCTGCAAGCGAGGTGGCGGCGGCGGAATTTCCCGATTTAGACGTGACCGTGCGGGGAGCGATCAGCATTGCCCGACGACTGCAAGACCCCCTTGCGGAACTGGTGAAAATTGATCCCAAGTCCATCGGCGTAGGGCAGTATCAACACGATGTCGATCAAAAACGGCTGAAGCAAAAGCTGGATGAAACCATCGAAAGCTGCGTTAATTACGTCGGGGTAGACCTGAATATGGCCTCCCGCGAGTTGTTGACCTACGTATCGGGCATTACCCCAGCGGTAGCGAATAATATTGTGGAGTACCGCAATACGAACGGCGCGTTTCAGTCTCGAAAAGACCTGTTAAAGGTGAAAAAACTTGGCCCCAAAGCCTTTGAACAGGCCGCAGGTTTTCTGCGAATTCGTAATGGTAAAAATCCCTTGGATAACACAGCCGTTCACCCCGAAAGTTACGCCATTGTCGATAATATTACCGCTGACTTAGGAATTTCCCCCGCCCAAATTCCTCAGGCTACGGATCGCCTCAAGCAACTTGATATTCGCCAATACATCACCGAAACCGCCGGAGAACTCACCCTAAAAGATATTCTGCAAGAGCTAGAAAAACCCGGACGTGACCCTCGCGAACAATTCACCTACGCCCGCTTTCAGGAAGGCATTAACGAAATCACCGACCTTAAACCGGGGATGATTCTAGAAGGCACCGTCACCAACGTTACCAATTTTGGCGCTTTTGTAGATGTGGGGGTTCATCAGGACGGGCTGGTACACATTTCCCAACTGGCCAACCGCTTTGTCAGTGACCTCAACGACATCGTAAAAGTAGGCCAAGTGGTTAAAGTGCGGGTGATGGAAGTAGACACCAAACTTAAACGTATTGGCCTATCCATGAAACAAGCTCAGTAGACCGCAACGTTACTAGCCGCCCACCCCGATGGCTAGCAAGCGACACCCCTACCCCTACTCTGTCCGCTCACTGGCCACGATGGGGGCCATTTCGGCGGTTACCAGTACCCGTTCTGTCTCGTCTTGGCGATGGCTGCGGAGGGCATCGAGGGCGTCTTTAAACACCACAGCGGCGGGGACGGCCACAATCACCCCTAGCAGGCCACCGACCCTGGCCCCCGATAAAATGGCGATGAACACCCAAAAGGGATTCAGCCCGGTGACGCTACCCAGCACCCTAGGGGCAAGGCCATTTTCCACCACCTGCTGCACAATCACCGAGCCAATCAGCATGGGGATGGCGATTTTGATATCGCGCAGGGCTACCAGCAGGGTGGTCAGCACCACGCCCACGGTGCCACCAAAGGGAATCAGCGCCAACAGCCCCACCGTCAGCCCAAACAGGGAGCCAAAGGGCACATTCAGCAGGCTATAGATCACCGTCAGGGCGGCACCGAGGCAGCTAGCGACGATCAACTGGCCCAGAAAATAGTTGCGAAAGCTGGATCGCAGGGTGGTGGAAAACGGTCGCTGGATGGGGGTGGGCAGCAGTCCCACCAGGCTTCCCCAGACCTCTTCGCCATGCTGCAACAGATAAAAGGTGAGCACCACCGTCAGCACTACATCCAGCAGCTTGTTGGCAGTGAAAAAAGCCACGTTCAGCGTCAGATTCAGGGCTTCCCCGGCGATGGACTGAATCTCGCGCCGCAGCCGATCCGTGGTTTGGGTGATGATACCATCCAGGTTTATAGGCCAGCCCCATTCCGCAAACTTGCTATCTAGCACCATGAGCTGCACCTTGCCCGAATCAAACCATTCCGGCAATCGACCGATCAGTTGTTGGCCCTGATCTACCACAAAGGGCACCACCGTCAACGCTAGGGCCGCAAACCCCACCAAGGCAAATGCCAGCACCAAAATAGCGGATAGACCCCGTTTTAGGCCCGCCCGCTCTAGGCTGCCCATGGGGTAGCTGAGCAAAAAAGCCAGCAGTGAGGCAATCAGCACCGTCACCACAATGGAGCGAAAATAGCCAAAAACGATGGAAATTGCCCAGATATTCAGCACTAGTAACGGCGTAGCCAGCATTACCGCCGCCGATTGGGCCACGGGGTTAAGCTGACTCCACCAGCGAGTTAGCCAACTCCGGTTTTCAGAGGGCTGGGCGGTGGCAGGGGGGGAATCCGTCTGAATCATAGGGGCAACGCAGCGGGCGATCAAAGGGTTGCAGACCTATCCTACGCTTAGAATCCAGTAAAGCCAAGGAGAATCGGCCCAGGTCATCCCGGATCCCTACCCCCGGCGGCTGGGAAACCGAACCTGCCCTAGGCGCTAGGTTTGTTACCCTTGAGCTAAGGTAATGGGCTACCCTTAGCCCTACGGTTTTTAGTCGCGATTGGGAAGCATGGTTGTGAGACATGGGTGTCAAGCCTTGGTTCAATCCCGGTTTGGTCCATGGTTTGACGATCCTTCAGACGACCCTTCAACCGTGCGTTTTCACGGGGTTGTGACGGCGTGTCGTTGGGCAATGGTGGCCTGATTGAGGCAGTTTATTCGGTAGTTAGGAGGACGATTATGGCGGCTACTGGCTTTAAAGATTACTACGCCGTATTGGGGGTCGGTAGAACCGCTGGGGTTGATGAAATCAAGCAATCCTTTCGGAAACTGGCCCGCAAATATCACCCCGATGTCAATCCGGGCGACAAAAATGCCGAGGCCCGCTTCAAGGAAGTGAGCGAAGCCTACGAGGTGCTGTCTGACTCCGATAAGCGCAAAAAATACGACCAGTTTGGCCAATATTGGCAGCAAGCTGAGCGGGCCGGGGCGGGTGCCGGGGCAGGCTACGGCACTCCTGGCGACTTTGGCGGCTTTGACTTCAGTAATTACGGCAGCTTCGACGAATTTATCAACGAGCTTTTGGGACGGTTTGGCAACTCAGCGGCGGGTGCCCCCCGCTCTCGCAGCTATTCCTACGGTGCCCCTAGCGGGTTTAGTGGGCCTGGGGCCGGGTTTGACCCCACCATGGCCTCCCAATCCTTCGACCAAGAGGCCAACATCAACCTCACCTTCAGCGAAGCCTTCCATGGCACCCAAAAGCGTCTGCGCATCGGCAACGACGAGGTAGAAGTCCGCATTCCCCCAGGGGCCAAGCAGGGCAGCAAGGTGCGAATCAAGGGCAAGGGCCAAATGAACCCCTACAGCAAACAGCGGGGCGATGTGTATCTAGTGGTGCAGCTTGCGCCCCATGCCCTGTTTAAGATTGAGGGCGACAATCTGGTTTGCGACCTGCCCATCACCCCCGATGAGGCCGTCTTGGGCGGCAAAATTGACGTGCCCACCCCCGATGGCCCCGTGACCATGAACCTGCCCGCCGGGGTGAAATCTGGCCAAACCCTACGACTGCGCGGCAAAGGCTGGCCAAACCCCAAGGGCAATCGAGGCGACCAGTTGGTGACCGTGGTCATCACGCCGCCCACCAAACTCAGTGACGACCTGCGCCAACTCTACGAAAAAATCCGCGACCTGCGCCCAGACAACCCTCGCCAAGCCCTCACCAACACACGCCTGTAGTGCTGTAGATACCGGACTGGACGGATACCCCATTCGCAGGAGACACCCCCAACTTCCAGGCCCAACCACGTTTAGGGGCGAGGTCTCCTCGCCCGCCCATGCCGAAGACAAACAAGTCGAATTTCCGATTCCCGTTGGCAAGGGCTTTTAGGATTTAGCGAAGAAGTTCTGTCAGCCAACCAGCACCGGGGGAGGAACCGCTATGATAATTTCCCAACCGTTCGGACATCAACTATGCCCCAGCTAACTGTAGCGATTCCCACCTACAACGGAGCGGATCGGTTACCAGAAGTGCTAGATCGATTGCGACGCCAGACTGGAACGGAAAACATCCGTTGGGAGGTTCTCGTGGTCGATAATAATAGCTCCGATGGCACGGCAGCCGTGGTGCAAAAGTTTCAAGAAAACTGGCTCTCAGATGTTGCTTTGCGATGTGTCGTCGAAACCCAACAGGGCGCAGCCTTTGCCAGGAAACGAGCCATATCAGAATCTCAGGCTGAGCTAGTTGGCTTTTTAGATGACGACAATGTTCCTGAATTAACCTGGGTCGCTGAGGCCGTTAGTTTTTCCCAAGAATATCCCAAGGCCGGAGCCTATGGTAGCCAAATTCATGCCGTATTTGAGGTAGAACCTCCCCCTAGTTTTAATCGGATTAAGCCTTACTTTGCTATTACAGAATTAGGCGAAAATCCGAGACTTTACCAGGCCAAAAATAATCTTCTACCGCCATCGGCAGGGCTCGTAGTCAGACGAGAGGCTTGGCAGAAATTTGTGCCCGATCACTGTATTTTAAGCGGCAGAGTAGAGGGTAGCATGTTAACGGGAGAAGATCTAGAGGCGTTATCCCACATCCAGCGCAAGTCAGATTGGGAAATTTGGTACAATCCACGCATGGAGATTGACCACAAAATACCTAAAAAACGCTTAGAATTGGACTATTTAATACCTTTTTTCCGAGGTATTGGCTTAAGCCGCTACGTCACACGCACCGCAGGAGTGAATCCCATCCTAAAACCTGGTTTAACGATAGCCCATCTAGGTAACGACTTGCGCAAGTTATCACTTCATATGTTTCGCCATGGATTACCCCCCACAGACGAAACATCTGCCTGTGAGCAAGCCTTACTAATTGGAAGCTTGAATAGCTTCTTTTATCTTTGGACTAAGGGCTACTTAAGTAAAAGATAAAAGCATTAAAAATAGCCACATATCGGTTATTTCCCTGAGGCGTTTTCTAGTAATTGATTAAAATTCTTTTGTGAATTTATCAGGAATGCTTTTTAGTTTAAAATAGGATGGCCATCAATGAGCCAGGATTTATTTTCTATTACGGTCGCCATTCCTACCTATAACGGTGCTCAGCGTTTGCCCAAAGTATTAGAGGCTCTGCGTCATCAACGCCATACCGAAGACATTTCCTGGGATATCGTGGTAATTGACAACAATAGTTCTGACGCAACTGAACAGATGGTTCGATTCTATCAAGAGAACTGGGAAAAGCCTTATTTCCTCACCTACTATCTCGAACCTCGCCAAGGATCAGCCTTCGCCAGAAAACGGGCAATTAAGGAAGCAAAGGGGTGCTATGTTGCCTTCTTGGATGATGACAATATTCCAGCACCAGACTGGATTGTCTCTATTCATAAATTTAGCCAAGACTATCCCCATATCGGTGCATTTAGTGGGCAAATTCATGGTGACTATGAGGTAGAACCTCCTGAGGATTTTCAAAAGATTGCAGCATTTCTGGCCATTCGTGAACATGGCCTTCACCCTTTTCGCTTTAACCCAGATAATTTGAACTTACCGCCCAGTGCCGGATTGGTTGTTTGCAAACAAGCCTGGAATGATGCAGTACCCAATCAACCTCAATTAAAGGGACGCTTGGGACAAAGTATGATGGGGGGAGAAGATTATGAGGTATTGCTACATCTTCATCAGGCTGGTTGGGAGATTTGGTACAATCCGCAGATGCATATCAACCACTGCATTCCTCGACACCGACTAGAACGAGAGTATTTACTCTCCTTGGCCAGAGGAGTTGGGCTAGCTACCTGTCAGCTACGGATGATTAATGCGAGACCTGTAGATAAACCTGTCATTTTTGCCAGAACAATTTTAGGAAATGGTCGTCGTATTGTGCAACATCAATGGAAGTATGGAAAACAACTTAAACATGAATTAGTCCCGGCCTTTGAACTGGAATTTTATCGCAGCAGCATGATGAGTCCTCTGATTTGGATGCGTAATTCTTGGAGTGCCATTTCGCTTGCCTTTTCCAAAGGAAAAAGGTAAATAAAAACAACTTTTTCTTCATTCCATTCAGTCAGGCTGCTGTCAAGGTGCAGGGGAAATCTAATTATCTTGGTGCAGGCAAAGTGTAGTTGTTAGACATTTTGAGTCACAGCCTTTGCAGAAAACTATCGGTCATCTCAAGTGACTAAAAAGCTAACCATATATTTGGGTGATTCTAATATGTTAACGGTTGCAAGTGATTTAAAGATAGAAACAGGGAGCATAATATGGCAATCATCTCAGTCATCATTCCAGCCTACAATGCTGAGAGGACAATTCAAGAAACGATTGAATCCGTTTTGAGTCAAAGTTTTATAGACTTAGAAGTCATTGTCATTAATGATGGATCTAATGACGGCACAGAAGAGGTGGTTTCTGGACTAAAAGATGCGCGTATTCGTTTTTTCTCCTATCCTAATTCTGGCCCACAAATAAGCCGCAACCGTGGCATTGAAAAAGCAACGGGTGATTATCTTTCGTTTTTAGATGCAGACGATCTATGGACAACGGACAAGTTAGAGGCCCAATTCGCCGCCTTGCAGGAGAATTCTGATTGCGCTGTTGCCTATAGCTGGACAAGTTTTATTGATGAAAATGGCAAACCCTTACCAGGGGGACAACGGTTTAGATTTAACGGCCAAGTCTATGAACAGCTCCTACTGGGAGATTTTATTGGCAGTGGTTCTAATCCCTTAATTTGCAAAGAGGCTTTATTATCTGTGGGGACTTTTGACGAGGCTCTCTTAGGGGGACAAGACTGGGAGATGTGGCTTAGGCTAGCGTCTCAATATTCGTTTGCTGTAGTCCCTAGAGATCAGGTTCTCTATCGCAAGTCTAGCGTCTCCTGGTCTGCTAATATAGAACGACAGGAGCGAGGGTATAAACAAGTTATCGAAAAGTGTTTATCAACTGCACCAGAACAGCTTCGGCAGCGCCGGAACGAAATCATCGGGAATCGCTATAGGTTGCTGACCTTTGATGTCTTAGGTCGTGGCATTAATCGAAGGCAATGTTGGGTGGCAACCCGTTATTTGTGGACGGCTTTAAAATATCAGCCTAGGTTTCTCAAGGATAACGTCACCTGGGTTGTTATGGCCAAAATTATTGTTGGGTTGGTGCTGCCTGGATCCGCAGCCAAGGTGGTGTTATACCAAATCCGGAATTTATACCCCCGAAACAACCAGGATGATCATGCAGGCCACCAGTGATATTGGGTGAGGGCTTTAATCTCGGCTGACATGGCCAGCAGGGTTCAGCCGCGGGCCTCCAGCACAGCCTCCAGATCACTAAGGGTGTCCAAGCCGCGAAGGAAGATTCCCCGCCTCGGCGAGGCGGACATGCCCCGGACACCTGGAGTATTTTCAACACCTTCGCCATTACCCTGGCCCAACGGTGGCGCTGGCGGACGGTGCCGCAAGCCCTCAGAGATTGGGCACATCGGATCCACTACATTTAATATAGAACGACAGGAGCGAGGGTATAAACAAGTTATCGAAAAGTGTTTATCAACTGCACCAGAACAGCTTCGGCAGCGCCGGAACGAAATCATCGGGAATCGCTATAGGTTGCTGACCTTTGATGTCTTAGGTCGTGGCATTAATCGAAGGCAATGTTGGGTGGCAACCCGTTATTTGTGGACGGCTTTAAAATATCAGCCTAGGTTTCTCAAGGATAACGTCACCTGGGTTGTTATGGCCAAAATTATTGTTGGGTTGGTGCTGCCTGGATCCGCAGCCAAGGTGGTGTTATACCAAATCCGGAATTTATACCCCCGAAACAACCAGGATGATCATGCAGGCCACCAGTGATATTGGGTGAGGGCTTTAATCTCGGCTGACATGGCCAGCAGGGTTCAGCCGCGGGCCTCCAGCACAGCCTCCAGATCACTAAGGGTGTCCAAGCCGCGAAGGAAGATTCCCCGCCTCGGCGAGGCGGACATGCCCCGGACACCTGGAGTATTTTCAACACCTTCGCCATTACCCTGGCCCAACGGTGGCGCTGGCGGACGGTGCCGCAAGCCCTCAGAGATTGGGCACATCGGATCCACTACATTTTTCTTTGCTCGTATGAAACCACCCTGCTTAACAAGGGGAATGTAGGGGAATCACCCAGGATGGTGCTAACCGCTACAGGCTGTGTGTCTGCCGCAGCCCCTTATCGCGACAGACCGCTAGGCCGATACCGCAACTACAGGAGGCGCTGGGGCCACAGCACAGGCGGGCACATGCACCGCCGCCGATTTGGCCAGGGGAAGCCAGTGGTTTTCCTGGGTCACGTAGCCCAATTCCGCTAGGTAAGATCGGTCATCGGCGGGAATGGGAATGTGTAGATCCCGCTGTTCTTCCGTGACGGGGAACTGATCAATCCGGTGGGGGGGATGGTGTTCCACATCGCGGTCGGTGACGTCTAACAGCCGTAGGGTCAGGGTTCGTCCACCCCGTTCCCGCTGTTTGGCCCGCAGTTCGTCGGGCACTTCCCAATAGGCGTAGGCGCGACGGCAGTGGCGAGGGGTAAGCACCAGGCGTCCGGTGGGTTCTGCCTCCTCAGGGGCCACGGCCACGGTGGTGGTCTGCTGGGCTTGACGTTGCAGCAACCACCATAGCAGCCCCCCCAGCAGCGGAATGGCAATCAGCCACCCCCAGGCCTGCCCCCGATCCGTCCAGGGGCGAGGTTGGGCCGCACCACCGGGTACCGGGTTGGGGGCGGTTGCGGGGTCAAGGCCATTGAATTCAGCCTCTACGGGGGCCGCGATGGTCGGATCGATAGCCGCTGGGGTGGCCCTGGTTGGGGTCTCCGCCACGGAGTCATCGGGTGCGGCGGCAGCCACGGCTACGGCAGAGGGTGGGGTGAGGTTGGCAGGGGTATTCACCACCCCCAAAAAGGCTAGGGCCGAGGGGCTAGGGTTGTTGCCGTTGTACACATAAACACGGGATTGGGAGTAGGGATAGGCACCATTGGTGGGCGGCACACCATCCACGGACAGCAGGCGCACATCCCCTCGACCTTGCACCTGGGACACCACCGCATAGCCGATACCATCGTTGCCTAGGGCGGCAATCACGGCATCGGTGCTGTCCTCCGCTACGGGGCTCACGGTGGGGCCAGGGGTCAGCCCTTTCTCCGCAAAACCGGGATATTGCCCCAGCGATTGCCGAGTATCGCTGCTGGCGGGCCGATCCACAAACCGGAGGGGAAGATCGGGGCCACCCAGCGCCGCCCAGTTACTGATCTCGCCATAGAAGATTGGGGCTAGGTGATCGAGGGTAAGGCCACCGCTAAAGGGATTTTGTGGCCCCACAATCAGCGCAATTTTCTCGCGGCTGATGGGCACCTCCACCAAACCCTGCGCCCGCTCCTCCTCCGTGAGGCGACGCCCTAGGGCGACCACATCGACCTCTCCCCGCCGCAGGTTTTCGAGGGCCGTATGGGCATCGCTGGTGTTCTGTTGAATGGTCAGATTGGGAAATCGCTTTAGCATCTGCCGTTGAAACCCTTGGTTGACCAGCACCATACTCGATGACCCGTCGAGGGTGAGGGTGGCATTGGCTGGAAGCTGGTCGGGAATCGGAAACACCGGGGCTTCTAGGGCTTCCTCCGCTAGGGCTGAGGAGGGGAAGGCCAGGGCGTTGGCGAGATGTCCTAGAGCAGCGGCGCTAAGGGTGACAGTGGCTAGGGCAGTAACAGTAGATCGCAGGGAGGCCATGGTGACTAATGGGCGGCAACGCTACTCTGATCAAAACGCTCAATCCAAACGATACGCTGATCCGAATTGTCAAGTCCAGTTCAGGCGAATCTAGTTCAGGCGAATCCAGTTAAACAGTACCGGAAAACCCCTGCCAACCATGGCCCCACCCACAAGCGGTAGAATTTCTTAATTTCTCACCCCATGAATCGGTAGGGGCATCGCCCATGGAAACGCCGCAGGGATGCGGGATAATGCCCACGGGGGTGCTACCCTAAGCCGATGGTACCTTGCGTCCTATCCCAGGCTCTAGGCCCGGTGGCTAGGGCTCCATGGCCTTCGGCCTACACCCCGTGATCCTGATCCATTGCTGAACGAATTGAACGAACCCATGACAGACTCTACCAATCCCAAGGTTTTTTTTGATATCACCATTGGCGGCACCCCCGCTGGCCGCATTGTGATGGAATTGCGGGCCGATGTTGCCCCCAAAACCGCTGAGAACTTCCGCGCCCTCTGTACCGGAGAAAAGGGCATGGGCACCGCTGGCAAGCCACTGCATTTCAAAGGGTCTAGCTTCCATCGCATCATCCCCGAATTTATGTGCCAAGGGGGCGATTTCACCCGTGGGAATGGCACTGGGGGCGAGTCGATCTACGGAGCCAAATTTGCCGACGAAAACTTTACCCTCAAGCACACTGGCCCCGGCCTGCTGAGCATGGCCAACGCTGGCCCCAATACCAACGGTTCACAGTTTTTCCTCACCACCGTGTCTACGCCCTGGCTGGATGGCAATCACGTTGTCTTTGGCAGCGTGGTCGAAGGGATGGATGTGGTTGAGGCCATGGAACAAGTGGGTAGTCGCAGTAGCCAAACCTCCCAACCTGTAGTGATTGCAGACTGTGGCGAACTGTAGGGATGGCCTCACGGCGGCATCGACTAGCGCTTAAATGAGCGACGGAGTTAAGGGAAGCAGGTATGGCATTGTCCTGGGGCTGGGCGGCAACGCTGGGTATGGTGGCTGGGGTTGGTGTGGCGGAGGTAGCCATGGCGCAGTCATCCCTGCAAGTGGTGTATCCCCCTGCCGATCACCAAACAACGGCGGCGCAGATTTTCTTCATTGGCACCGCCGACCCCAGCCAGCCTGTGTTGATTAACGGCGTTCCCATTGCCGACCGCAGCCCCGCCGGACATTTTGCCCCCAGCCTGCCGCTGGAACTTGGCCCCAACCAGTTCACGCTCACCCAAGCTGGCCAAACGCTGGATCTCACCATCACCCGATTGCCCAGTGGCCCCACCCTGCCCGACCCACCCGGTTTTGTGGTCGATTCCCTCTGGCCCCAGGTCAACGTAACCCGTCAGCCCGACGAGTTGATCTGTCTCTCAGCCATTGGCCCCGCCTCAGCGATGGTCACAGCCCAATTAGCGAACCAACCCATAACCCTGCTGCCCCAGGCGACCAGCCAACTACCCAGCAATGCGGCGGTCTTGGTGGATCAAAATAATCCCGTTGATTTGGGTGGCCCCACGGTCTACCGGGGTTGTATGACGACGGATCGGACGGACAACCTGGGCCAGCCCACTTATCGCATGGTCTACCAAGGCCGCACGGAAACCGCCAACGCCCCCGGACAGGTCAGTCTCCTCGCGCCGAACCAGATTGAAGTGGCCGAAGTGACCGCCGAAGCCGGAGTGGCCCGCACTGGCCCCAGCACCAGCTATTCTCGCCTGACGCCCCTGCCCCAGGGCACCCGCGCCCAAATTACCGGACGCGAGGGCGACTGGCTGCGGCTGGACTATGGCGGCTGGATTCGCGCCAGTGAAACCCAACTCGTCCCCAGTGGTGCGCCACCGCAATCCCTGATTCGCGGCATCACCTCTCGCCGGGTGGGCGACTGGACGGAGGTTTCCTTCCCGCTACAAGTGCCCGTCCCCGTCAGCGTCCACCAAACCGGGGAGACCTTCACCCTCACCCTCCACAACACCACCCCCCAAACCGACACCATCTTCGTCGGCAACGATGGCCTGATTAAACGCCTCGATTGGCGACCAATCTTACCCAACCAAGCGGAATACACCTTCCACTTCGCCACCGATCAACAGTGGGGCTACACACTTCGCTATGAAGGCACCACCCTGATCCTCTCCCTCAAGCATCCCCCTCGCCTCGGTCGCCAGCCTCTTCAAGGTACGACAATTTTGATTGACCCCGGCCACGGCGGTGACGAACTGGGCGCACGCGGCCCCAACGGCATCCCCGAAAAAGCGGTCAATTTAGACGTATCCCTCCTATTGCAAGCGGCCCTAGAACGGCGGGGAGCGACCGTGATCATGACTCGCACCGACGACAGCACCAGCGGCCCCAACGACCGCGCCGCCCAAATCAACCGCGATCAGCCCACCCTCGCCCTCAGCATCCACTACAATGCCCTGCCCGACAGCGGCGATGCCCTCAACACCGCTGGAATTGGCATGTTTTGGTTCCATGCCCAAGCCCACGATCTAGCTCAGTTTTTGCACGACTACCTCGTCACCGAGCTAGATCGGCCCTCCTACGGCGTGTTTTGGAACAACCTCGCCCTCACCCGTCCCCACGTTGCCCCCTCGGTGCTGCTGGAGCTGGGCTTTATGATCAACCCCACCGAGTTTGAATGGATCGTTAACCCCCAGGCCCAGGAACAACTGGCGGAAACCCTGGCCGATGGCGTGGCCGAGTGGGTGCAGCGCCAGGGACGGACAGAGCAATAACTGGAAGTTAACCCGGATGGCAAAGTCGGTATTGTACGACGCCATCCTAACCCAGGCTTCGGCCTAGGATGGTCGATACTCCTTGCCGCCTTGCGCAGCCCTAGGGTGAAGCGATCTAAGACGCAGGTGGGACTATTGTTGTTCGAGGATGGAGAACCCATGGCCACGCTGCTCGTCAAAAACTGCCACACGCTGATCACCATGGACGATCAGCGGCGGGAAATTCGCGGCGGCGGGCTGTTCATTCGCGATCACGTCATCGAGCAGGTGGGGTCAACGGAAACCCTGCCCCAGTCGGCGGATCAGGTGATGGATCTGGAGAATCACCTGGTGTTGCCCGGATTGGTGAACACTCACCACCACTTCTTCCAAACCCTCACGCGGGTGGTGCCCGGTGCCCAAAATTCCGCCCTGTTCAACTGGCTCAGTGCCCTCTATCCCCTCTGGCAACGGCTGACCCCGGAGGCGATTCGCCTCAGTGCCCAGATGGCGGCGGCAGAGTTGATCTATTCCGGCTGCACTACTGCCAGCGATCATCTCTATTTATTCCCCAACGGTTGCCGCTTGGATGACGAAATCGAAGCAGTGCAGGAGATTGGCCTGCGCTTCCACGCCAGCCGGGGCAGCATGAGCGTGGGCCAAAGCAAGGGCGGTCTGCCGCCGGATTCCTTGGTAGAAGACGAAGCCGCCATTTTGAAAGACTCCCAGCGGTTGATCGAGCAGTACCACGACAACCAGCGCTACGCCATGGTACGCATCACCTTGGCCCCCTGTTCCCCCTTCAGCGTGTCCCAGGATTTGATGAAGGAATCCGCCGCCCTGACCCGTTCTTACCCTGGGGTGCGGCTGCATACCCACCTAGCGGAAAACAACAGCGATGTGGAGTACAGCCTACAAACCTTTGGCCTCACACCGGGAGACTATGCCGCCTCCGTGGGCTGGTTGGGTGAGGACGTGTGGCACGCCCACTGCGTGAAACTGGACGACCGAGCCATCCACAGCTTTGGCCAAACCGGAACGGGGGTGGCCCATTGCCCCTGTAGCAATATGCGACTGGCCAGCGGTATGGCCCCCATCCGCAAAATGCTGAACCATAAGGTACCCGTGGGGCTGGGGGTGGATGGGTCGGCCTCCAACGACGGTGGCCACCTGCTGGGAGAAGCCCGTCTCGCTTTCCTGATGGCACGGGTGCGGGAGGAAGACGCCAGTGCCCTCACCGCCCGCGAAGCCCTGGAACTGGCCACCCTCGGCGGCGCACAGGTACTCGGTCGCGACGATATTGGAGCCTTGGCCCCCGGCATGGCCGCTGATTTTGTAGCTGTCAACCTAGATCGCCTTACCCTCTCCGGCAGCGCCTACGACCCCGTCGCCGCCCTCATTTTCTGCCCCATCGACCGGGTGGACTACAGCGTCATCCACGGCAAAACCGTCCTCAGCCCCGATGGTCTGCTAACCCTGGATGGTACGGCCCTGCTGCATCGCCACCAAGCCCTCGCCCAACAGTTGGCGGATTAACTCTGGAACGCCGCTTTGCCGGGAGATCGAACAGACTCCTGGCGGCAAGAGTAGTGCTTCAGCCGAATGGCATCCCGAACTTGGTCAAGCAGTCGTTTGGGAGGATGAGGTGATGTGCCTACAGGTAAATCTGTACTACTTCTAAGGAAATCTTAAGGTACAGGGCTCCCAGGGTATCGGGTGTTTATACTGAAACTTTCTACCTAAGATCCCATATTCGGCATTTAGGCTGAAATTTTTCCACCTAAGATCCCCACAGGGGTATTTAGGCTGACAGATTTCCACCTAAGATCCCGTGTAGGGGTATTAGGCGGAAAATTTCCCTCTAATAAAGAGTTCGACCGCTAGATTAACTGTGGGGTGGTGTTTCGAGGCTATCTGTCCGAGTTCAGCATCAAGCTACCGTGAAGTTATCTATAAGGTGGTGTTTTGAAGTTGCCTGTAAGAAAATCGGAAGTTTAAGATAATGCTAAGCCTCTAATAACGTTTGGGTATCCTAAGGAAGTGTAGGTTACAAGCACACTAATGTTCTCCGATATGTTGCCTAACCAAAATAGTTTTGTGACAATCACCGCTGATGGTGATCTGCGTGTTTCAGCTCGATCAGTGGCAGAAGCAAAAATCGCAATCAAAGAACTGAAGCTGAAGAAGAAAGAGTACGCCCTTGTCAAAAGGGAAATTACTCAACGCCAAAAGCAGATTCGAGCAGAATATACAGATAGTGTGCGTCAAAGAGGCTCTAAATTTAGGGGTGGCGGCAGTATTGGTCGCCTTGTACGCACAGTTCAGACAATTAATCGTGATGCTGATCGTCGCACTTTAGCTCAAGAGCTTGCACCATTAGAGCAACAGAACAATGGTGTTGAGGCGATTATCAACGCTATCGATCAAGCAATTCTGCAAGTCGAAAAAATTTATTATTGAAAATTCATAGCCTAGTACAGTCGCGACCATGAAACCACATATACACTACCAGGTTCTTGAAATTGAAACAGGAGCCTCACAGGATGACATTAAGCAGGCTTACAAGGATTTAGCTAAAGTTTGGCACCCAGACCGTTTCTCCGACAATCCAAGACTACAGCAGAAGGCAGAAGAGAAGCTGAAGCAAATTAATGCTGCCTATGAATTCTTAAAATCTTATCAACCCCAAAGTACTCAAAGCAAAGTAGAACCTGAGCAGGAGCAATATGTCGAAGTTTTTCTCAATTGTGAGAAGCTAGAAAAACTACTTGAGTTGGGCAAATTGAAAGATGCTGACCATGAAACTAAACGGCTTTTGCTTGAATTAGCAGGTCGAGAGAAGGAAGGCTGGTTACTACCAGAGGATGTTAAAGGTCTTTCTCCTCAGGCTCTATCGGCTATTGATCAACTTTGGATTAAATATAGCAATGGTCGCTTTGGATTTAGCGTCCAAAGTAAAATTTGGCGTATGCTTGGTTGCAAGTCATCTAACAACACATCTACACAGACAATTAGCGAAAATACATTTGGTCAATCTGTCCATTGGCGCGTTGGTAGTAGGTGGCTATCTCCGTGGGATTCCTTCAATTGTGACGTTCAGGCTCCTCAAGGGAGTTTGCCAAGAGAATACATTTTCGCGCTAAGTGGTTGGTGGAGCTACTCTAAGGGCTGGACGGGTTACTTTCTGTTAAGGTTTGATGAAATCTTTCTAAAGCTTTAGCAGTTGAGTAAGTGGAGAAAAGCATTGTGCCACCAAAGCAATCACGTAATTGTCGCGGTCGAACAAATCATTGGAGCGGACAGCTGAGAGATCTTGGTGGTGCGGTAAAGGGTATTTACTGCCGCTCAATTCAGCCGTTAGACAGACAGAATCATGCCAATCCAAAGTAATCTCGCGTAAAAGCATGAAGTTATGGAATACATCGACGGAATACCAATTTACACACGCGAAGAGGCTCTTACCGAGACATACGAACACTTCGGATTAAGATACAATGATCCTCAGATTGTAATAAGAGCTATTGAGTATCTAAAGCAAGTACAACAGAAAAATACTACTGAAGCACTTCGAGAAGCTGTATTTCTGCTTCGATCATTATGGTCTGCGGTTTCTGAACATTGGGAATCGGATCATTACTACAATTGGATATGTACTTATTCCCAGTTTTTTCTACATGTCATTCAGAGCACTTATGAACTTGATTTAGAGTACGAAATTAAATATTTATTACTTGGCGAACAATTTCTTGACGATATGAGCAGAGTTGTTCCGGGATTGGATGCTATTGCACGAATTTTTGATGAGCGAGGCTTAGATTTCTTTTTATCCTATTATTTTTGTGGTGAGGTCAAAGAAGAAGTATTACTGGAATACTCTGGCGACAGACTTTGCAGAGCCATGAAAGAGATTGGGCGAATAGAAGAATCAGAGAAAATATCTCTTGAGATTGAAAATAGGGCTAACGGACTAAGAATTGCTCAGCAAGATGGAGTAATTGAGAACTTAAGGCTGGAGGGAGAGCGGGCTTGGTTTCAATATTTAGGAGTTGAAAACTGGCGGATGCTTCCTGATAAAGCAAGAAGTGAGCTGGTTGATTCATACTCAATGCAAAGAATGATTGAATACAGGGTGCTGAAAATTTGGGCACCTGTTGTTTTAGCAATAACTAAAGTTGCAGAAGCTGAGTTGAATCATGCCCTTATTGAACCTTGGCGAGAGTTTTTTTCTTCGTCAGAGTTTCAGGCAGTTGATATTTCCAGCAAAAAGCAGGAAAAGAAGATCGAAAGACGCAGACAATTGTTTAATTCTGTGAAAAAAGCTGCAACAACAGGGCCAGAACTAACCCTTGGACAAATTCAAGTATTTCTTGAAAACTTTGACGACGATCTGATGGACAGTTGCACTGATGCTTTCATTAGGATTCGATTAGTTCTAGGTAATCTACTTCCAGAGTTTCAAGAAATTTTGACTCGTATTAAAACCTGTTTTTTAGCCCGTGAGTCAGAAATGAGTATTGTTGACTTGCGAAATGCTAGTGCTCATCCTCGACCTGATTCAGTCAGTATTGATTGGGGAACTTCTGTTATGTGGCTCCAGCAACTACTTGGAACTCCACCGCTAGAGCTTTTGACAAATATTAGGATGTTGAAACGGCTGTCTAACACTGCGTTGGAGCGGCGAAAGGAGCAACTTTAGCAGAGCATTCAGGCTTGTCTATCGCCGCACAACTTCATCGTTATGCACGCTACTCTGAAGTCATTCTCGAAATATTAAACCCGTAAGGAGAGGGCAGCATCAGCAGAAGAGGTTAACTGTCGAAGCACCTTCAGAGCAAAATTGAGGGTGCAGGCTAGGGCAAGGTTGTTAAGGACAATGCAAGCCTTGGGCCGCATAGATTAAGCTGCACTAACCCATCCTACGGAGTCTTACCTTTAATCTGTCCCACCGACTTATACCAACATCACCAAGCACCAGTTCATCATTCCCTGTCCTATCGTCAACGTAAGCCCCATCCCTCAACCGGGAGGTACACGCCATGCTAAAAAGCTACGAAGCCATCTACGACAACGGGCAACTCAAGGGGCTGTCCGACCAGCCTCAGTAGATCGCAAAGTCCCCCGCAGCCCACCCTAACGGGAAGCAAGCTACACTAATGCCCTACTTGCACAGTGTCTTTTTGGAGAAATTCTGAATCCTTGACCTTGCAGCCTCCCCATTTAGCCTGGGCAAAATCGGGGTGACTGCTCAGGCGTTGCCACACTTTCCACAGCGGTTCTTCTAATACATTGCCAAAGGTGGCGTGGTTGAAGTCGCAGGACATGACATCCCCATAGGGGGAGAGATAAAAGTAGCTGGTGCCGCAGGAACAACCCACACTGCGATGGCTGCTCATATAGGCGAAAAAGACCACCCCAGGGTAGCTGGCATCTTGGTTGTAGGGAACAGCGGATTGGATCATCGCCTCCACCCAGTCGCCATTATCGATGAGGTCGTCCCGGTGCTGAAGGCGTCCGCTGGGTAGGGCATCGAACACTAGCACTTCGTGAACACCCAGGGACTTGCCCAACTCCACCAGGCGCTTCAGTTCACCGGATTGGTAGGCTTCTGGGGTAATAGTGGCCGAAATGCCGACGGAAAAGCCCAACTTTTTGGCCGTTTTCAGCCCCGCCACCGCCCGATCAAACAGTCCCGGCGTTTGCCTCAAAGTATCGTGGCGATGGGGATCCGCTGCATCCAGGCTGACATAGACACTATCCAATCCGGCCCGCCGCAGTTCCGCCGCCCGTTCCGCGAGGTGCCAGCCATTGGTAAATAGCAGTACGGTCGAGCGATCTTTATCCACGGCGCGAATCATCCCCGCCAAGTCAGGCCGCAGCAGGGGTTCACCACCCACAATATTGATCACCGAAACCCCCAAATTCTGGGCCGCGCCAATCGCCTGCTCAAACTGAGGTAGAGTCATGGGCTGGCGGTGGGGATTGTCTACACCCTCGTAAAAACTACAGTGACCACAGCGGGCATTGCAGGCATCGTTCACCGCAAGGCTCATCAAATTTGGCAAATTGCGGTTTTGGATGCCTCGATACAGCGCGCGGGCGATGAAGTGGGCAGCAGGTTTGCTAAAGAGGGCTGGTGTAGACAGGGAATAGACCGGATAGCCATCCCGAAAGTGAATAATTTTGCTGTGGTTGAGGTAAATGCGGTACAGCATCTCCACGAAATCTGTGCCATAGCCTAACGCCTTGGTAGACATAAACCAGCGAAGCCGCAGTTGGTTCAGCCAAGAGTTCATATGCCCATCCCGCGAGCTAAGGTTGAGCCTCATTGTAGGCAATACTACCGAGCTAACGACAAAAACTTCAATAAGTCTTCGCGTTTACCAGGTATTCGAGGAGGTTTGAACCATTCAATTAACGATAGCAAAAGTTGAAATTCCCATACCCGCTCTACCCTGTGGGCACCGGCAAGTGGCCATAGAAAGAAGTACTTTTACCCGTTTTACTATGGGAGGAGGAGAAATCAGCAAGTAACTACAGCTAAAGCTGATGTCACCGTGATTCTAAGCCAACAGCACGAGGTGGTTGGCAAAGACAGTGGCTTAACCAGTGACATCGAGCACCTGAACAATACCTTGAGACAACGGATTTCTCGGATCGCGAAGAAGACCTTGTCTTTCTCCAAAACGCTAGAGAATCACCTTGGGGCGATGGGGCTGTTCATCCATAACGACAGTCGCCGAATTCGACAGAACCTAGCAGAGCAAGGCGACCCTGGCTTTTTCCCTGGTCTGTACTAAAATGCACTACCGCAGCGTGGTTGACTGCCAATCCGGTCGCTGAACCGTAACCTTAACCTCATGATAGCCATTACTCTATCGTTGATATGCCTTTCTTTTCTACGACCGCTTCCGTGCAGACGGCCCCAACAGCGGAGTTTGTCTACACACCGCCGACCTCGTTGCAAGGGGTGCGGCGCATTGTGGTAAAGCCCAACCTCGGCTATCCCGTGGGGCCTCCAGTGACGGTGAGTATGGCGGTGCTGGGGCGAGTGCTAGCAGGCTTACGGCACCACAACCCCCATGCAGAAATCCTGATTGTAGAAGGGGTGTGCTCCAAGGTGTCCTTCGACGCCATCATGGCCAAAAATGGGGTTCATTCCCTGCTGGATGAGGAAATGCGCCTGCTGGATGCTGACCAGTTGGACTGCGTGGAGTATCCCAATCCGTCCCCCAATCCCGTGCGGTTTAAGACCCTGTGGGCACCCAAGCTCTTAGAAGATGTGGATGGCTGTATCTCGGTGAGTGCCTTCAAACGCACCCAATTAAAAGGCGAAGCATTGATTTCTGCCTCATTGAAAAACCTCTATGGCCTCTTTCCCAGGGCGACGTATAAGGCCCGCAGCCCCCACTCGCGAGGGCAACTGCATCGGCCCTCGGTGCCCCTAGTGCTCCAGGATGTGTATTGCACCTTGGGTCACTTTTTCCATGGCGGCGTGGTGGACTGCACCCAAAAATTCGTCAGCCGCGACTGGCAACCCGACCGAGGTGAAGGCATCCCCATCGGCCAAGTGATTTGGGGTGGCAACCTGCTGTCCGTAGACAAAACCGCTTGCACCATCGCTGACGAAGCGACTCCCAGCTACGTTACAGCCTTGGAAACGTGCCATGGCCAAGGCATTCCAAGGGGCATGCCCTGATAATTCTTCGGGTTGCGATGCAACGGCACCCCGCCAATTATCGCCCATTCCCAAAGGTGAAACTGGTTCACGAGGCTTTGCAGATCTTGGGCCATGGTGGATAGGCTGGCCACTACGGCAGTGACCTCACCCATCGAGCAGGCAATGTCCTCCGTGCGTTTAAGATGGGCGACCTCCAGCGCAATGTTGTCCACCTGCCTCGAGATGGCATTGAGGGCTACAAGCGCCTCACTGATGGCTGGGCTGTTGAGGTTGACCTCTCCTTCCCACACGCCCTCACGTTGGCCCGCCACCAACTGGGTTAGCGCTAGGCCCAAACATGAACGAAGGGTTAAGGGGGTTAGGCACCGATGTAGGCTATCTTAACAAGCGTTGGGGCAGGAGATGGCTATGGTTCAAGACGCAGCCCAAGCATCGCTACAGGAACTGTTGGAAGGCGGTAGCTTCGACGCCGTGCGGGCCATGCTGATCCCTATGCAGCCCGCCGATGTGGCCGAGATGATTGATGAACTGCCCGATACCTATCAGGCGGTGGCCTTTCGGCTGTTACCCAAGGATGAGGCGATTGAAGTTTACGAGTACCTTCCCAGCCGAGTACAGCAGAATTTGCTGACGGAGTTTCGGCACCCGGAGGTGTTGGAGATTGTAGACCGGATGTCGCCGGATGACCGAGCGCGATTATTTGACGAACTGCCCGCCAAGGTGGTGCGTCGGTTGTTGTTAGATATGAGCCCCGCCGAACGCAACGCCACCGCCCTGCTGCTGGGCTACCCTGCCGACAGCGCCGGACGAATTATGACCTCCGAGTTCGCTACCCTGCGGGGCAGCCTAACGGCGACCCAAGCACTAGAGCGGATTCGCCGCCTCGCCCGCAGTTCTGAAACCATCTACACCCTCTACGTCACCGACAATTCTCGCCACCTGCTGGGCACCCTTTCCCTACGAGATCTGGTGATTGCCCAGCCAGAACAACTGATCGAAGAGATCATGACCGAGGCAGTGGTGTTTGTGAAAACCGACACCGACCAGGAAGAAGCCGCCCTGCTGATTCAGCACTACGACTTTTTGGCCCTGCCCGTGGTAGACCGAGAACAGCGCCTCGTGGGCATCGTCACCATTGATGACCTGATGGACGTGATTGAGGCGGAAGTTACCGAAGACATCTACACCGCCGGGGGGGTGCAATCCGTCGGCGACGACTATTTCGAGACCAACCTGCTCACTGTGGCTCGGAAGCGCGTGGTGTGGCTGCTGGTGCTGCTCGTAACAAACACCGCCACCAGTGCGGTAATCAAGGGTCAGGAAGACCTCTTGCAACAAGTCGTCGTACTAACGGCCTTCATTCCACTCTTGATCGGGGCCGGGGGTAACGTAGGAGCCCAGTCCTCCACCGTGGTGATTCGCGGCCTCAATACCGAAGACGTGCAACCCTCCGATATGGCCTACATCGTTGGTCGCGAAACCCTGGCGGGCCTCATCCTAGGTCTGCTGCTGGGCGGTGCCGTCACCCTCTGGGCCTTTTTCCTCGAAGGCGATCTGGGTGTGGCCCTTTCCGTCGGCCTCAGTCTAATCGCCATTTCCCTCATCGCCACCTTCGCCGGATCTGCCCTCCCCTTCCTATTCAAAGCTCTTAAGTTCGACCCCGCCCTGATGTCTGCCCCCTTCATCACCACCGCCGTAGACGTGCTGGGAGTGCTGATTTACCTCAACATCGCCCGCCTGATTTTGGGCATTTAGAACCGTAGCTTGAGTGCAGTAACGTGTCACCTAACCTGGCCTATTTTTATCGGTATTCAATATCTGGTGCAGGACGAAAGTCGGATTGGGCGCAAAACCGAGACCACACGGGTGGTGACCGCCAAGGGCGTCAAACCCATCGCCAAGGTGGATTGGCCCCGGAAGGACAGTCCATCACGAGCTAGGACTTCATTCTCGATGCCCTACCCCAATCTGAATTCCAGAAAGCAGCCTACATTCGGCTCGACTGCATTGAGTGTTACCGTTAGCGGGATGAGCGTCAAAGAGGCCGATAGACTCGGTAATTAATGTTGGGGAAGATGTTGTCGATGGCTTCCATTTTCTCCAGCCAGCCGGAGTCAACCTTGCCGCGCAGGATGTCGTCCCACAGTTTTTGGAAGCGCATCAGGTGGGTGCGGGTGCGGCGCACGGCGTAGGGCACCATGGTTCCGGTACGCATGATGAAGGCCCAGTCGGAGGATTGCGCCAGCAGCAGTTCGCGGGCGGCCTGGTTGAGGGCGCGCCATTCCAGTTCGTCCTCCGGTTCACGCTTGGCCAGGTCAATCATGCGCTCAGCGGCCTTGTGCAGGTGGGGGTAGATCCAGGCGTTGGTTTCGTTCAGCCAATATTCGTGGAAGCCCTTAAAGCCCCAGCTCGACTGGGAGGGACGACAGACCTGCTGGGTGGGGTTAGCCTTCAGGTAGTCGGCCAGGTGGGTCATTTCGTAGGTGTTTTGGTCAAACCAGCTCTTGCGGAACAGGTAATCGAGGAACCACGGGCCTTCGTACCACCAGTGGCCAAACAGTTCGGCATCGTAGGGGGAGACAATAATCGGCGGGCGCTGCATTAGGCCATGGAGGTGGCTGATCTGCTGCTCCCGGTTGTACATGAAGTTAGCGGCGTGCTCGGCGGCCTTTTCCTTGGCCCAGTAGGGGTCGTACAAGGCTTTGTCGGAAAGGCCCAGCCCCTTGCCCGTGATCTTGTGATACTTGATGCCCACGTTCTTACGCTGGCCGTTGGGCATGATGTAGGGCTTGATGTATTCATACTCGGCATCCCAGCCCAGGTCGCGGTAGAACTCGCGGTATTCTGGCGCACCGGGATAGCCCACCTGGGACGACCACACCTGTTGCGAGGATTCGTGATCCCGTCCGAAAGCCGCGACCCCAGTTTCGGTGAAGATCGGGGCATAGCTGCCAAAGCGAGGGCGGGGACGGGCGTAGAGAATGCCGTGGCCATCGGTGAGGAAGTAGCGCATTCCAGCGTCGGCCACCAGGCGCTCTAGGCCTTCGTAGTAGGCGCATTCCGGTAGCCAGATGCCGTTGGGGGCGCGACCAAAGGTTTCTTCGTAGTGCTCAGCGGCTACCTGAATCTGGGCCCACACCGCTTCGGGATACATCTTCATCAGCGGCAGGTAGCCATGGGTGGCCCCGCAGGTGATGATCTCTAGGTTGTTAGAATCCTGGTATTGCTTGAAGGCCGTCACCAAGTCGCCGCTGTAGTTCTCCCAGGTGTTGCGAACGTGGTTAAATTCCTGGGCGTAGGTTTCCGCTAGGTAGCGCAGGTGACCATTGTGAACATGGCGCTCCACCTCTAATTCAGCCAGTTCTTCGAGCTGGGCTAGGTGGGCATCAAAGCGCTCTTGCAGTAGGGGATCCCGCAGCATCGACACCAACGGCGGCGTCATGCTCATCGTGAGCTTGAAATCCACCCCGTCCCGCTTCAGCCCATCAAACATGGTGAGCAGCGGCACGTAGGTCTCGATGATGGCCTCGTAGAGCCACTCTTCCTCTAGCACATAGTCACTCTCAGGATGTCGGACGTAGGGAAGGTGGGCATGGAGAACCAGGGCAAGATATCCGATAGCCATAGGTGATTGCCGTTGCGGAGTGGACTGTGAATGCCGATGGGTTGGGCCGGGAGGAACCGTTGACAAGATTCTAAAGCAAAAGTTAAGCGGTTACGGTCGGCTAGGGGGTCTCCTATCCGAACAATCTGCTTGCAAAGTTTTATAACGCTTTTAACGGCCCAGTTTTCCCACAGGAGCGGATCGCCAGAAAGTTCAGAGAGAACGCTTTGGAAGCTAATGCGCTTTTGAGTAGAGACTTGGATAGAGGGTTTGGATAGAGATGTATTTATACCTTTCATTATGCCCCGCGTTCGCCGTCAAATCCCATCAAACTTCCATATCGTCCCTTGCTCCCCAGCCGCCGTTCCCCCTTGGTGGGTTAAGGACTTGTCCTAGGGCGCATCATCCCTAACACTAGGGCATGGCCAGGATGGAGTCTCAACGGAGGCGGGATTATCAAGGTCACGGGATTGTCGGAAGCAATAGAGTCAACACCTATGGGACGCATTCGGTTGACCTGGATGGGGTTACTGCTGACAGGGCTGTGGGGATTGGGGGGATGCCAAACGGAACCCATCACCTCCCTGCAAGGCTCGACCTGGGCTGAGGACACCCTCACCGCCCTAGCCTATCCGGCCTTTTTGGTGAATACGAGTACTGCCGAACGCTATCGCCAGCAGGGGCTAGCCTATCGGGCTGAGGGCGATCTGGAGCGATCCGTGGCTACCCTCAAAATTGCCGCCGCCCTTGACCCTTACAACCCCAATAGCCACATTATTCTGGGCTGGACTCAGCACCTCTCCGGCGACCGTCCCAACGCCATCGGCACCCTCAACACAGCCCTAGGGCAGGATCCCAATCAGGTGGAAGCCCTGAACGCCCTGGGCATTGTCTACTTGGTCGAAGGCCAGCTTGATCAGGCCACCGCCACCCACCATCGCGCCCTAGAACTGAAGCCCGACAACGAAATCGCCCACTACAACCTCAGTTTGGCCTACGAGCGCCTAGGGGAATGGGAACCCGCCATCCACCATGCCCAAAAAGCCACGGAACTAGAGCCCCAAAATCCTCACCCCTGGGTGGCCCTGGCCTTGGCCCAAGCCTCCAGTGGCAATAGTGCTGCCGCCCAAATCACCTACCGACGAGCGGTTCAGATGGATGGCCGCTATCGCCAGCGTTCCTACCTCGATCATTTAGCCCAGGCTGGGTTCAGCGCCCCCCAGATTGACGCCGTTGCCAATCTTCAGGCCATGACAAGTCCCTAAAGGCCAAAGCCAAAATGTCCTAATTCAGGAGAAAATCAAAGTTTTTTAGTTCTCTTGAACTATATTGACGATTGGACTGGTAAAGGGGATTTTCTAAAAAAATAGATTTTTCAGTTATTTGGCCGATTCTGCCGAGAAGCCATCTCCCCAGTTTGTGCAGCCCCGAAACTTTGTGGTTAGAATTAGTAAGCCACTCGCCAATTAGTTCAATACCTTCAATAGACAGAAGGGCAGCTATAAGCGGCGCACCGTGGGCCATTGGGCGCTCGGTGTTGGGCAAATCCAACAGCATCAGGGTTGATCTTGCCTGTTCCATGTCTACTCGCTTTGTCGGGGGTCTGGGCATTCAAGGGTCTAAACTGTTAGCTTGAAATTACCTTTGTCTTGAAGTGAAGGAGCACGAGGATCGCGGTATGACCCAAGCAAATCATCTGCTCGAAACCATCGAAGCTGATAGCGATGTCGATCTATTGGTTGACGACTCCGATGGGGACGAGAATTATATTGCTCAAGATGACGAGGCAGACTCTACCGCCAAGGGGGCTAAGGGAAAAACCACCCGCCGTCGGGCTCCAGCCAAGAAACGCCACTACACCGAAGATTCTATCCGTCTCTACCTTCAGGAAATTGGCCGCATTCGCCTCCTGAGGGCTGAGGAAGAAATTGAGCTAGCCCGCAAAATTGCCGATCTGCTGAAGCTAGAACGCATTTTTGACGAGCTCTCTGACAACCTAGATGAAGAAGATTTCCAAAGTCTAAGCCAAGAACTGACCCCCGAAGAATGGGAACAGTGGGCCGCAGCGGTGATGCAAGAAGAGGGCACGACCTTTACGGTGGGTGCATTCCGGCATCGGGTACATGTGGGACGACGGGCCAAGGACAAAATGGTTCAGTCCAACCTGCGTCTAGTGGTATCTATCGCCAAAAAGTACATGAATCGCGGGCTTTCCTTCCAAGATTTGATTCAGGAAGGAAGCTTGGGTCTTATCCGCGCCGCTGAAAAGTTTGACCACGAAAAAGGCTATAAGTTTTCCACCTATGCAACCTGGTGGATTCGTCAGGCTATCACCCGCGCCATTGCCGACCAATCCCGCACCATTCGTCTTCCGGTGCACCTCTACGAAACCATTTCTCGCATTAAGAAAACCACCAAGCTGCTCTCCCAAGAACTAGGCCGCAAGCCCACCGAGGAAGAGATTGCCACTCGCATGGAAATGACCATCGAAAAGCTGCGGTTTATTGCGAAGTCAGCCCAGCTTCCCATTTCCCTAGAAACTCCTATCGGTAAGGAAGAGGATTCTCGCCTGGGAGACTTCATTGAATCCGATGGTGAGACCCCCGAAGACCAGGTGTCTAAGAGCCTACTGCGGGAAGATCTCGAAAGCGTCCTCGGCACCCTCAGCCCCCGTGAGCGGGATGTGTTGCGTTTGCGCTACGGCCTTGATGATGGCCGCATGAAGACCCTGGAGGAAATCGGCCAGATCTTCAACGTCACCCGTGAGCGCATCCGCCAAATTGAGGCCAAAGCTCTCCGTAAGTTGCGCCACCCCAACCGCAACAGCATTCTCAAGGAATACATTCGCTAGTCGTCTGGGCTCTCCCTAGTTCAACGACTACAACGACAAGGCCGCTCCACAGGGCGGTCTTTTTTGTTGCTGCAAGACGATCACCGCAAAGTCGGTGTAATACCAAATCCTAATCGAATAACCCCGATTCCCAGCCCAGCAAACCGTAGGGGCGAGGTCTCCTCGCCCGCTGATACCGGGGGCAAACAAGTCGGATTTGGTTTAAAACATCATGGGTGCAGGCCATTTAGGCAATGGATGGGAGCAGAACAAGTCCATGGCTAAATCCTATGGATACCGACTTTCTTTTGTAATACAACTGGACTATAGTAAATATAGCCCAGCCCTAACCTCCCCGCTTTGCCATGGTGTTGGGCCAGATTGAATACTCAGGACATTTACGGATCATCGATATCAACGATAGTCCATGGTCAGATCCTAAGTTTTAGTCCTTGGCAGAAGCCTATCCGCCGACTATTAGTGGTACAATTGTTCTGTAAAATTATTGCCGCCGACTCGGTTATCTCCCATGGAAACCTTAACCTCTGCCCAACAAGAGCTCTACGACTGGTTGGTTCACTATATCCAAGAGAACCAGCATTCCCCTTCCATCCGGCAGATGATGAAGGCGATGAATCTAAAGTCACCAGCTCCAATTCAAAGTCGGTTAGAGCACCTCAGGAAGAAGGGCTACATCGAATGGAGTGAAGGGAAGGCGCGAACTATTCGGGTGCGGGAGGATGTGCGTGGTGTGCCCATTCTGGGGAGCATTGCTGCTGGCTTTGTCAACGAAGTGTTTACCGATGCGGTCGAGCGCCTGAACCTGAACGGGCTGCCCATTCGCCACGGTGACTATGCCCTGCGCGTTACCGGAGACAGCATGATCAATGCCATGATTCAGGAGGGCGACATTGTGATCATGCGGCCCGTGACTGACCCCCAGGCGGTGCGCGAAGGCACCATCGTGGCGGCTCGGGTGGAGAGCGGTACGACCCTCAAAACCTTCTATCGCAGCGGCAATCAGGTGCAGCTCAAACCCGCCAATCCTCGCTATCCCGTGATGGAATTCCCCGCCGACATGGTGGATATTCAGGGCCGTTTGATTGCGGTTTGGCGCGGCATCGATCCCGACTTTTCGGCTTGATCCAGTCCTTTGATCGGGCGCAAATTACCCAGGGCAAAGGGCCAGAACAGCGGGCACCGTGACTTTGTGATCACGATTGTTGCATTTCAACACGCTCTAGGAACCCTAGGTGCGTAAGGATGCAGCCACACCCTACACTGGGGATGTTGTCCTTGGCTGCGCTCCCAGTAGGAGTTCGGGCCTTGTCGGTGTTGACGGTTTCGCCCATGAAGTTTCGGCCCATCAAGTTTCGGACGTTTATCCTGCCCTTGGCCCTTGCGGCAGGGTTGGTGTTGGTGTTGGGGGTTGGGCTCTTAGGTGGGCTGGCCCTACGTAATCCCCTGTATCTGCTGGATCGGGGTGGGCAGTCGATACCGGAAGCATTCCAGTTTGTCCCCAAGCAGTCGGCCTTGGTGGCGTCGGTGCTGGCTCGACCGGATCGTTTAGCCCAGCTATGGGATTATTTGGCGGATCCTAGGCAGCGGCCCACCCTGCGCACCGACCGAGAACGCTTAGAGCGGGCCATGCTAGCGCAGACTGGCTTAAGCTATGAGCGAGATCTCCAACCTTGGTTAGGAGAGGAAATCACCGTAGCCCTGGTTACCCCCGACCTCGATCAAGATCCCAGCAACGGCCTAGCACCGGGGTATTTGGTGGCCCTGGCCTGTCGGGATGCAGATTTAGCCCGCTCGACCTTGGAATTGTTTTGGCAAAATCGGGCCTTGGCTGGCGATCCCCTTGCCTTTGAAGACCTGGGTGGCACCCGTTTAATCTACAGTCGGGCCTCAGGTCGATCAGCCACTTCGTCAGGGTTTACCCCCCTAGCCACTGCCGTCGTCACCAATCGGTTTATTTTGGTGGCCAACGATCCCGGGGTGCTGCGTCGGGCACTGGCAGCGGCGCAATCCGTGGGCGATAACCTGCGCACCGACGGACGCTATCGGTTGGCCCTCAAGACCCTGGACAGCCACCGGATCGGTCTACTGGCGGTGAACCTGCCCCAGCTAGAACAGTGGCTACACCCCAATCCATCGGCCAATGCTCTCATCCATGCCCCTTGGGTAACGGATCATCCTCCCCTAGACTGGGGCCTGATTTCCTTGGGCCTGCAGCGTCAGGGAGTGTTGGCGGAAGCGGCTTGGGTGGTGTCTCCTGGGCATCAGCTTGATCCTCACCAGCGGGCTATCACAGACTGGTATCCCCTAGCCCGCTACCTGCCGGATTTCCTCAGTCTAACGTCGGTGGGGCTAAGCTTGGCGGACCTGGAGGATGACCTGAGCCCCTGGCTGGATCCCTGGGTCGGTAGGTCTGCCTCTGAGGGGCTGCTGACCCGATGGGTGGGGGATAAATTGGGGCCAGGAGAAGCGGGGCCGCTGTTGGCGAAGGTTGACCAACGCTATGCCCTAGGTCTCGTTCTCTCCGCTAAAGACCAACCTCTCCAGGGGTTGATGGTCACTCCGAGTAGTCCTGGGGTATTGACGGCCATCGACACCTTAGAAAAGCGGGCTCAGGCTCAGGGGTTGAGTATGGGGCGTCTCGATATTTTGGGCTATCCCACCACGGTTTGGACGAGCCTATCCCTACGGCAAAACTTTGCTAGGGACAGCGCGAATCGGCCTTTGCAGGTGCAAACGGACGTGGCGGGGCTGCGGGCAGAGGTTGGGCACGATCAAGTGTTCGCGACCTCTGCGGAGTTGATGGAACAGGCCCTTGGGGTTGACCAACACCCGGATGAGTCCCTTGCCTGGATCGAGGCCATTGAAGCGTTCCCCCAGGCGGGAGAGAGCTACGTCCATCTAGACTGGATCGCCCTAGAAGGGTATCTACGCCAGCAGATTCCTCAGTTTCGGCTGTGGGACACTGTGGCCAGACCCGCGTTGAAGCACCTCCAAGCTGTGACCCTCGCTAGCTATGGCCAGACCGATCAGGTACACCACGCAGGTCTTTTCATTCAACTCCAGAACCCATAGCCGCTCTGTTCCTTGCCATGACCACCGATTCTCCCATTGTCGCGCTGCTTGCTGATCTGTTGGCGGCATCGGTGGTTTCTTCTGCCCAGGGGCAGGCGCTGAGGGATTGGGAACTAGCGGATGGGGAACGGGCCAGGGCTTGGGGTATCACCCCAGATAATGTGGAGGCCGCCCTGGAGGAGCGTCTGCACTGGCTACGAACCTTGATGCCCCACCATGACACCTTGGCGCTACCCCCAGTTCCCCTGGAGGCCACCCTGATTCTCTACTGGCAGCTTTGGTTGCCCTTGGCCCTCAACCTAAAACAGGCCCGCGAACGCCAACCTCGACCGTTAATTCAAGGCATCCTAGGTGGCCAGGGGACGGGAAAAACTACCCTCTCCAGCATTCTGCGCCATATTCTGGGGGCGATGGGCTATGGCACCCTAGGCTTCTCCATCGACGACCTATACAAGACCTACGTAGATCGGCAACAGTTGCGCCAAGCTGCCCCCCGGCTGCGCTGGCGTGGCCCACCGGGCACCCACGATGTCGATCTTGGTATTGCGGTGCTCGATCACCTGCGGCAGGCCCAACCTGGGGATGCCGTTTCGATTCCTCGCTTTGATAAATCCCTCCACGGCGGTGAGGGGGATCGAATCGCGCCGGAGGTGGTGCAAGGAATCGATATTGTGCTGTTTGAGGGCTGGTTTTTGGGGGCACGGCCCCTGCCATCGGGCCAGTTGGAACAGCAACTCGCCCAAGCCCCCAAACCTATTCGCACCGCAGCAGACCGCCAGTTTGCCCGTGAGATGAACCATGCCTTAGCCCAATACCTACCCCTGTGGGATCGCCTGGATCGATTGATGATTCTCTATCCCCAAGACTATCGGATTAGCAAAGTGTGGCGACAGCAGGCCGAGCAGCAGATGAAAGCCCAGGGCAAACCGGGCATGGACGCCGCCAAGATCGAGGAATTCGTAGAATATTTTTGGCGAGCCCTTCACCCCACCCTGTTTATTGAGCCCCTCAAGCAAGAACGGCAGTATACGCAGCTTGTGGTAGAAATTAACCTGGATCGAACGCCAAGGGCGATTTACGCTCCTCCAGAATAGGTATTATCGAAATGCCGGACGGCAACATTCCCTGTCGATTGTTGAGAGGAATTCCCCCAATGAGCGTGAAGTTGGAAGTGATTACCCCTAAGGGCATCTTAGATAGCACCAAGGCGGAGGAATTTCGGCAGATGGTCGATGAAATGCTCACCGCTGGAGTGAACGTGATTTTGATTGACCTCAAGGATATTACCTTCATCGATAGCTCCGGGCTAGGCACTCTAGTCGTGATTCTGAAACAGGTGCGAGGGCTGGAACGCAAACTTTACATTTGTTCCATCAATGATCAGGTGCGGATGTTGTTTGAACTCACCAGCATGGATCGAGTCTTTGAGGTCTACGAAGATCGAGCCGCCTTTGAACGAGCCGTTCTCAAAGCCTAAGCGTTCGCCCATCCGCCCTCCCCAGGGGGCCAGCCATCGCGTATGATCACCCTTACACCTACTCATCCCCCACCGTTGGCCCTAGCCTGTGAGATTAGTTAACATAAGGTTTGTGCGGTCTGGGCCTAGCTGAGGCTCGCGGTAGTTTTGTTGTTTTCTCGTGATAATCTCTAGCTCCATGGATGTAATGGATTTCTTCCGCCTCAGTGCGGGCCAGTGGAACTCTCAACGCACCACCCACCACCTCCCCTTCCGACGGGCGGAACTGGGTGGATCGATCATTGCCGTCGAAGCCTTGGAAGCCGAAGACCCCAGCGTTGTGGAGATCTGTCAGTTGCACAGCGTCGATCCAGCCCTGGCGGTGGGGGGTGCTCTGGTGACCTGGCAGGGATCGATGGCCTGGGATAAGGACGACGAAAACCACGAAGGGCGCACCGTTTTTTCCCTAGTCCCCGATGCCGACAACCCCAAAACGGGCCAACTGCTACGGGAACGGGGCTATGCCGAAATTGTCCCCGTCATCGGTCGCTACGAAATTGATACCGAGGGGGGGCTGCTGCTCACCACCGAGTATGAAACCATGAGCTCCGTCGAGCGGTTTTGGTTTGCCAACCCCAATCTGCGCCTGCGAACCAGTGTGGTAAAACGGTTTGGCGGCTTTAGCACTGCCTCCTTCTGTGCCGAAATGCGCGTGGTAGAGGCCGACACCCAAGCTCCTTCGGAGGAAGATCTTGCCCTGAGCAGTAGCGCATTTTCGGCCTTTGGCTGGTAGAAACGAGGCAACCTCGCCCCTGTCCTACCAACCGGAATTTTGCATCCACCAGGTCTGGATGGCCTCCAGGTGACGCGCCACCCAGACCCCGGACAAAAAGCCCGCCCCATGGCCCACCCAAGATTTGCCTCGTTGCAGGGGAAGCAAACCCCAAAGGGTGCCGCCATAGAGCAACCCTGCCAGGATCGCTAAGGCCACGGCTGGTATGCTGCGATCAAAATAGCCCCGCAAGAGCAGATAGCCCAAATAGCCGAAAATGACCCCACTGGCCCCCAGATGGACAGTGCCTTTGCGCCCCAGCAGCCAAATGCCCAGACCGCTGAGCAGCCAGCAGAGGGCCGTCACCAGACCCAGCACCTCTAGCCCCTGCAACAAAATTAAGCTGCCCAAAATGACAAAAGGGGCTGAATTGGCGGCAGTATGGCGAAAGTCTTGGTGCAACAGTGGGGCTACGAAAATTCCCGGTAGTCCCTGCCAACGACGGGGCTGAATGCCGAGGTGACGCCACAGCCGCCGCCCGGTGAGCAAGTCCACCACGGCTAAGGCCCAGATGAGCAGCAGTCCATAGGCCAGCAAGGCAATGCCCTGCCGAAATCCCTCTGGCAACGGTGGCAGGGAGAACAGGCTAGTCATCAGGCTCGATTGAATGGATGGGATCAGGTTAATAGATGAGATTAATAGATGGGATCTGGGAAGCGATGGGCTAGGGTGCCTGTGAGGGCAGCGGCTAGACAGGGGCCATCGATGCCCAAATCAGTGTACCGGGTCGCTACGTCTCTGGCCGTCTGACTGTGCCACCAGACCCCAGCTAGGGCAGCATCTAGGGCCAGATCCCAACGGTTGTCTTGGGTCATGATTTTTGGGGTCGCGATGTCTTGATCTGTGATTTTCTGGGCCGCGATTTTTTGGGCCAAAAGTCCGCCAATCAGCCCCGTCAACACATCGCCGCTGCCGCCACGGGCAAGGCCGGGGGTGCTTTCGGTATTGAACCAGAGTTGGCCGTCGGGGTGGGCGAGGGCGGTGCAGGCCCTTTTTAGCACTACGATACTGTGGCTCTGGGCGGCGGCGGTTTGGGCGGATTGGCCGGGGTCTGAGGATTGAGCCAGGAGATCGGGGAAGAGGCGCTGAAATTCGCCCAGGTGTGGGGTCAGTAGGGTCGGGGCCGAACGCTGGGCCAAGGTGGTCACCGGATCGCATGTGGCTAGATGATTCAGGGCGTCGGCATCCAGCAGCAGGGGACGGTCGCTGGCCAAAACGGTATCTACCACCTTATGAGCCTGCCGCGACAGACCGGGGCCACAGGCAATGGCGTCGTAGCGCTGGAGTTGATCCGCAAGGTCAGCGGGAAGCTGGGCGATGGCTCCGGTGTCGGTTTCGGGACAGCCAATCACCAGAGCCTCCGGCAGTTGGGCCACCACCATCAGCCGCAGAGATTCGGGTACCGCTAGGGTGAGCATTCCCACACCGCTGGCCCTGGCCCCTAAACCCGCTAATAATGCCGCCCCCGCATACTGACGCGATCCGGCCACGATCAACAATTGCCCCACCCGATATTTGTGGGTATTCACCGGGCGCGGCAAGGGTAGGCGGATTAGGGCTTCCGCTGCGCTAATCCGACGTATGGGAGGCTCGTTTCTCAACCCCGATTCCAGGGCAAAGGGGGGAATATCGAAGTCAATGCGGTGGCGGTGGCCAAGGTAGGGCAGGGCCGCATCCTGACAAAAGGCCCGTTTCCACAGCCCCAGGCAAAGGGTGTGGGTGGCCTGGATGGCGGTGCCAAGCACCTGTCCGGTATCGGTGTGCAGGCCGGAGGGTAAATCTAGGCTGACCACAGGGGCCGGATGGGCGTTGATGGCCGCGATTAGATCCGCCACGGCTCCTTCGATGGGACGCTCTAAACCAAAGCCAAACAGACCGTCAATCCAAAGATCCACCGTTGGCCACGAGTCAGGCGAAATCGGTGTTGGTGTAGATGGCGTAATCGGTAAACCCAGGGCGCGAACATAGCGAAGATGATCGGCAGTGAGGCTTTTGTGGCGTTCAAAGGGGGAAATAATCTGGACGCCATAGCCCGCATGGGCCAAATCTCGCGCCATCACCAGGGCATCGCCGCCGTTATGGCCTGGGCCAACCAGTACCCCTACTTGGCCGTAGGCGGTACGCGGAAACTGAGCCATCACCCAGGCCACCATACGCTGGGCCGCCTTTTCCATCAGCGCCGCCACGGGCATCCCCGCCTCAAACATGGCGGATTCAATCGCCTGCATGGTCGCTGCCGTTACCACCCAATCGGGATCCCTGGCGGATAGCTGGGGAGAGGGTGGCAACGGCTTTGGAGTCATGGGTGGGTATTCATGGCGTCGTGGCGCGAAAGACTACCCTAGGTAGACCCTAGGGAGGCGATCCTAGCGCTGGAAGAAGACGCGGCTGCTAGACAATCCCGCATCTCGATAGAAGTTACTCCACTGGTTGGCCAAACCCCGGTCGGCAAAGGGGCCAACGGCCACATGGGGGCCACGGGGAGCCGTGCGCATCTGCACCCGATCCGCCGGAGTACCCAACTGAATAATCTGGGCACTGACGACCTGAAGATTAGACGAGGAGGTGGGAATCACGACATAGTAGGGGGCGCTGCTGGGGACAACAGCGGGGGAAGCCATGGCGGTGCTGCCGCTGGGGGGCGGCATATTGACCGGGTAGCTATTGGCGGGGCTGGCGGGGGCAGTGTAGGACAACTGCTGGCCAAACTCCACATTGCCGGAAGCGGGTTGGCTCACCGGGGGCGGCTGAACGCTGGGCATGGGCAGGGCCGATACGCTACCACCGGGGGGAATCACCGTGACACCGGGCAGCGGCGGCAGGGTACCCGAAGCGGCATAGACGTTATTCGGCATCGTTGGCGTTTGGGCAAAGATGGGCTGAGCCGCCGCTGCCGCACTCATCTGGGCCGAAACCCCCCGACTGGCCAGGTCATTCACCCGCATTTGGGCATTGGCGGAATGGTTGAAGCGCCCCGCCTGGATCACGGGTTGCCCTTGGAAGGTTGTCCGAAACGCCGTAGGTTCTACCATTTGCACCTGGCGCAGGGTGGCCTCGCTGGTGTCGTTCACAAACACCACAAACTGCTGGCCACTGGCCGGAGCCTGGGGCATGGGGCTGCTGGGCACGGGCACCACCCCGGCGGGCAGCGGCGGCACAATATCATAGCCCTGGCCCTGGGCGGCTCCTTGACCTATCACCGAGGCCAGCGCCAAGGCAGACAAAATCCCCAACCCAGCTCGACGGGCCTGGGGAGACATCAATGCTTTCTGGCCAAACCGACTCAACCCTTCACCTAATCGGGAGTAACGCTGCATGGTGTTCACCACTCCTACCCATCACAAAAAACTGAAGGTAGAAACGGCCACGAACCATTCCTACCCTGTGTCAAGTGGATGTTAGCGCAGATTTTTAAAAGCGAATCACTCAAGCGAATCATTAATAAGGTGGGGCGGGCTGGGGCGCTTCCGGGTATGGTTAGAAACGGCATGGGTTAGCAGAAGGGTAAAAGGGTAAACAGGCCATGACTGAAGCCACCTGGGAACGGCGACATGTGTTGTCTTTGGCAGACTTTACGGCGGCGGAGCTAGAAACGGTGACCCAAACCGCCGTCAGCTTTCGGGATGTGCTGTCGCGCCGCACCCGCAAGGTGCCCGCCCTGCAAGGGCTGGTGGTGACAAATATGTTTTTCGAGCCCTCCACCCGCACCCGCAGCAGCTTTGAACTGGCGGCCAAACGGCTATCGGCGGATGTGCTGAACTTTGCCCCCGGCACCTCCTCCCTCACCAAGGGCGAAACCATTTTGGATACGGCCAAAACCTACCTGGCCATGGGCACCAATCTGATGGTGATTCGCCACCAAGATGCCGGAGTGCCCCAAACTATTGCCGATGAGATGGATCATCTCCAGAGCGGCGTCGGGGTGCTCAACGGCGGCGATGGGCTCCACGCCCACCCTTCTCAAGCACTTCTTGACCTGTTCACCCTGGCCCTCGCCCTCAACCCCGACCAGCCCACCAGCCAAGCCCTCGCCGGACTCAAAATTGCCATCGTCGGCGACATTCTCCACTCCAGGGTGGCCCGGTCAAACCTCTGGGCACTCACCGCCTGCGGGGCCGAAGTGCACCTCGCCGCACCGCCCACCCTGCTGCCACCGGGCTTTGCCGAAGCCTTTATGCAACAATCGCCCCTCTTCATTTCCCGAAAGGTGGTACAGCATGGTACCCTGGCCCCCGCCCTAGCAGATGCCGATTTTGTCATGACTTTGCGCCTGCAAAAGGAACGCATGACCCAACACCGCCTGCCCAGCCTGCGCGAATACCATACCGAATTTGGCCTCACCCGCGACCGCCTAAAAATCTGTAAACCCACCGTCAAACTGCTCCACCCCGGCCCCACCAATCGCGGCGTCGAAATTAGCTCGGACTTAATGGACGACCCTACCCTCAGCCTGATTAGCGAGCAAGTAACCAACGGCGTGGCGGTGCGGATGGCGCTGCTGTATTTGATGGGAGTGGGGAAAGGGGAATAGGGAGTCGGGAGTCGGGAGAGGCGAAAAACTTTGTTTTACGACTTGGTTCTGGCGCTAAATCCAAGTGGGGAGCCACCAGCGGCGTTGTAGGGCATCGGGAGAGATGGGCCAACCCAGAAAAAGCGGCAACCAAAAAAGAAAACCCAGGACAATTAGCCCCAGCATGGCCCAGGCCATCATCCGGTGAGAACGGCGGTGATGACCTAGCCAGCCCGACATCAACCAGGCCAAGGCCAGGGCACTCAAGGCGACCATTCCTAGGGCGTGGTAAAGGAAGGTGCAGCGACTTACCAACAGCCACGGCAACCACTGGGCCAGGTAGTTCAGAACGAGGAAGGACTCGACGGCAAAGGACGCTCTAGAGGAAGCCTCGCCCGACCAAGGCTGTACCGGACTGGGTTCTACCAAAGCGGCATGGGTCGTGGATTCCAGAGAAGATTCCAGGGAAATCTGAGGTTTGGCCTGGGCAATGCCCCACGATGGCCACCGACCGCTGAGCCAGATTAAACCAAGGGCCAGCATCGCCGCTGTAGACAACCACCAAAGCATCGGGTTTCCCATGGCCTGAATTGCCACCGCTCTAGGGGAATCCGGCAAAACCTGGTAAAAATAGGCGATGGGACGCAACATCAGCGGCCAGGTAAACCAAGGGGAACAGTAGGGATGGGAGGCACCACCCGCGCCAATGGTTTGATGAACCCGCCAAAGCTGATGATGAATACCCCAAAAACTTTCCCCGGTCATCGCTAGGTGGGGCCACCAAAGCAAGCTGTAGGTCGCCCAGGGGATCAATCCCAAATACAACCACCAACGCCGATTCCCAATTCGCCACCCCTCAAGGGCGCGGCCTCCTCGCCCATCCAAGCCAGGGGGCAGCAAGCCAGATTGAGCCTGGAGTCCTTCCCACAGCAGCAAGCCTAACCAAAACGCCGCCCCATTCCATTTGACATTGATGGCCGCTCCCAGGGCGATCCCAGCCGCCACACGCCAGCGGTAGGGGTGCCTTCTCAAGGGAGCCACCACCCAAAAAACTTGCCCCAATAGCCCAAACCATAGCCAGTAGAGGTTAATCAAGGCCAGCCGCGATTCCACCAGGGTCAGCCCCTCTAGGGTCATCAAGGCAGCGGCCACTAGGCTAAAGCAAATTCGTCGAGGCTGAGGATAGCCCCGGCTGAGGCCATAGCCCAACATCGCCACCAGCCCAGGAATGGTGGCCCCCACAAGGGCATTGATCACCCGTCCCCCGATCAGACTGATGGATTGCCCCTCCACCGTCAGCGGGGGCCACTGGAACCAAGCCGTGCCCCATTGGCCCAGCCAAAGCCCTAGGGCAATCAGGTATTTTCCGAGGGGCGGGTGGGCGTCGAAAGGGGGGGATTGGTTGAGGTAGCCCAGGGCAAAGGGAACGTAGTAGATCTCGTCGAAAATGAGCTGATTGAACCGCCCCAACCCCCACAGCCGCAGCCCCAGGGCCAAGACGCTGAACCCCAACAGCCCTAGCCAAGGTGAGGTTCTGGGAACAGTCGGGGGCATCACAAACCAAGGACGGTCGGAGGAACAGCTATTATGAAGAATTGCGACGCATGATCGATAAGCACGGTCAAGGAGAATGTCCTGTGAAACGGAGCCACGTTTTTGCTGGGGTGATAATCGGTTTGGTCGGTAGTTTGGGGGCTTCAGCCGCCGGGGCTACGGCACCAGAAGTCAGGGTTGACATCCCCCAGCCCCAGATCACGATTGGGGCTGGCGAGGAACTCCTGTGGTTAGCCCAAAATTCCTCCAGTAACCTTAGCGCAGCCCAGCAAGAGCAACTGGATGAATTGTTGCGCCAAGGCCAATCCAGGGTTGCCGCCAACGATCCGGCGGGGGCCATTGCCATTTACCAGCAGGCCGCCCAGATCGATCCCCAAAATGCTCGCATCTTTTCTGGCATCGGCTATCTCCAGATTCAGCAGGGCAATTATACCGAGGCCATCACCGCCTACCGTCGCGCTGTGGCGCTGGATCGGGGCAACCTGGCTTTTCGCTACGGCCTTGCCCACAGCCTGTATCATAGCGATCAACTTACGGAAGCTCTCGCCACCTACCGCGAGATCCTGGCCAGCCACCCCCGCGAAGCCAACGCCTACCTGGGTATCGGCAGTATCCAGCTTCAGCAAGGGGATACCGAAGCTGCCCTCGCCACCTACCTCGAACTGGTGCGTCTTGCCCCCGGCAATGCCCAAGCCTACGAAGCCCTCGGCAATCTCTACATTCAACAGGAAGACTACGAGCAGGCGCTGACCTACCTGAACCGGGGCGTTCGGGCCAGCAGCACCAACAAAGACAGCCTCTATGTCAGTATTGCCAGCCTTTATCTCTTGCAGGACAATCTCTCTGCCGCACGTTCGGCGGCCAGCGAAGCCCTGGCGCTGAATAGCACCAACGCCCAAGCCCAACACCAGATGGGCTACATTTTCTACCAAGAGGGTAACCGGGAAGCCGCCTTCGAGCACCTGATGCGGGCGGTGCGGATCGACCCTGAACTGGTTGCCGCCCATGCTCTGCTGGGCGGCATTCTGCTAGAGCGCGAGCAGTACCTCCAAGCGGTGCTATCTTACCGTCGTGTGGTGGAGGCCCGCCCCGATGACCCAGCGGCCTTCTACAACCTGGGGCTGGCGCTATGGGGGCAAGGGTTTCAGGCCCAGGCGGTATCCAATGTAGACCTAGCCCGCTCCATGTACGAACGCCAGGGCAACACCGAAGGCGCGGAACGGGCCGTAGCGCTGATGGAGTTCTGGGGCGTCGCGCCTTAGGTGAAAATTAGGCAGAAGTGGCTAGGCTGGGGTCAACATCCTCAACCGTCACTTCCTCAAAGCGGATGATGTCTTGGCGAGGGTTGGCATGGCTGACCCGCACCTGGAATTGCTCCCCTAGGGCGACGGCTCGGTTGAAGCGCATGGCCAGTTCTAGGCCCAGGTCTTCTACCATAATCAGTCCTAGGCCGTCATCCTCCCGCAGCCAGCGCAGCAGCATCACGTCCCACACTTCGTTTTGGTGACGGCGCAGGTATTCCAAGGCCCAGTAGCGCTTGGTTTGGCGTTCCACCAGGGTGGCTTCGTAGGCGGCGGAACTCGCGCCCTGGGCCAGCTCCGTCACTTCGTGGGAGGAAAAGGGCAACGGATCCCCCCGCAGGTGGGCCTTGAGCTGGAAGTGAACGATCAGATCCAGGTAGCGACGGATGGGGGAGGTGACTTGGCTATAGCTGTCTAGGCCCAGGGTGGCGTGGCGGCTGGGGGTGATGCCCACCTCACTGCGGGTCATGCAGCGGCGAATGGCGGAATCGCGCACCCAGCCCGTCGGCAGTTGGATCAGTTCTTCGTCGGAGGGCAGTTCTGGCTGGGGCTGGCTGCGGAAGGGAATCGCCAATTCGTGGGTTTGGCCATAGCGGGCAGCAACTTCTCCGGCCAGAATCATCATCTCCGCCACCATCTGACGGGCGAGGGAATCGTCTAGCACCTCAATCACAATGTCGTCTTCGCCCTCCAGCACCTTAATGTTGGATTCGGGCATGTTGATATTGATCGCCCCCTGGGTGACGCGCCATTGCCCCCGCACCTGCGCCCAGCGCGCTAGGTCGTGCAGTTCCGGCTCGGCGGTGATGCCCAGTTCCAGCAGTTCGTCCACGTCCTCGTAGGTGAGGCGGTAGGTGGGCTTGATCAGACTGGTGCAAATGGTGTAGTCCTGCACATCTCCGGCCTCGCCTAGGGTGATGCCAAAGCTGAGGGAGCAGCAGATTTGCCCTTGGATCAAACTCATTGGCCCGGTGGCCAGTTCTGCCGGGAACATGGGAATGATGCCCGTGGGCAGGTAGACCGTGGTGCAACGGCGGCGGGCTTCGAGATCCAGATCATCCCCAGGGATGACCCAGCGGGTGGGGTCGGCAATGTGAACCCAGAGGCGATGGCGGCCATCCTCCAGGGTTTCTAGGCTGAGGCCATCGTCAATTTCCTGGGTGCTGGCGTCGTCAACGGTGTAGACCTTGAGGTGAGTCAGGTCTAGGCGCTGGGGATCATCGAGATCCGGCGGCGGAGACTGGAGCCGCTGCTGCACCATAGTTAGGAGATCCTCGGAGAATTGGCTGGGGATCTGGCTGCGTCGGAGGGCCAGGTTTTCGTGGGGTGTCCACAATCCCCATGCCACTAGGGTATCAAATGCACCCGCCGCTGTTGGGGCATAACCCATCGCATTCAGCAATTCCACGGCCTGGTTGCGCTGGCTCGATTCCTCCCCCAGCAGGGCAAAGCGCTCCAGAGTCTCGATGCGGGGCCGATCCGTCTTGTCCCAAACAACCGATTCCCCAGCCAATCCCTGACGCGCCTTAGCCATGAAGGACTCCCATTCCTGCTGGCGCTGGGTTTCCCGCTCCATCTGGTGCTTGATTTCTTCGACTTGGCTGGCGGGGCGAGGTTCGTAGCGGTCACCCTTTTGCTTGAAATAAATCTTGTCTTCGCTCAGCAGGCGATGGGCCGCATAGCATAGGGGCGGGCTTTGATCAGAAAACAGCAGCGCCGCCAAAGAAGCCGGATCGGCGGACTCTTCAGATTCCGTCAAAAACTCCCAGGCTACCTCCAGGCTAGAGGGATCGATATAGCCCTCAGCCTCGTTTAAGAAAACAGAAATGTCGGCGGGAGTATACCTCTCGCCGACCACTTCGTAGGCTATCTCTCTAGGGTGCAGGGTATGGGATTGGCCACGCTCATCGATGACCACCCAATTTTTCTTGCCCTCAGGCCGATCAACGACCCCCAGCCGGGGCTGACCCTGGTGTTTGAATTCGACTAATGTTCCCTTGTCCACCAAAGCCTTACCCTACACTCGCCATCTTCTACCCTAGCCTAGCCTTCCCCGTTCACATAGGGGAGCAGGGCCAGAATACGGGCACGTTTGATGGCGACGGTGAGATCCCGCTGCTGTTGAGCGGTCAAGCCAGTAATCCGGCGGGGCAGAATTTTGCCGCGCTCGGTGACAAACTTGCGGAGCAAGTCTACGTCTTTGTAGTCAATTTTTTCTTCGGGCTTGATTGGAGATACTCGACGACGAAAATAGGCCATGGGAGTTGCTTACTTGATTTCTTTGTGGACGGTGTGCTTGTTGCAGTGGGTGCAGAACTTCTTCAGTTCGATGCGGCCCGTCGTGTTGCGACGGTTCTTTTGGGTGGTGTAGCGAGATACACCGTTAGAGCGCTTGTCCGGGTTAGTCCGGCATTCAGTGCACTCAAGGGTAATGACGAGGCGGACGCCTTTAGCCATGACAGTTCACCTAGAGTAGTGCGGATGGAAAGTTAAGACACAGTCTTTCATTATCCCACGGCAGGCCAATAAATGCCAAGCCTTGATTTCCTGGGTTCAGGGCAAACGCATACTCAGGCAGAGAGCAGGCAAAGTAGGTAGTCGTTATCCC
>JBBAWV010000018.1:0-47278 GCA_040396995.1 Nodosilinea sp. | reverse complement strand
TATCGCGGTGGTATAGCCTGATTTTCCTCCGTCCCGTGCATTAATGCACTACCCCAGATATCGTCCTTGGCCCATGGGTCGCGATATGGAACTAGGACGCAATCTTAATGTTTGTATCGGGCACTACGGGATGCACACCTTTAGAATGCCCGGTTAGCGGCAAGAAAGCACAAACAGCCCATAAAGATGCTTTAAAGCTTGTATTAAAGCGCGACGGTATCCTCCGCCACGAGGGTAGGACCACGAAAAGGGCAGCAATAGAACACTTAGCTGACTTGTGCCTACCCCCTTGCCTGGATTAGGGTCAAAACAGCTTTTGCTGTACTTTTTGCGTTATTGAGAGACGACCTAAGCCATGAAAAAAGACAGGCCATCCATTCTTGCAGGGCTCGCCCTAGTCAGCGGAGTAGCCTGGTTGGGTGCGATGCTACCCCCCCTTACTGCCCTGGCCTCAGTCCCCAGCGCTTCGGCGGCTCAGATTCGTCTACCCGACCAGCGCCTCTGCACCTATGTGGGGCCAGAACCTCGCCAGCGCGACCTTGGCGACCCCATCACCTACGACTGTGGCGATGGCCGAGGGCTACGGGGCGAGGTGCGCATTGACGGCACTTATATGACGGTAGACCGAGAAGGACGAGAAAATTTTGACCGCGATGCCATCATCGAAAGTGAGAACATCCGTTTCTTAATTGCTGAAATCGTGCTGACCGATGGCACCATCTGTCGCCACGCGGGCGAAGGAGCCACCTTGGCCTTCGAGGGCAAGCGGTTAAACTACACCTGTGGTCGCTCTGCGGGCCTGATTGGCGACATTGACATCCAGACTGGGGGCGTGTTTGAGGCGGAAAAAGCCTCCCTTCGAGGCACCGAACTGATTTCCAGCGCCATGGTTCCCATTCGACGCCTAGGATCTGCCAGCCGCTAGGGGGATTGATGCCAAATCTGACCCGTTTATCCCCGGCATCCAGCAGGCAAGGAGACCTAACCCTACGGTTCTTGGCTTGAGAAATCGGAGTTTTCTAAATCGGATTTAGCATGAGTTCAGTTTCTCCCGCACGGGTGCCGCAGTGCTAATCCAACCTACCGCTGGGGGTTAACAGATGCGGGGCAGTTGATCGCCCACCAGGCGATCCAGAATGCGGTCACTACCGAAGGCGGTTTTGAGCAGCACAAACCCCACGGGGTCGGCCACCACTTCGCCGATGATCTGGCTGTTGCTTCCGGTGGGGTGGGCGCGCATGGCAGCAAGGACGGTTTCGGCCTGATCGGGCGGCACCACGACCACCAGTTTGCCCTCGTTGGCAAGATACAACGGGTCGAGGCCCAGCAGTTCGCAGAGCCCTTGCACGGCGGGCCGCACGGGTAGGGTGCTTTCTTGCAGGCGAATGCCCACCTGGGAACTGGCGGCAAACTCGTTCATCACCGTGGCCAAGCCGCCGCGAGTGGCATCACGCATGGCCCGCACCTGGGGGCAGACGACCAAAATGTCGGCCACCAGGCCATTGAGGGGTTGGCAGTCGCTTTCGATGGGGCTTTCCAGCGCTAAATCCGCCCGCGCCACGGTAATGGCGGCCCCGTGGTCGCCCAGGAAGCCATTCACTAGCACGATGTCTCCCGGTTGCAGCCGATCCGCTGAGGGGGCGATGCCCTCTGGCACCCAGCCCACCCCGGCGGTGTTGATGAAGAGTTTGTCGGCACTGCCCCTGGGCACGACCTTGGTGTCTCCGGTGACGATCTGCACCCCCGCTGCCGTGGCCGCCTGGGCCATGCTTTCCACCACCCGTTGCAGGGTTTCGAGGGGTAGCCCTTCCTCCAAAATGAAGCCACAGGTGAGGTAGAGGGGCGTTGCTCCTCCCACCGCCAGGTCGTTGACGGTGCCGTTGACCGCCAAGGCTCCAATGTCGCTGCCGGGGAAAAAGAGCGGATCCACCACGTAGGAATCCGTCGTGAGGGCCAGCCGTCCACCGGGCCAATCCACCACAGCCTGATCGTTCAGCGGGGCCAGGATGGCATTGTCGAACCGCCGCACAAACACATTGGCCACCAAATTGGCCATGGCCTTGCCGCCGCTACCGTGGGCCAGGGTAATGCAAGTCTCCCGCTGTGTTTTCGCCAAACCCATCAAGTCCCAATACTTACGACGTCAGTTTTAGCATGGCAAGCCTTGTCCGGCTATCGGCCAATTCCTGGGCCTTTCTTAAGCTTTTTCCGGCCTAGCCTTGCTTCCCAAATGCCCAGCGGTGCGATCCGTGGCATAGGCGATAATGCTTCTACCTGTGTTTTCCCTTGGTCTATGAACCTACCCACCTGGATTACCGTGTCGCGCCTGTTGGGGGTGCCGTTGATGTTGATGTTGCTGGCCCATCCCACCCCCTACGAACGGTGGATTGCGGCGGGGATTTTTCTGCTGGCGGCGGGGACAGACTGGCTCGATGGCTACCTGGCCCGCAAGCTCAATCAGGTGACGGAGCTGGGCAAGTTCTTGGATCCTCTGGTGGATAAGCTGCTGGTATTGGCTCCGCTGCTGGTGCTGGTGGAGATGAACCTTGTGCCCGCCTGGGGAGTGTTTTTGATTGTGGCCCGCGAAATCACCATTGCCGGATGGCGGGTGAACCCAACGATGCAAAGCGGCGGCGTACCGGGGGCCAATCTGTGGGGCAAGGCCAAAACCGTGGTGCAAATTGCCGCCATTACGGCCCTAATTGCGCCTTTGCCGGAGGGGTTTCTTCTGCCAAGCCAGGTGCTATTTTGGCTTGCCGTGGCGCTCACGCTGCTGTCTGGACTGGTCTATCTGCTGCCCGCCCTGCGTTCTCCGGTGGAAAATCCTTAGATGGCGTCGTTGCCGATCCACGGATGCACTTCATGCTTGGGTTTGTGGCTCCTCTTGAGTTTGTGGCTTCTCCGATGGTGGGCGGTGCCCACCCTACGGTGGCCATGGGAATCTTGAGGGACGCTAGGCCAAAGCTTCGTCGTCTGTATCGTCTGGGGTGATGGGGCGGTTGGCATCGGATCGGGGGGCAAAGGCGATACAGTGGCCATCGGGGCTGACCTGCATTCTGTAGAGCGGGGATGCGGCACTCAGGCAGCGTCCGCTGTGGAAATGGCGGCAGCGTTGGCAGCTATCGGGCTGTTCCGGGCGATCCTCTGGCTCCACCTGTCGCAACAGATCTCGCTGGGTCAGTCCCTTAATCACTAGTTCATCCCCCTGCCAGCGGGCTTGCACGAGTCCGGTATCGGCCAGGGTGCGCCAGCGGGGGTCGGTGGTAAGGCTATCGGGCAGCAGCAGCAACACGCTATCGTCTACGGCGGTGATTTCTCCCTCAAACAGCGGATCGGGGGCGGCGGGCTGCAAAAATCGGTCGCCAATGGGAAACTCCACCCGTTTACCCACGGAGGGCAGGTGAAGCTGGTAGCGGGTTTGCAGTTCCTCTAGCCCCGCCAGGTCGGCAAGGTGGCTGGGGGGGCCATGGACAAAGGCGACATGCTGGGGCCGCAGGTTGTGGATGAGCTGGGTGGTGCCGACGGCATCGCTGTGGGTAGTGAGGAGGTAGGTCTCGATCTGCACTCGGCCTGTATCGAGATCGGGGGCGAGGGTTTGCAACCAGGCAAAGGTAGATCCCGCTTCGGATTCGGGGGCCGCCAAAACCGTCGTGGCCAGGTGCGAGGCAAAGGCTTCGGGCAGCAGCACCGTCCAGGGGTGATGAGATTCTCGACAATAGCGGCTGAGGTCGTCCTCGCGATAGCCCAGCACAATGGCTGGCGTGGCGGGATCGGGCATCTCACCGTCCCCCAGCCGTCGAATGCGGGGCAGCACCCGTTCGTCCCAAAAGAGGGGCTGGTGACGGGCGAAGTTTTGCACGCTGCTGGGCAGGTAGGGTAGCAGCTCTAGGTAGCGGTCGCACCCCTCCGCCACGGTGGCATCTACCCACACGGTCACATCTTTCCCTGTGAACTGGTGGTGACTGCGCAAAAGCATCACCAATTCCTGCCCCTGGCCGAGGGTGGGCACGGGCAACAGCACCGACTGTCCTAACCGCAGGCGGTCGTAGATGGTTTGGGCCAGTTGGTTTTCCTGCTGCCGCCGATGGGGATGACGGGCGCTGCCTGCGCTGCCCTCAATAATCAGTACATCAGGCCGCAGCCCGCGTAGAGATTCCAGCGGTAGGCCATCCACCAGGCGAGAATTGGAAATAAAAAAGTCGCCCGTGTAGAACAGCGTGTAGGGTCGCTGGGGTGTGGTGTAGGTCAACAGCACGCAGGCGGCACCGGGCAAATGACCCGCTGGCCAAAGTTGCAGGGTGAGATCGTCCGTAAGCTGAAGGGGCGTATTCCAGGGCAACGCCTGACACAGATGGGGCGGCACCTCCGCAGGGCGATCCAACCAATTGAGGGGCAATAATTGGGCCGTCACCTCACTGCCGTAGATGGGCACCTGGGGAAAGGTTCGATGGAAATCTAGCAGGCCACGGGCATGATCGCTGTGGGCGTGGCTGCACAGCAACATATCTGCCCGCTCCACCCGCTCCCGTGCGGCCTCTAGGGGGGCCATGCTGGAGAGGCCACAGTCCAGCAAAATCCGCCGTGGCCCTAGGTTGACCTCCAGGCAAACACCCTCGCCACCGTGACCCGCCCCAAAGGCAAAGCAAGATAACTCACTCACGGTTACCGATGCCTAACCCAGCAATGCGCCACATCCGGGGCCTAGTGGGCCGACCCGTTGCCGTGGTAGCTATCGGTGTCGTAGAAGCCGTTTTTGGTGCCAAAGAACAGGGTGGCCACCACGAAAAGCCCCGTTAAAACCGCCAAAACCAGTTTGATATCCATAGGAAATTCGTAAAACGAGGGATAAATTGCGTCTGCTATGCCAAATCCAGCCCGAAAAGGGTTGACCCAACCAGGCCACCCTTCCTGCCAGACTTAGACACAGACTATCCTAGCAAGCCCGCCCAGGAAGCCAATGTAACGGTTTTTGACGCCCGCCTGTTCCGCCGCTCCCGTCCGTTCTAACTTGCTTCCCCAGCACTGCCCTACCTGGCCCCTGCGCCCAGGCTATAGTAGGGATCAACCGCCACCCCGTCCCGCCATGACCGGATTTGAACCCCTGATTGGACCCGCCGCCGCTGGACTGGGTGGCCTGATTACCAACCTGGTGAAAGACAAGGGCACCGAAACCCTCAAAAAGCTGGACTGGGACATTGGCCGTAACCTAGCCCTACGCAAAGCCCTAAACGAGTATGTGAGCCGCTACGTTAAGCGCCACGGAAGCATCAAGTTTAATTTTTTGCGCATGGAGAAAGTGAGCCTCGATGATGTGTACACCGCAGTACAAGTGTTTGATTGGTCTGCCTTGCCCTACTGTGACTCCCAGAATGCCTTGCAACAGCAGTATCAAAAGAGCGACAACCGTAGCTTCAACGTTATTCATGCCGAAGGGAAATCCGGCCTACAAGTGGCTAATGAGCAGCAGTACCTAATGGTACTAGGTGAGCCGGGTGTAGGGAAATCTACTTTTTTGTGGAAGGTGGGAGTGGAGGCCCTAAAAAGTCTTCACCGACAAAACTCTTTGAGCACGGGATTGAAGAGTAAGCTACGCATCTCTGCTCTCCAAGGTTCTGCAAACAAAGATTCTGACAAACTTCGGCTACCTCAGGACTTAGTCTATCAGCACTTCTGTATTCCAGTGCTACTGGAACTACAACAACTGAACAAATCGGATCGTAGTATCAAAGCCGTAATTGCTAAGGAATTAGAAATTTGTGGCTTTCCAGAAGCAGAGATGTTAACAGAATTATTTCTCAAAAACGGAAAGCTGCTGTTGCTACTAGATGGCTTAGACGAAGTATCCAGCATTACTCTAAGCCACACTATCACCGAAATTAAGGATCTGGTTGATACTTACAGCCGTAATCGCTTTATCGTCTCTTGTCGATCCGCAGCCTATAGTTTTGGTGGCTTCACACACTTCAAAGATGTGGCCATATTCCCATTTAAAGACAAGCAAATTCAGCAATTTATCCAAAACTGGTTCCAAAAAGACTGCAATACAGAAATCAACACTGCCGAGCGTTGTTGGCAACTACTAAATAGACCCAACTATCAGGCCGTTAAGGAACTAGCCCGAACCCCACTACTGCTAACTCTGCTCTGCGTAGTTTATGGCAAGTCTGAGGATTTTCCAAAAGAACGCAATGCTCTTTATGCTAAAGCATTAGATATTCTGTTGCGTAAGTGGACTGCCGAAAAGCGTATCCAGCGCAATCCTATTTATCCAGAACTGAGCACTGAGTTAGAGCTAAAGATGCTGGCAGAAATTGCCTACACCAGCTTTGTAGATGACCAGCTTTTCTTTCCTAAAGATCGCCTGATTCACCAAATTCGAGATTTCTTGGTGGACAATCTAAATGCTCCCCGACATCTAGATTCAGAAGCAGTGCTGAAGGAAATTGAAATTCAGCAAGGCATTTTAGTGGAATGGTCAGATGCCTATTCCTTTTCGCATTTAACCTTTCATGAGTATCTGACTGCCAAGTGCATTGTGGACAGAGATAAAATCACTCAGCTAGTGCGTAATCATCTTACCGAATGGCACTGGCAGGAGGTGTTCTTCCTCGTATCTGGGCTGCTATCGGGCAAACGTGGGGCTGATGATTTACTACTCGCAATGGAACGCCAAGCCCAAACCTACCTAGCCAGCGATAAGCTTACAGCCCTCTTAAACTGGGCAAATCAAACTACAAAACAGTCTCTAGGTTACCTTAACTTACCTGCCAAGCGAACAGCCGCCATCTTACTTGCCCTCAATCATATAGACGAGCTCAATATCGCTGACACTCTCGCCCGTATTCATTCCGGCGACGTCGATAAGGCTCATAATTCTAACCATAGATATAGCCTTGAATATTCTCATGACCTTACTCATCTTAGCAATCTTGCCATTATCGATAATTTTTTGACTTGCAAACGAATTTATTTTCTGATTTATTGTCTTGATCACAACTGTAAACATTATTTAAATATCGACGAAACCAATACTTCGTCCCTAGACGAAACTGACCCCATCACGTATAGGTTAATTAGAATTCTAAATATACTTCGGAAATACCAAGAAGCCGAAGTTTTCAATCCTGGCCTGCTTAATTCTTTGGTAAATAAAATAGATTGCGCAGTTCAGAAACTTGTTTCTGGCAGCCCAACAAGAACAGAAAGACTGACAATCGCCGTCGAAATATACTCTTCATTTGCCAGGGATCTTGACTTTAAAAAGTACGATATTTTGATAACACAAAAGGAGCTGAATCTGCTTTCTAGTTACTTCTATGCTCTAGAACTCATGGTTTTCTGCAAAGAGGCGGCGGTGCGGGTATCGCCCCAGGTGTGGGCAGGCATTGAAGAACGCATGGTGACGGTGCCTAAGGAATAAGCCGATTTAGACAAAGTTTATACCCTAAGAGGTGATTATCATGACGACGACCATTAACTTACAAGTCTCCCTAGATTCCCTTATCCAAGCCGTTTCCTCCCTAGACCTAGAGGCCAAAAGGCACCTGCTTGACATCATTGAACAACAAATTTTTGAAGCAGAAGAATCGGGCTATGTAGAAGATTCAGAAACGAAAGCTGAAATAGAAGCCGTCAAGCTAGAGTATCAGCAAGACCACTTTGTAACCATTGATGACTTCATCCAAGCTCAATCAAACTGAGTTGAGTTGAGCGAATCTCATGGCTTATACCGTCATTATTTCTAAGTTCGTTCATAGCAGATACTTCAACTACCAGCTTCAATCCGGCTAAAGGTTCAGGAAAAGATTTTGGCACTCAAATCAGAACCGCGTCCGCCTGGGGTTGTGAAGATGAAAGGCTACGGCAATCAATATCGACTCCGGGTTGGGGATTATCGAATTAGATATGAAATCTTCGACGAAGAACTTAAGGTTCAAATTCTGCAATGCAAACATCGCAGAGAGGTCTACAAAGACAAAGGTTAATTGAGGAATCCTGTGGCTACTTCAGAGGCGCATGGAGTTATTACTTCCTCAGTGGAAGTTAGCAATATTTCGGCTCATGGTCTGTGGTTACTCTGGGGTGATTGCGAGTATTTCCTGCCCCACGACCAATTTCCTAAAAGCTGTGAGCTATGCTGAGGGCAACCCAAAGCTTTACGGCCTACTAGGGTGCCGGGGAGAATACCAAACAGACGCTCTACTCTAGAATTAGGTCATCGGGCCTAGTGTCTGTTCTGCCTGCGTCCTGCCCCATTTAACCGAGTTCTGCCGTCGCCCATGCAACGTACTCGCCTTAGCCTGTTGTTTGACGAATTGGGAGACCAGCTTAGCCTGTGGTTGATCAACCCCTGGCGGCGGGTTTCCTTAGTGATTATTAGCCTGTTGGGGGGCTACTTTGCGGCGGTGGCGTTATCGACCATTTCGGGGCAGGCTGCCGTTCAGGATGTGACGGTATCGCTCTTTTTAGTGCTGGGTGCCGAGGCGGTGAGCTGGCTGGTCTATAGCCGTCGCTGGCGGGATCCAGATCTCCTTCGCAAGGTGCCGAGGCCACTGTGGCTAGACTGCCTCAACAGCATCAAGCTCGGCGGCCTCTACGCCCTGATTGTAGAAGCCTTCAAGCTGGGCAGCTAACCCCCCCCACAACACCCGTCAGTCTCGTAGGGTGCCATTCGCGAAGCAATGCACCCCAGTGCGGGGAAACAAATGCGCGGTGTGCCCCAACCCTATCCTTAGCCCATAGGACTTTGAAGAAGGTTTTGCCGGATTTGGGTCGATTGTTTGCGATCACAACGCACCTCCAGCACGCGCACCCCGTGAGGGGGTAAAAACCCTAGGCGAGACTGCAACTGTTTCCAGGTTTTAATCCGTTCATAGTTGACCCCGTAGGTGGCGCAGAGGTGGTTCCAGTCTACGGTTTGGGGAGTGGCAAAAAAGTCCTCAAAGGGGGGATCAAACTGGGCGATGGGCAGCATCTCAAAAATGCCGCCGCCCTGGTTGTTGATCAGCACCACGGTCAGATGCCCTTGCAGACGAGGAAGGTTCAGCCAGCCGTTGGTGTCGTGGAGCAGGGCCAAATCCCCCGTCAGCAGAACCGTGGGTGCCCCCCGATGGGCAATGCCGATGGCGGTGGAGAGGGTGCCGTCAATGCCGTTGGCCCCCCGGTTGCAGAAAATCCGCAGGTGGCGCTGGTTTGGGGGCCAAAACCACTCGGCATCGCGAATCGGCATACTGTTGGCAATCACCACCGCCGTTCCCTTGGGCAAGTGGCGACCCATCAGCCAGGGCACCTTGCCTTCAAAAAGATCCGTCATTGCCTCTAGGGATTGATCCAGGTGTTGCCGCACCTTGCGTTCCAGGGACAGCCACAGGCTTCCATAGGCCGCGTTAGGGCTAGGCGAATCGGATATTGGGTTGAAATTCGCCCCATTTCCCGACAGATTTGCCGCCAAATCCGTCACGGTAAGCGGGAGATGGGTTGTCATTCCATGTAATGGGTCGAGGTTGCGGCTGGCTGGGTCAACTACCCAGCGGCGAGGGTTATAACGCTCTAACCATTGGCGCAGCACCTTACTGGTGGGCAACGGGCCAAGCTGAATCACCTGGCTAGGCCGCAGATCCGCCGCCCAAGTGTCTTGGCGCAGAATGGCGTCGTAGGTCGTGATTAGGTAAGGATTTTGCTTAGCCGCATGGCGCAGGGGGGACAGGGTCTCGGCTAATACGGGCCACGGAAGGCGCTGGGCTAGGGTGGCGACGGCTTGACAGTAATGCTCTGCCTCCACAGGCTGGGCGGGGCCAGCGATGATGAGGCCGCGATCACAGGTCTGCCAGGTGGCGAGTAAATCAGGGCTGAGGGAAACGCTAGATAACCAAGGGGTGGCCCTCACCCCCGGCCCCTCTCCCCACGGGAGAGGGGAGGTAGATGCAGGCGATTGAAGCTCACTTGTAACCGAAAACTCAGCGATTCCGGCCTCCCCCTCGCCCCTAGGAAGAGGGGGACTGAGGGGGTGAGGGCTGTCCGACTCACTGGGCACTAACCCCATCCAAAAGTCCTGATTCAAGCCATCCCGCAGATGATCGACCGAGCCATCGTGGATGGGGGCTAGGGGATCACGAAACGGGCAATTGAGGTGGACGGGGCCAGGGGCGGGATAGAGGCTCTGTTGCCACGCTTGCACCAGGGTTTGGCGGAGGTAGCGTAGCCGACTCAGATCCGCCGCTGGGATGGCGAGTTCGGTGTAGGCGTTGGGAAAATCGCCAAACAATTTCTGCTGGTCGATGGTTTGGCCAGAGGCGCAGTCCCGCAGTTCGGGGGGACGGTCGGCGGTGAACACCAGCAGGGGCACCTGGCTCTCCCTGGCTTCGATGATGGCTGGGTAGTAGTTGGCCCCAGCGGTGCCAGAGGTGCAGACCAGGGCGACGGGGGTTCCAGTGCGTTTGGCGATGCCTAGGGCCAAGAAGGCGGCGGAACGCTCATCTAGGACGGGAATGGCCTCGATGGTGGGATGGCTGGCGAAGGCGACGGTGAGCGGCGTGGATCGAGAACCGGGGGAAATCACCGCCGTGGTGAGGCCCAACCGTGCTAGGGTGCCCACCAGCACCGAGGCCCACAGGGTATTCGTATTGCGAAAATCGAAGGTCATGGAAGCCGCGCACTACACCAGAGATTCGCCCAGGGCACGGGACTTGAGGTTAATTTCCGCCCATTCCCGCGCCGGGTCAGACCCTGCCACAATACCAGCCCCGGCGTACAGTCTGGCCCAGTTGCCGTTAATCAGAGCCGAGCGAATCCCCACGATAAACTCACTGTCCCCATTCGCCCCCACCCAGCCCAGGGGAGCGGCATAGAGCCCTCGGTCAAACCGTTCGTAGCGGTGGATGTGCTCGCAGGCGGCGGCGGTGGGCACTCCGGCCACGGCGGGGGTGGGGTGCAGGGCTTCCACGAGGTGCAGGGGGTGAATTTGGCTGGAGATCCGCGCCTGGATGGGGGTATGGAGGTGTTGAATGTTCGACAATCGCAGCAGGGTAGGGCGGCTGGGATGATGGGGTTCTAGACCCAATCCGCGCAACTGTTGATGCAAAAATTTCACCACAAGCTGGTGTTCGCCCTGTTCCTTGGGGCTGTGCAACAGTTGCAGGGCCAACTGCCGATCCTCCTGGGCACTGCGGCCACGGGGGGCCGATCCGGCCAGGGCATCGGTCATCAACTGGCGGTGGGCGATACTCAATAGTCGTTCTGGGCTGGCCCCCATAAAGGTACTGCCCCGGCCATTGCCCACCGCAAAGACGTAGCAATCGGGGTAGCGCTGGCGCAGCTTGGCCAAGGAAGACAACACCTGAAAGGGCGTCTCGCGCACCATATCAAAGGCATGGGCTAGGACAATTTTTTGGATGTGACGATCAATGTGCCCCAGCGCTTGGGCTACGGAGTCCTGGAAATGATGGCTGGCCAAGGCATCGGGGCAGGTGGTGAGTTCTCCCAGTCCCAGAAATCGGGGGGAGGCGTTGGGGTTTGGATAGCTGTGGGGCAACGCCTGAACAGTATCGAGGCGTTTTTCTAGGGTTTTGAGGACGCTGGCTAGGGTGGTCTCAGCGGTGAGCAATAGGTTGACGGTTAGCACATGGAGACTGCCCCGCCGCAAAATTTGCCACTGGGGCAGCACCACCATCGCCGCCGGAAAATCGAGCTGGCCCTGGGGCGGCTGGGCAAAAAAGCTAAAGTTGCAAAAGAAGCGGGGCGACAGGGGCACCCCCACCAAATCCCCATCTTGGTAGCAGTGCAGGTTTTGCTGCCAGGTTTCAATGAACCGATGGGTGGCGGCAAACCGATCACTCCCAGCAAATTTCCCCACCACCACCTGACCAAAGGCCACCACCGCCTCCTGGGCCGCAGCCTGCTCTAAATACAAGTGGTAGCCCTGCCGATGGGCCAAGGGAGCCAAGGCGATCAGGGGATCCATGGCGGGAATGGCAAAGCTGAGGCTGGCGACCTGTGGCCCATGCCCCTGTGCCACTCGCCCTAAACATTCGTTAACAAAGGGCTGGGCAGATTGTAAATCCTGGCGGCTAGGCAAGCAGTAAGGAACAACTGGCATGAACTCAAAGGTTTTAAAGCGGTTTAAATTCACGTTTTAACAATTGGCCGAAAAGTGCTTCAGTCAAGCAGCACAGGCATTCCGCCAGTATCCCTACTGGTAACACATTCGGTCATAGCCTAGCCAATTCTGACCCCGTCGTTCATGCAGCTTAATGTTCACACTCCGTTACGAATGCAGTTACAAATGCAGCCCTCGGCCATGGGCCAAGGCAAAGCCAAGAAATAAGTCTAAATGCTCATCTCCCCCTTGACGAAAAGGGCTTGAGGTAGGATCTATAGGGATGACAAACTCGCACAGGTTCGGTTGCCCCTACGGCCAATGCCGGGGCCGAATCGACGATGCAGAGCTTAATATAGAAGCAGCTTAAGATAAAAGCACAGACTCTCTAGACGCCCAGATACACCCTGGCCCAGCCTTTGGGACTGCGGCCCCTAGCCCCTGGTTGTTTTACCCACCCCTGACCTCCATGACCTCCTACGCCACTTCCACTGCCCGTGCCGATATGGGCGAGCTGCGACGGTTACGAAGCCTGCTGCCCCCAGAGCTCCAGAGCTGGGTGACGGTGGAGTCGGCCATTGATGTTAGTCCACCGCTGATTACCTGCGAAGAATTGGGCAAAGACCAGGTTGAAGTGCAAATCGACCTAGTGAAGTGGGAACAACTTGCCCTCGACCAGCGCAACCTATTGTTCTGGCACGAAGTAGGCCGCATCCAAAACGACACGATTCCCCGCGATGGCTGGGAAATGGCCGCCCTAGCCATTGGCCTGGGTGGGGCCGTTGGGGAACTCTGGGTGCAGGATGGGCTGTTGCTAATGTTGGCCCTGGGGCTGTGCAGCTTTTCCGGTTGGCGGCTGTATAAGCGCAACAACAACCAAAAGACTCTGCAAGAAAGCATCGACGCCGACGAACGCGCCATCGCCATTGCCACCCGCTTTGGCTACACCCTACCCAACGCCTACAAAAGCCTCGGCAGCGCCCTCAAAACCCTGATTGAACAAACTCCCAAAAAGCGCCAGCGAGATCGCTACATCAAGCGCCTCGAAGCCCTGAAGAAAAGCGCCGCCAAGGCCAAGGAACGTGCCCGTAACGAGCGGGGAGATCTACGTTCTGCCTACTAGGCTGGGGGCTTCTGTGGAGCGCTAGACCTCGCACTCTTTCAACACCGGATGCTTACTCTGCGGAAGCTTCTTCCACGGTAATTTTCACCTCGTCTCCATAGAGTACTCAGTAGTCAGCGCCAACATAATCGGGCTCAGCGATGTAGTTCACGACCCGGATCGGCACCTCCCCTTGGCAAGCACGGCTATAGCGACGGCTAATCCCACCACCAGAGAGTTCTCCGTATTCAGGGGCCGTTTCTAACCCTCGCTCCATGACCCGCTCAAAGCTAGGGGGGCGGGGTCACCACAATTGGCCCTAGCCCCATAAATGGGCGTTTGAGCCATCTTCTGAAAAACGAATCCGGAGACCACGGCGGAAAAGCAAACAGACCTAAAAACTAACGCTAGTTTAGGCGATGTTTTTGGGGAATAGGGGCTATGTGAACAGGTCTTAGCAAGGGCTTTTGATGGGGCAAAATCGGGACTGATGCCATCCCGTGGCACAAGGCTATTTAGGGAGAATTTAAGGTCTATGGGGCATCGTTATTTTACGGGTTGTGCCGTTTGGGCATTCAAAGATTGGGTAGGGTCGTTCTATCCCAAGGGGAGTAAATCCGGGGATTTTCTGCGGCTCTATGGCGAACGGATGACCGCCGTGGAGGGCAATACTACGTTTTACTCCATGCCCGATGCCAAAACCATTGAGCGCTGGGCGGAAACCATGCCCCCCAATTTTCGATTTTGTCCTAAATTACCGAAGGTCTTTTCTCACCAAGGCAAGCTGCTACCCCATTTAGAGGGGGCTCAGAGGTTTATAGAAACCCTAGCCCCCTTGGGAGATCGCCTTGGCCCGGTGTTTCTGCAACTGCCGCCCACCTACCGGCCCGCCCAGGAAGCAGATTTGCGAGATTTTCTAACCCAGTGGCCCCGGCAGCGATATCCCATTGCCGTCGAAGTGCGCCATCTGGAGTGGTTCGCAGCACCCATAGCCAACCGTTTGAACCAAGTGCTGACGGAGTTGGGGGTAGGACGGGTGCTGCTGGATACACGCCCCATTTACGACGGCATGGAGAACGCCGACGAAGACCCCCAACTGGGTTCTGAACGGCGCAAACCCCAGGTCCCCCTTCAGCCCGTGGTGACGGCCCCGTTTACGATCATTCGCTACATCAGCCACCCCAGCTTTGACTTGAACGATCCTTACCTAGCGGAATGGACGCCCCGCTTGGCCGAGTGGTTGGCCGCTGGCACCGAGGTTTACTTTTTTGCCCACTGCCCTCAGGAGGTGAAATCGCCCCCGGTGGCCCAGGCCATGTATCACCGTTTGCAACAGGCCGGAGTGATGCTGCCTGATTTGCCCTGGGACGCTTGCTTAAAGCAAGAAGCCGAGGTAGCAGGTACCTCGGCTCAATTGAGTTTGTTTTAGGGGGTGGGTTGAGGCGTAGTAGGTGCATTCGCGAAGCAGTGCACCTACGTTGATGGGTCTAGTCGTTTTCCCAATCTTCGCGGCCCATCAGGTCGGCGACCCGATCCCGGAGGAGAAAGCCGGAGGATTCGAGTTCAGCCTCAACCAGCACCCATTCACGGGCAGGAATGTGGCGGCAGAGGGTGTAGATGGGCTGCTGACGCCCCACCAAACCCTTTTGTACCAACTGTCGGGCTTCATCGCGAATAAGATCGATGGAATAGTGGAGGGACTGAAGCATAACCAAATCCTTTAATCAAGGGGCAATTAGGAGCAACCGGATAAAACGATAAGCTCTGACAAGAATCTTTAGGTTCCGTATCTCAGTTTACTGATATTTTTTTGAACTTGGTTGGTTAAGTTTCGGTTATTGTCCCCTCAATCGCTTATCTGTGCCATTAACAAATGCTGTAATTTTGGGCAAGGGGTACTCTCCTAAGCTGTAACGAAATTGTTTTCACGAGTTCTCTGCCTACCCCTGGATACCGCTAGGGCGGTTCCTGAGTGGCCTATCATAACAAATCCGACTTGTTTGCCCCCGGTATCAGCGGGCGAGGAGACCTCGCCCCTACGGTTTGCTGGGCTGGGAGTCGGGGTTATTCGATTAGGATTTGGTATCAACTGCTAGGAGGCCCGCTGTTTTAGCCGTACCTGGGCCAGGTCAATGGCGAGATCAATGGCGGCGATGGTGCTACTGGGATCGGCGATGCCCTGTCCCGCAATGTCAAAGGCCGTACCGTGGTCGGGGGAGGTGCGAATAAACGGCAACCCTAGGGTAGTGTTCACGGCACGATCAAAGGCCATCAACTTGACGGGAATTAGCCCCTGATCGTGGTACAGCGCCAGATAGGCATCGTGGGCCGATTCAATGGCGCTAGATTCAGTGCCAAACCAAGCCTGTCCAGGCCGCACCCACAGGGTATCCGGCGGCGTGGGGCCATCGAGTTGCACCTGGGGATAGCGCTGGCGCTGGGCCTCCAGCCAGGGAATCAGCCAGTCCTGTTCTTCGCGGCCTAGTTGTCCCCCTTCGCCGCTGTGAGGATTCAATCCAGCGATGGCAATTCTGGGTTCGGTAATGCCAAAATCTTGGCGCAGGCTGCGGATCAACACATCCAGCTTTTGGGTCATCAGGGCCGGATTGAGCACCTGGGGCACCCGTTGAAGGGGAATGTGCGTCGTCGCAAGCATCGTTCGCAGGGGCCAGCCCGTATGAGGCGATCGGGCCACAAAGGCCATAGCAAAGTCCTGGGTTCCGGCCCCCTCCGCCAGCAGTTCCGTTTGGCCAGGATAGTCATGGCCCGCCGCTTTCCAGGCCGATTTGGCAATGGGCGCGGTCACAATGGCCTCAAACTGTCCGGCGACCGTGGCGTCAATGGCCGCTTGCAGGTAGGCAAAGCTGGCGGCTCCGGTGGCGGCGCTTTCCTGCCCCCAGGTGAACTCATCCTCGGATAGCGAAGACGGCACTTCCATCAGCACCACCTGATCCAGCTTGGGCCATGCCTGATCCCCTGTCTGGTTTCTCAAGTGGGTCAGGGTTCGTGCCAAAATCGCCCCGTCGCCAAACAGGGTGATCTCCGCCTGGGCCGACCAGTCCTTCACCATCAGCGCCTTCAGCACCACCTCTGGGCCTATGCCAGCGGGATCACCCAAGGAAATGGCGAGGCGGGGGCATTGGGTTGTTGCGCCAGCGGGGGCGCTGGGGGCCATGGGTTGAGGGAGTAGGGGCATCGGCGGCGTCACCATAACGTTCTAGAATAGGGGCGGCTTGCGGAACTGTCTCTTCCAGGCATTTCGCGGCTTATTCATTCATCTGCTGTTGTAAGGAGATCTCTAAATGGGCGGCGAAATTTTTAGCACCTCTATTCTCATCTTTACCTTAACCCTGGTGGGGTTGGGGGCGGGCTTCCTGCTGCTGCGGATCCAGGGCGGCGAAGAGTAGATTTCTTGCCGATGACCTACGCGGGGGAATCCATCTGATATTCTTAGAACAAGTTAACTTTTGTATCATTCCCCCATGAAAGTACTCGTTGTTGGCGCGACTGGCACCCTAGGCAGGCAAATCGTTCGCCGTGCGTTGGACGAAGGGCACGAGGTGCGTTGCATGGTCAGGAGCGCCCAACGGGCGGGCTTTTTGCGGGAATGGGGGGTGGAACTGGTGCGGGGAAACCTCACCCAGCCCGATACCCTGCCCCCGGCCCTAGAAGGCGTGGATGCGGTGATTGATGCCGCGACGGCCCGCCCCTCAGAATCCGTGCAAACCGTGGACTGGCAGGGCAAAGTGAACCTGATCCAAGCCACCCAGGCGGCTGGGGTGAAGCGGTTTATTTTTATTTCCATCCTCAATTCTGAGAAATTTCCCCACGTTCCCCTCATGAACGTGAAGCGCTGCACCGAGAAATTCCTCGCCGAATCCGGCCTGGATTACACCATTCTGCAACCCTGCGGCTTTCTCCAGGGGTTGATTGGCCAATACGCCATCCCCATCCTCGAAAAGCAATCCATCTGGGTGATGGGCGAAGCGGCCCCCACCGCCTACATGGATACCCAAGACATCGCCAAGTTTGCGGTCAAGGCGCTTTCTACTCCCGAAACCGTGAACCGCACCTTCCCCCTAGCTGGGCCTCGCGCCTGGGGGGCCTACGAAATCATCCGCCTCTGCGAGCGCAAGTGCGGCCAAAGTTCCAAGGTGTCCCGCATTTCCCTTGATCTGCTGCGCGTCATTCGCAAGGTGGCCTACTTCTTCCAGTGGGGCTGGAATTTTGCGGATCGTCTGGCCTTTGTGGAGGTTGTCTCCGGCTCTCAACCCCTGGATGCCCCCATGGAGGAGGTCTACAGCGCCTTTGAGATGAACCCAGAGGACACCACCACCCTAGAAGACTACATGCAGGAATACTTCAGCCGCATTATGAAAAAGCTGAAGGAACTGGACTACGACCGCGACAAAGCCAGCAAGAAAAAGCTGCCCTTTTAGGCTGCTCACGCCTTTCCTTACGTTTTTGGGGCGGTCACCTAGGAGCTAAGGGCTCAACAAACAAGCCCCTGATGCTATGCGGCACAGGGGCTTCGTTAGGGTAACGCTGGGTGGCTTGATCGCAGATGAACCAAGCTCAACTGACTCAGACCATTTTCCAGCGTCTAGGCATCCAGTGTGGTGGACAGCCTACTTATAGAGTTCGGTGGACAGCCGGAAAGCCAGCACACCGGGAATTAGGGCCAGGGCCAGGGCGATAAAAACCTGAGTATCTGACATAGAACAATTCCTCAAAAACGGGGTGAACGATGGATGACAGACTTGTCTAGACCTGATTGTTAACTAAGTCGGCCTGTTCTAGGCTGGAGAGGGCGGCAACTGTTACACAGCTTAACGGTCAGTCGATGGCTTGGAGAATGCTCTGGATGAGGGGAATACACTGGGGGCTAGCCCCTAGAAATGGCCCTAGAGTCACGATTTGGGCAGGCTTCGGGCGTGATGGGGAGGATGTCAATATTCGCCAAAGATGACAAAATTTTAAGGGGATTTAACGCTAAGCTAGCTAAACCTTGTTCCAAGGTAGACTGAGTGGTTCGCCCAGAAAAGCTATAGTTTTTGAGACGGGCTGGGTTTCGCCACCCGACACGATCTTCGGCTAGGATGCCCCCAGGGAGAGGATTATTGGTGCAGGATGCGGATCCGTGGTTAACACCGTCGATGGCGGTCAGCACAACGCCCCCCATTCGTAGCGAGTTTGAGCGTCAACTCCTACGGGTGCAGCGAGATTTATTGCGGATGGGTGCCCTCGTCGAAAATTCCTGTGTGCTGGCGCGGGAGGCTCTCTGTGATCGCAACCTAGAGGCGGCCCAGCGACTGCGAAGTCAAGATAAGCAGGTGGATTGCTTCTACCGCCAAATTGAGGTGGACTGTATGCACCTCTTTACCCTACCCGCCTCCGCCGCTGGGGATCTGCGGCGGGTCGGGGCATTCATTCAAATGGTGCGCGACCTCGAACGCATTGGGGACTACGCCAAGGACTTGGGCGATGTGGCAATCAAGCTCTTTCCCTATCCGATACATCCCCTCATGGGCCGGGTGCAAACGATGCTAGATCGCTGTCGTTCGATGGTGGCCATGAGTTTGCTGGCCCTCTCCGATCTCGATGCCACCGCTGGCCTAGAGATTAAACAAAAGGACGATGCCGTAGACAGCGATTACGACGAACTCTACGATCTCCTCGCCCACCAAACCAATCTGGTCGGATCCATTGAGCCCACGGTGCTGCTGGTGCTGGCTATTCGCTACATGGAACGCATTGCCGACCACGCCACCAACGTCGGCAAACGGGTGGCCTACATCGTCACCGGAGAGCGCACCTAGGGCTAGAGACTTTCCCATCCGTGCCCTGATCTCGCCATGGCAACTGGACATTGCAAACCGTAACGCTGCATTGACAAAAACATTTGACACTGTCCCATTTATTGAGACACTGTAAGGGATGTGCCTTGCTGATTCCGTTGAAGGATTTGGCAAGCCACGGTATTTGGCCGTTCCGACTCCATTCAGGTCACGGTCAAATCGTTCGATTCACGGCTGGCGATGGGCCTCCCATCCAGTTTTGTCCCTAGTTAGCCCCTGAATCAATCTCCTTTGCGAGGGCTGGGCTATACACCCATGCGTTACTACCCAACCCCGCAACGGACAACACGTCACGAATTAGGAACCGATCAGGCACGAATAATCCTTAGGAATGAGTCGCTACATGGAATTTTCGATTGCGGCATTACTCGCGAGTTTTGCAAAAGACAAAACCCTCACCCTGAAAAACCTCGAAAAGAAACTCCACTGCACCACCGACACCAGCCAGCGAGACTTGCAGATTGCCCTAGATGCCCTAGAACGCATTGGCGTGTTGGTGAAGGAGCGGGGCAAGTATCGCCGCAATCCGGAAGAGGGCGTGGTGGAGGGCAAGCTGCGCTGCTCTAGCAAGGGCTTCTGCTTTGCGATTCAGGATGAGGAAGGGGCGGAAGATATCTACGTGCGCGAAAGCCACCTGAACACCGCCTGGAACGGCGACCGGGTGCTGGTGCGGGTGACCAAGGAAGGCAGCGGACGACGCAGCCCCGAAGGCGAGGTGCGGCTGATTTTGGAACGGGCGAATGCCTCGGTGCTGGCTCGTGTGAAGCAAGGGGAGAACGACTATCGAGCGGTGCCCCTGGATGATCGGCTGTTGTTTGAGCTGTCGCTACTGGCCAACGGCACCGATCTGCAAGGGGCGGTAGATCAGTTAGCCCATGTGGAGATTGTTCGCTATCCCTTGGGCCAAAATCCTCCCCAGGGGCGGGTGGCGCAAATTTTGGGCAGCGACGCCGAAGCCGCCTCTGACCTGGATATCGTCCACTGCAAGCACGACCTGCCCCGCCGCTTTGCCGACAAGACCCTAGCCGAGGCCGAGGCTCTGCCTACCCGCCTAAGCAAGGCCGATCTCAAGGATCGCCTCGACCTGCGCGAGGTGCTCACCCTCACCATCAACGGCCCCAATGCGGCTGTGGTGGATGACGCCCTCACCCTAGACAGAACCGAGGCGGGTCACTGGCGGCTGGGGGTGCATATTTCCGACATTGCTCACTATGTTCCGGCCCATTCTGCCATCGACCAGGAAGCCGCTAAACGGGGCACCTCGGTCTATTTGGGCGATACGGTGATCCCCATGCTGCCGCCGCCGCTGTCTGGGCCGTTGGGGTCCCTGGAGGTGGGTAAGGATCGGCTGGCCCTCTCGGTGCTGGTGACGCTAGACGACACGGGCCACGTGGTGGAGTACGAAATCCGCCCCTCCGTGGTGAACATCAACCACCACATCACCTACCAAGAGGCCCAGGCCATCCTAGAGCGCGATAACCCTGAGGTGCTCAGTAGCCTGGGAGTAGACGCCAAGGCACTGAAGAAGCTAGCCCCCCTCTACGACCTGCTGGATAACCTGCTCTACCTCAGTCAGGCCATCAAGCGGCAGCGAATCCATCGCGGTTCCTTCGAGCTCAATCTACCGGAGTACGATTTCCCTTCGGATGCCGAAGAGCCCCTAGCCCACTACCGCTCGCCCAAGTTCCAGTACGACGACGAGGGTCTGCTGGGGGTGATGGTGGTGTCGGCGGGCGGCTCGGCTCGGCAAATTGTCACCGAATGTATGCTGCTGACCAATCAACTGGTGGCCCAGCACCTCGTGGCTCTGGGCGTGCCTGCCATCTATCGGCTGCACCGTGCCCCCGACCCCAGCGACGTGCAAGAACTGACCAAGCTGGCAGAAAACATGGATATCCAGCTCACTCTAGAAACCGAGGATGCCCCCCAGCCCAAGGACTACCAGCGGTTTGTGGAGCAGTTTGCCGCCTCCAGCGCCGAAAAAATCCTCACCTACCTGCTGCTCGAAACCATCCAGCCCGCCTTCTACAGCACCCACCCCTCCCAACACTTTGGCCTGGGTTTGGCCGAGGGCTATACCCACTTCACCTCCCCCTCCCGCCGCTATGCCGATTTGGTGGTGCATCGCATCCTCCATGCGGTGTTTGAGTCGGGCCGCGACCGCCGCTCCACCCGTTCTAAGGATGGGGTAGACCTGCACCATAGCGCTTGCCATGGCCAGATTAGCTGGAACGTGCTGCCCCCGGAAATTCAGCATGAGCTAGAGGACGACCTGCCCCGTCTGGCGATTCACCTCACCGAGCGGGAACGGCTGGCCCAGGAAGCCGAATCTGACCTAGAAGGGCTGAAAAAGGCCGAATTCATGCGCTCCCACACTGGGGAAGTGTTCCACGGGCTGATTACCGGAGTCCAATCCTACGGCTTCTTCGTGGAAATCGAAGAACTGCTGGTGGAAGGCTTGGTGCACGTCAGCTCCCTCAAGGACGACTGGTACGAGTACCGCGCCCGTCAGCAAAAACTGGTGGGCCGCAAAAACCGCCAGCAATATCGCCTCGGCGACAAGGTAGACGTGCAGGTGAAGAGCGTCGATTACTACCGTCAGCAGATTGACCTCGTGGCGGTGGGCGGCGGCAGCCAAATGCCCGACGACGAGGAAAACCCCGTTTACGACGATGACACCCCTGAAACCGCTGGCACCGACCTCAGTAGCGACGAGAGCGAATAGGTCGTGACCATGCACGCCACGCCCCTGACCCGACCGCTGATTGTGGGGATCACGGGAGCCTCCGGGCTAATCTACGCCGTCCGCACCCTCAAGCACGTCCTAGCGGCAGGGGGCGTGGTCGATGTGGTGGCCTCCAAAGCGTGCCAAATGGTGTGGCAGGCGGAGGAAGGCATCACCATGCCCCTTGACCCGGAACGACAGGCCCAGTTTTGGCGGCAGCAGGCCGGGGTTGAGACCACAGGCACCCTGCGCTGCCATCCCTGGGGCGACGTGGGGGCCTCCATCGCTAGCGGCTCCTTTCGGGCGGCAGGCATGGTGGTGATTCCGTGCAGCATGAGCACCGTGGCACGACTGGCGGCGGGGATGAGTTCCGACCTGCTGGAACGCGCCGCCGACGTGCAGCTTAAGGAGGGCCGCAAACTGGTGATCGTGCCCCGCGAAACCCCCTTCAGCCTGATTCACCTGCGCAACCTCACCACCCTGGCCGAGGCCGGAGCCCGCATTGTGCCTGCCATCCCCGCCTGGTACCACCGACCCCAAAGCATCGAGGATTTAGTGGATTTTGTCGTCGCCCGTGCCCTCGACCAACTCGATATCGACTGCGTGCCCCTCAACCGCTGGCAGGGCCATCTGCCCCACGAGGTTGCACCGCCAGAAGATTCCTAATGCCCAGCGCGATAGGATAGGCACAACCGCTGACCGAGAGGATTTTGGCCATGGCGACAACTCGTTTGGTTGTGGGACTGCTGGCGCTGGGGATCTTGCTGCTCCTGGGGTTGCAAAATCTTTCCCCCAGTTTGCCCTTGGTTTTCCTCGGTGGGCGCACCTTGGCCCTACCCGTGGGAATTTGGCTGGTGTTGGCCATTCTCCTCGGTGTGTTAACCACCCTCGCCCTCAACGCCATGGTGGGGCCATCTAGCCGGGGCAAATCCTCGAAAAATCGCTATAAATACGAACCCCAACCCTTCTACGAACCTGCGACCCCCAACGAGTCGTCCCGTCCTAGCGATTTTGACCGCCGCCAAGAGGTGCGATCCTCCGCAGATGCCGCCGCCCGATCCGCTGCCGCCGATGGTTCCTGGCGCGATTGGACGGATCTGCAATCCCCCACCCAGTGGGACAGTTGGGATGATCGTCGTCGCCCTGCCCCAGAACCCCAGCGGCCTCCAGCGGGGCCACCACCGCGATCCCCAAATTCATCTCCGCCCCCCGCTGCCCCCCGATCTCCCCTAAGCTGGTTTGGCCGTTCTCCAGACAATGGCCCAGACCCACGGGTGCAGGAATCCCTGCGAGAAATCACCGACGACTGGGACGACATCGACCCACGCCCCTACCGTCCCTCCGGTGTGAGTCCCGTGGAGGAAAGTCTGGAAGAAATCACCGAAGGCTGGGATGACATCGACAGTCGGCCCGCCTCCTATGGCCCAGAATCTCGCCCTGTCAGGGACTACGAAGCCCCCAAACCACCCACCCAGGTCTACCGGGACGGGTCAATCTATTCCTACAGCTATCGCGACCAGTCCGGATCGGGCCAAACCGACCGCATCTACGCCCCCCCCGACGACGGCTACGATGACGATGCTTACGACGACGGCTACGATGACGAGGATTCTGATGCCCCCGATCTGGATGACAAGGACGTTGTTGATGCCGATTTCCGGGTGATTATCCCCCCGCCTCCGACTGGATCAACCGAGGAAACAGCGTAGTCCTGGACTCGGAGAGCGAAGGGCAGAACCACAGTCCGTCCCAGGCCAGATAGAAGAGTCCCGTTCCACAGGTTCCCCTATTCTTTCGCAAGCGTATTACTATATCGTTAAGTGGTAAATACAGAGAGAATACTATGGCGATTGACTGGTGGTATGGCCTGTTAGGGGGTGGGTTGATTGGCCTCAGTGCCACGGTTCTACTGGCCTTTAATGGTCGCATTGCGGGCATCAGCGGCATGGTAAACGGCGTGATGACCTTTGCCAGTGCAGAAAGCTGGCGCTGGATTTTTCTGGCGGGGATGCTGGGCGGTGGGGCGCTCTATGAATATGTTCTGGCCCCCAAACCCACCCCGACCTACGGGTTCACGCCCATCACCATGATTATTGCGGGCTTTTTGGTGGGCTTTGGCACACGCATGGGTAATGGCTGCACCAGTGGTCACGGCGTTTGCGGGTTGGGGCGGCTGTCGGTGCGGTCGCTGGTAGCAGTAATTAGCTTTATGGTGGCGGGCTTTGTGACGGTGTTTGTCACCCGTCATGTGCTGGGATAGCCCTCACCCCCAGCCCCTCTCCCAATGTGGGAGAGGGGATCCGGAAGATCTTCAAAGTCCCTCTCCCAGCTTGGGAGAGGGCAACCTCGGACAACATCGCAAAGAGTCTATCCCCGTCCGCTGAGGGCGCGATCTGTTTCGCGTTTCTCCTGTTTGCGCTTGAGGGATTCCCGCTTGTCGTGGAGCTTTTTGCCTCGCGCTAGGGCAATGCTGACCTTAATCCAGCCGCCCTTCAAGTACATCTTGAGGGGCACCAGGGTCAGGCCCTTTTGCTCAACTTTGCCGATCAGCTTGCGGATTTCATCGCGGTGCATCAGCAGCCGTCGGGGGCGTTTGGCCTCGTGGTTGTAGGCTCTGTTGGTCATGGTGTGGGGCGAAATGTGGATGTTCTGAAGCCACAGTTCCTCGTCCTTGAGTTGGGCAAAACCGTCCCGCAGGTTCACCTTGCCCTGGCGAATGGACTTCACCTCCGACCCCAGCAGTTCGATCCCCGCTTCGTAGGTTTCCAGGATTTCGTACTGGTGACGGGCTTGGCGGTTGTCGCTCACCACCTTAAACCCTTTGCTCTCATCGGCCATACCGATCCCCTCTCGTGATCACTTGATTACTGAACGGCCAAGTTCCTCTGGCCGAATGGGCTGGGCTGAATTCGGCTACCCCGTCCGACCTAATCTTGTCTGTCTTAATAGCCCCATCGTAGCGGCGCGGTCGAGAGTTGAACGTTGTGCTTGCCCGTCTCCTACTCCACCACCACCCGCCACTCGTGGAGTTCATAGTCTACGCAGCGGTTCGCAATTAGGGGATCCGCCGCCACAATGGCCTCGGCCTCGGTTCTGGAATCGGCCCAGAATACCAGCATACCACCGCCATATTCGGCCCAGTAGCCCGTTTTGGCTTGGTGTCCCTGGGCAATCAAATCCTTCACGTAGGCCACATGGGCAGGCACATACTGGTCAAAGGCGGGCTTATCGACAATCCCTTTTTCGATTTTGACAAACCAAGGCATGGGCATGGCACCCGTTGAACGGGGGTAGGAAACAAAAGGATAAGGCGAGGAGCCTGAGAATTTAGCACAGCGCACAGTCTTTGGGCCGGATTCGTTTTATAACAATTGTTAACATCTTTTTATCCCCGCCCTACCGCCATGCAAACCCTGCAAGATCCAGCCCTCGAATCTCCCCCTGTGGCCCCAACCTCTGGTAAGCATCGTGTGGTCATCATTGGCGGCGGCTTTGGCGGGCTGTATGCCGCCCAACGGCTGGGGCGAGCCACCAACGTTGAGGTCACGCTGATCGACAAGCGTAACTTCCACCTGTTCCAGCCCCTGCTTTACCAGGTGGCGGTGGGGGGCTTGTCGCCAGGGGATATTGCCTCGCCGCTGCGGGGGGTGCTGAGTCGGCAGAAAAATACCCAGGTGTTGATGGGCGAAGTGATGGATGTGGATCCCCAGGCCAAAACCGTGAGCCTGAAAGGGGGCAACACCCTGCCCTACGACACCCTGATCGTGGCCACCGGGATGAGCCACTTTTACTTTGGCCGCGATGATTGGGCCGACATCGCCCCCGGCCTCAAAACCGTGGAAGACGCCCTAGAAATGCGGCGACGGATCTTTGCCGCCTTTGAGGCCGCTGAAAAAACGACGGATCCTGACCTACAGAAAGCCCTGCTAACCTTCGTGATTGTGGGCGCTGGCCCCACCGGAGTAGAACTGGCCGGAGCCCTAGCCGAACTGGCCTACCACACCCTCAAGCCCGATTTTCGCCAAATCGACACCAGCCAAACCCGCATTCTGCTGGTCGAAGGGATGGATCGGGTGCTGCCGCCCTTCCCCCCCGATTTGTCTCAGCGGGCCTACCAAGACCTAGAGGGTATGGGCGTGGAGATTTTGACCCAAACCCTCGTGACCGATATTCAGGGCCATCAAATCACTCTCAAGCAGGGCGAAGACATGACCACCGTGCAATCGGCCACCGTGCTGTGGGCGGCAGGGGTGCGCGATCCCGGCATGGGCGGCATTTTAGCCGAGCGTACCGGGGCCGAACGGGATCGGTCGGGTCGAGTTATCGTCGCTGAAGACCTGACGGTACCCAACTATCCCGACATTTTTGTGGTGGGCGACCTGGCCCACTTTGCCCACCAAGACGATAAACCCCTCCCTGGTATTGCCCCCGTGGCCATGCAAGAGGGGCAGTATGTGGCCAAACTTATCCAAAATCGGCTAAAGCAGCGGCCCATGGCCAAATTTGCCTACAAAGACACAGGCGGCCTCGCGGTCATTGGTCGTCACTCGGCGGTGGTGAATTTCCCCTGGATGCGGCTGACGGGCTTTCCAGCCTGGTTTGTGTGGCTGTTCGTCCACATCTTTTTCCTGATCGAGTTCGACAACAAAATCATCGTCATGATCCAGTGGGCCAGCAACTACATCACCCGAAAACAGGGCTCCCGGCTGATTACCCTTCCCCCAGATGCCGATCCTCAACCTGCCGACCCCTAGGAGACCCCAGATCATGGCGGCAACATCGTGAATACACCTTAAATTCCCCTGGAGAAACCCCATGCTGACGACCCAACAGCCCGTCCTCCGCCGCTTTTGGTATCCCGTTATTCCCTTGGATCACCTGATCAATGGCCCCCAGCCCTTTACCCTGATGGGGCAACCCTTGGTGCTGTGGCTGGACGGGGAGGGCAAACCTGCGGCCCTAGCGGATCGCTGTTGTCATCGTTCGGCCCAGTTGTCGAAGGGCATTGTGAACAATGGCTGCGTGCGCTGCCCCTACCACGGCTGGGAATACGATGCCTTGGGCGCTTGCATCACCGTCCCCCAACTCGATCCGGGCACGGCCATTCCCAAAACCTATCAAGTGCCATCCTACCTGTGCCAAGAACGCTATGGCTATGTGTGGGTGTGTTTAAGTGATCATCCGCTGCAACCCATTCCCGACATTTCCCAGTTTGCCGACCCCAATTTTCGGTTTATCCACGAATTCTACGAACCCTGGAACGTCGGTGGTCTGCGCGCCATTGAAAACTCCTTCGACAGTGCCCATGGCCACTTTGTCCACGCCAGTTCCTGGGGCGATATGGCCAACCCCCAACCGCCGCCGATTGATGAGGTGACGGAAACCGATTTTGGCTTTGTGATGAAGCACTGGCTGGAGGTGCTGAACCCCGATCTGCAAAAGAAAAACCTCGGCATTGCCGGGGAGAAAACCATCCGCACCAACACCCGCACCTGGTATATGCCCTTTGCCCGGACGCTGCATATCGAATATCCCAACGGCCTCATTCACCTGATTTTCACCGCCTATACCCCCATCGACGACCAGCACTCCCAGGTGGTGCAGTTCTGCCTTCGTAACGACACCGAAGCCGAGGCCAAAGCCGCCGACATCATCGCCTTCGACCGTCAGGTAACGTCAGAAGACCGGGTGATTTTAGAAGGCACCGACTACGACGCGCCCCTCTCCCTCGCCGAAGAACAGCACATGGCCAGCGACCGTCCCGGCATCCTCATGCGTCACCGCCTTGCCAAGCTGCTGAAGGAACACGGTGAAACGGAGCAACGGCGACCGGAGAATAAGGCTATGACTCAGCCCTCCTTGGCAACCGTGGTGGCCTAGTCAACGTTGAACAGAGTACCCCATCAGTCCAGTTGCTCCCACTCTTCACGGCTGATCTGAGCTTGCCGAAGGAGCTTAGTTAAAAGGGCTTTGCCGATATCAGCTTGATGGGGATTAGGGATGGTTAGTCGCAGGTTTTCCTTGACCATGAACTGGTGCCTGCCCCCAGAGTACGGCCCATCAAAACCAAACCGCTTGAGATAGTAAATCAGGTCACTACGCTTGATCGGGCCGAAGGTAGGCATCAGGCCACCTCATCCACCATCGGGTTAATGTCAATGTCGTCCAGGATGGGCAAGACGTGTCCAAGGTGCAGCCCCAAAACTAGCCATTCCTCCAAGGCACTTTGTAGGTCTTCGCGACAGGCTTCTAGGGTTGTGGCATTGCCCATCACCCCTGGACAGTTGGGAATATCTCCATAGAAGGTGCCATCCTCTAGCTGCTCATAAACCGCCTGGTTCATTGCAACCTGGATGTAGCGTGTCAGCATAGGTCATCACCATTTGGCCATGGGTTGATTATAGGCGACAGCCCTTGGCTACCAAGACATCCCCTCTTTTTTGGTCTACCCTGCTGTTCATCCCCAGATCACCATGCTAGTTACTCAACATCCCGTTTTTCAACGCTTTTGGTACCCCGTTTTGCCGATGGCGGATTTAGCCACTGGCCCCCAGGCATTTACCTTGTTGGGGCAGCCCTTGGTGCTGTGGCAAACAGAAGACGGAAAGCCCGCTGCTTTGAGAGATCGCTGCTGCCACCGTTCCGCCAAGCTGTCGATGGGAATTGTGCAAAACGGCGGTGTGCGCTGTCCCTATCACGGCTGGGCATACGACCATCAAGGCACCTGCACCAAGGTTCCCCAGCTAGACCCCGGTGCCGCCATTCCCAAGACCTATCGGGTCGAGTCCTTCCAGTGCCAAGAGCGCTACGGCTATGTGTGGGTGTGTTTGTCCAACGATCCGCTGCTGCCCCTACCGGAAATTCCTGAAGCAGAGGAGCCTGACAATCGCCTCATCCCCCAGTTCTGCGAACCCTGGCACTGTAGCGGCCTGCGGGTGATGGAAAATTCCTTCGACAATGCCCATTTCAGCATCGTCCACGCCGAATCCTTTGGGGTCACGGAGCAGCCCAAGCCCGCCAAATCCGAGATTGTGCCCCAGGAACTCGGCCTCAAGGTCTACGCCACCGTGCCCGTGGTGAACCCGCCCATCCAGCAGCAAATCCTCAACATCCCCGACAGCCTCACGGTGCGGGAGGTAGAATCCACCTGGTTCGTGCCCTTCAGCCGCACATTGAAGATTACCTATCCCAATGGGTTGCTACACCTGATTTTTACCGCCGCCACCCCGATCAGCGATGGCACCTCCCAAATCGTCCAGTTCTGCGTTCGCAACGACACCGAAGCCGACGCCAGCGCTGAATCCATCATCGCCTTTGACCGCCAGGTGGTGGATGAAGATAAGCGGGTGCTGGAATCCACCGACTACGACACCCCCGTCGATGTGACCGTAGAGCAACACATGCCCTCGGATCAGCCGGGAATTGTCATGCGGCGACAGTTGGCCGCGTTAATCAAAGCCTATGGGTCTGGAATCCACCCTCAACCCGCTCTAGCTGAGAGGTAAGGGAATAGGATCCCCCCTAGCCCCCCTTACCAAGGGGGGAACCGGAGCCAAAGCCCCCCTTGGTAAGGAGGGGAACCGAAGTCAACGTCCCCCTTTTACTAAGGGGGATTTAGGGGGATCCCCAGACATTGGCCAGGAACTAGGGCAATTCCACCGAGGTCGGTTTGGCGATGTGGGGCAGTCCCCAACCCAGTTTTTCCCGCAGCACCTTAAAGAATTCGGGCGACCGCAGCCGAATGAACCGGGCGACGTAGGGGGCGCGGCAGGTGCTCACCCAATCTCCCGGCATCACGTAGCATCCGGCGTTGCCATCCACAATCATCACCAGGGGATCGGTGTTGGCGGAATGGATGGCGACGGGTTCATGGTCGGGAAAAACCAGCCCCCGTGAGGCCAGGGAATGGGGACAAATGGGAATCAACTGCGTGACCGACACCCCAGGGGTAATCACTGGCCCCCCGGCGGAGAGGGCGTAGGCGGTGGAACCCGTGGGCGTGGAAATGATGATGCCATCGGCGGCAATATCCACCGGGGAATGGCGACCAATGCCCACCTCAAAGTGGCACATACTGGTGAGGGGTTCCCGGTGCAGCACCATTTCGTTCAAGCACAGGGCTTCCCAAATCAGGGCTTCCCCGTGGCAGAGCTTCACCGCCAGCATGGATCGCTCTTCAATTTCGTACTCCCCTGCCAGCACTTGATCCATAGCCTGGGGCAGTTGGTTCAGGTAGGCTTCGGTGAGAAAGCCCATGTGGCCCGTGTTAATGGTCAGCAGCGGAATACCGATGGGGGCCAACTGCCGAAACGCCGCCAGCACCGTCCCATCTCCCCCTAGCACCAGGGCAAACAGCATCTCTTCGTCAAAATGGGGCGGCACCAGGCTATCCAGCGGCGTATGGCACATGGGCCGCTCTGGGCTGGAATACCCCAAAATGCCCCCAGCCCCCGTCGCCATGACAACCTCCAAGCCTCTTCCCTCCAGCTTTTCCTGCCATTCCAAGGCCACCTGCTGGGCAACGGGTTTGATGTCGTTATAAATAATACCGACCTTGGGCACAGGCAGTTTCCAATGTGATCGAAGGGAAAAAAGCAGCGCCATCCCGGCCTAGGGCACCCAGGCATGAGGCTGGGCACGGCAAACCGACAATAGGGCTTCATCCTAGGCTACCGTCTTTTCGCCTTGGATTAAACGCTTGCCCCAACATTCCGTTACCAAAGGCGCGGAAAAGGTCAGGGAGTGGTAGCGCAGTCCACGGTACTGGGGTCGCCCTAGCCCTAGCCTAGAGGTTATGGTACCTATGGAAAAGACACCCCCAAGATTCCCTTAAGTCTTGTTTTCCTGTTGCCCCTGCCTGATCTAATTACTAATTCCCGTGTCCAGACGCCCCTCTGAAACCACCGCCTACGTCCGCATTACCCATCAATCCTGGAGCCAGGGTCGCATTGAAGGGGAGGTGCGGGCCAGTGATTATGAATGGCAGTTCCAGTGGCGCTTTCGCCAGGGGCAACTGCGGATTGAACCCTCCCTGGGGCGGGCGCTAATCTGCGAACCCCTCAGCCGCTTTTTAGAACGCTGCGATTACCAACTAGAACCGGGCGGCGACTATTCCTTCACCATTCGCGCCAAGCTTTAAAGTCTCCAAAAGCGAGATCCCAGGGTTCTACCATCGGATTCGTCGCGACCTGCCGCTACAGCTTCAAGAACCCTGGGATCTGGTGCAATGACTGGCCGAACGCAGGACACAAAGCGGTAGGATCGGCTACAGCCTTGTTTTGGGTCTGCCTCCTAATCTCCTAATCTTCACCCTTGCTGCTATGACTGCCCGCATCCACCTCACTGAGCCCAATCCCCACCAAACCTTGACCCTGGCCTTTCCGGGGGATGGGGTAGCGATGCGGGGGCGAGTGAGGATTCCGGGCGACAAATCCATCTCCCACCGGGCGCTGATGCTGGGAGCCATTGCCCAGGGCGAAACCCGAATCCAGGGCTTGCTGCTGGGGGAAGATCCGCGCAGTACCGCCGCCTGTTTTCGGGCCATGGGCGTCCAGATGTCGAGTTTAGAAGACGAGTGGGTGACGGTGCAGGGAGTGGGTCTCGGCAATTTGCAGGAACCCGCTGACGTGCTGGATGCGGGCAATTCTGGAACGACCCTACGGCTGATGCTGGGGCTGCTGGCCTCCCATCCCGACCGATTTTTTGCGGTGACGGGGGATAGCTCCCTGCGGTCTCGGCCCATGGGTCGGGTGATTGATCCGCTGCGGCAGATGGGGGCGCAAATTTGGGGTCGCCAGGGCGATCGACAAGCGCCCTTGGCGGTGCGGGGTACCAACCTGAAGCCGATTCACTACCAATCCCCCGTGGCCTCGGCCCAGGTGAAATCCTGTCTGCTGCTGGCGGGGCTGATGACCGAGGGCGACACCACCGTCACCGAACCTAGCCTCTCCCGCGACCACAGCGAACGCATGCTGCGTGCCTTTGGGGCCAACCTAAGCATCGACCCCGACACCTGTAGTGTCACCGTCCATGGCCCCGCCACCCTCACGGGCCAAACCATTGTGGTGCCCGGAGACATTAGCTCAGCGGCCTTTTGGCTGGTGGCCGGAGCCATCACCCCCGGCTCGGATTTGGTGGTGGAAAACGTGGGCATCAACCCCACCCGCACCGGAATTTTGGACGCCCTACAAGCGATGGAAGCGGACATTACCCTCGAAAATCCCCGCGAAGTGACCGGAGAACCCGTGGCGGATCTGCGGGTGCGCTATGGCCCCCTCAAGGCGGCCCACTTTGGCGGCGATTTAATCCCCCGCATGATCGACGAAATCCCCATTCTGGCCATTGCTGCCCTGTTTGCCGAGGGGACGACCGTGATCACCGACGCAGCGGAACTGCGGGTGAAGGAATGCGACCGCCTTGCCGCCATGGCCAGCCAGCTTACCGCCCTAGGGGCCAAGGTGGAGGAAGCCTCCGAAGGTCTCACCATCTACGGCCAAAGCACCCTCAAAGGAGCTACCGTCGAGAGTTTTGGCGATCACCGAGTGGCCATGAGCCTTGCCATTGCCGCCCTCCGCACCGAGGGCGAAACGGTGATTCAACGGGCCGAAGCCGCCGCCGTGTCCTACCCCAGCTTTGTGAAAACCCTAGAACACCTGTGTGGCCTACCTTCTGAGCCGTAATCCATCAACCTTTCAGAATTGACCGATAAACCTTTCAGAATTGAGTCCGTAGCCATCATTTGTGGGGCGGCTTGGGGAATACTTGGGGAAATACCTCAGAGGCATTGTTCTCAGGGGTATGGTCTTCAAATATCATGTGGCAACCGTTGAGAAACTTTGTAAGCAGCATCACCACCTATGGGCTGCTCAGTCCAGATCAGGCTATGCGAGATCAAGTCAACCAATGGCTTTCCTCGCGCCCCTGCCTGACCTGCGAAGACTGGTTTCACCGTCACTGGGCTAGCCCCTCTCTCGGTATGCCAAAAGCGTTGGTCGAATTCATCTATGATCGTCTGTCCACCTATAGCGGCCTCACCGTGGGCTGCATTCATCCCAATGATCGCCTCTTGGAAGACCTCCACTTCCCGGCGGTGTGCTGGTTTGATTGGGGCCTCACCCTCTGCGAAGACTTCTACCACGCCTTTGGCATCGATATCCTCGATTACTTTGACGAAACCCAACTGATCACCTGTACAGACCTTTTGGCCTTCCTTCAGGAGCACCTCACGCCCCACCCCACCTAGCGCCGACACGGCCTTTCCCGACCGTTTCTCCCCGCCGATGGGCAGCGGCAGTGAACCGGAGAACGGCTATCGATCAGCCGTTCAAGACCTGGGTGGATTGCCTAGCCCAGGTCTGATACTCAATCCGGCTTGTTTGTCCCGGCATCAGCGGGCGAGGAGACCTCGCCCCTACGGTTTGCTGGGCTGGAAATCGGGGTTTTCCGATGCAGAGTTGGTAGAATCCGTGGCGCTATTCCTGGCGTTACTCGTGGCGCTGCTGGTCGGGATGGGCGCGGCCAGAGACCGCTTCCATGGTGGCCAGAACGGCCTGCTGGGCGGCAAGGATATCGCGTTCTTCCCCACCGAGGTAAAGACGGCCAAAGCTGCCCACGGAGCTAATTTGCAGAATGTTAATCAGAGCCGCTTTTTCGGCTTCGTTGGCTGCAAGGGAGGCATAGGCGGCGGGTTCTACCTCAAACACGTAGAGGGTTTGGCCCGCCACAATCATGTTGCCCCGGCGGTTGCGGTTGATAAGCTGAACATGGTGAGGGTCGAGATTACGAATCACCTGGCTGGAGATAATCCGGGGTTTTAGCCGTTCGCGGTAGCTCACCCCCAGGGCATCGAGCATGGCTTGGCCAGCGGCGTGGACTTCCCCCTGCTTGTTGGCGTGTAGTTCTAGCAGGCCATAGAGCCGTTCGACAATCAGCGTGCCGGGGCGCACCACCGCTGCTTTTAGACCAATGTCGAGGATGCGGTTAATTTCGATGCCGGGGGAAATTTCAATCCAGAGGGAGGCATCTCCCGGCAACGGCAAAAACCCCAGCGATACGGTGCCCATGTAGGCGGCATGCTGGGGCTGAAGATTGTCTATGTATACGTAACTGCGAAGATCGACGCCCAAAGGTTTGTATCCCGATGTTCTGCACTGGGTATAGAGTATAAACCTTGGTCAAGGCCAGAAACCGCGTTTGACCAAGGAAACATACCCACCCAGCACCCTGTGGATCGCCTAGGGCTCACCCTGACCCATTTCTGCGGGAATTAACCGGACAGCGGCTTAAAACTTGGAGCCAAAGCCAATGGAGGTATCGCCCATGGTGTTGTAGACCGTCAGGCCGAGGGGCAGGTTCAGATTCCCCTCTTCGTCGATCAGCCCGCCCACGACAGGAATTTGGCGAAGATCAAGCATGTCTGCGGAGTTGCCATCGTGAGGTGTATTGATCCGGGTCTGGATCAGACCAGCCAGGTCATTGAGATGACTGGCACTGCGGGGCTCGACCTGCAATGCATCCACCATGGACATCGCCGTAGGAGGCTCGAGACTTGATTCAGCCCAGGCGGGGAGAGCTGCGCTACCCAACCCAAACACAACGCACATAGTCAGCCAGGGAGAAAGATGTTTCATCATCGACAGGGAGTGAGGGAGCAACGGAATCGATTACAGCAGTGACGACGAGCAGGTTCAGGAATGAGGGGCATCGATTTTCTTATCTATACCCCAAGCTGCTTGGTCACCCAAGTAAACTTATTGTGTGTTTACGGACAGCAGCATTCCTTGACATCCCGTCGGGACAACGTCCTCCGTCTTGACAAACTTGGGCGGGACTGAGGCGAGCTTGGTGACCATGCATAGCCTTTCCCCTTTGCAGCCCTGTGGATGCCTCGTCAGGACGCTGAACATTAAGAGAATGTTTGAAAAGTCCTATTGACGGTGATTAAAGTGGGCATCCTCCTTGGCACGGGGACTTTGAACTGGAGGCTCCCTTCTTACGGCTCCTACGTACACCGATCTCGTTGCCACGCGCCAAAGGCTGGGAGATCCCCCTAAATCCCCCTTGGAAAGGGGGACTTTGAATTGGATTCCCCTCTTTTTTAGAGGGGAGGGGGAAGCAACCCTCAGCACCAGGGGAAATAGGGATTTATGTATCAGCGGTAGTTCCTAAGGGGGCCGGACGGTGGGGAATCTGTCCTTGGTTTTGGGGTAGACAATAGGGTTCCCTAGGCCCAGGGCAGGGTAATTTCCGTAGCCTGTTCGGCGGATTGGGTAATGGCCTCCATCACCTGCACGAGGCGGGTGGCCATCGCGCCAGAGGAGAGGGGGGAGGGCTGCTGCTGGCGCACACAGGCTAAAAAGTGGCGACAAGCCTGGGCAAGGGGTTCGGCGGCGGCATATTCTACGGTGTTGGCGGGGGCCACCATGGGCACAAAGGCAGTGCCCTGGGGTTCTAGGTGGCCGGGGTAGAGGGTGAGGGGATGATCCGGCTGCATTTCATCGAAGACGAGGGTGCCCTGGGTGCCCACTAGGCCCAACCGTCGCTGTTTGTCGGGGTTGAGCCAACTGGCCTGCACCGTGGCCTCCACACCACCGGGGTAGGTGACCCGCACCCAGCCCACATCTCGCAGGCCGTGGGGAAACTGGGCTTGGGGCTGGGGCTGAAGCCAGATTGATCCCCAAGCGTTGACCCGGATTGGCTCCTGGCCCATCCAGTGGTTGAGGATGGCTAGGTCGTGGATGGCCAAATCCCACAGGGCATCGGCGTCGGGGCGCACGGGGCCAAGGTTGGTGCGGGCCGCATAGGCATAGCGCAGGTCGCCCAGAATGCCCTGCTGGCAGAGGTCTTGCCCCCGCTGTACCGCTGGGTGAAAGAGGTAGGTGTGATCGACCACCAACTGCCGCTGCTGGGATGCGGCCAAATGGCAGAGCGTCTTGCAGGTGGACGACTCTAGGGTCAAGGGCTTTTCGCTCAGCACATGTAGCCCTCGCTCTAGGGCAGCACCTATCAGGTCGTAGTGGGTACTGGCTGGGGTCGCAATCACCACGGCGTCCAATCCTTCTAGGGCAAAGGCGGTTTGCCACTGGGAATACCATTGCCCCCCATTGGGTATCCTAAACTGGCTCTGAAGCTGGCTCAAACGGTCGGCGTTGGCCTCGACTACCGCTACCACCTCGGCCTCCGGCAGGGCCAAAAAGTTGCGTAGCAGATGCACCCCCCATCGCCCCAGACCCACAATCGCCAGATTGATCTTCGCCCCAGTTGCCGCCCCATCCACCATCGTGATACCCGCTGAATCCGATACGCTAGTGATGATCGCCGTTGCCCCCCGCAACTATCCTCCACCCTTACCCGATGGCCCTAGCCGCCGGAGCCCCCACCATAACCGATCAGCGGGAACCATTAGCCTAGGCTAAAAGGGGCACTATCCCATGGTCAGCGGCGATATTAAATTTCGTAACTAGGCTTCCCTGCCAACCCAGGGAAAATCGTTCTAATTCCTAAATTCTGCCTAGAATTTGGACATATCAGATCGCATTGTGTCAACCGATCCGCAGGGCCACGCCATGTACCTCAGAACGAAGCAAGAGACCTACTTTAAAAAGCGCCTTGCCTCGGCGGATCAACTGCCGGAGGCGGAAAAGGTGTTGGTGCCGGAGGGACAAACCCTAGATATCCAATACTACGTAGACTTAGGCGACCATTGGCAGGTGGTATTGATGGCCCCCACCCTAGATAACCAGGGCACCCTAAGTTGGTTGGTGTATGAGCCCCATGTAGAAGTGCCCACATCGGTGCAGCTTACGGTGGTGAGCGACACCCTCTTTAAGCAATCCCCAACCCTCTCCAGTCAGTTGAGCGATGCCCAAAAGGTATTTGTAAAAACGGGCACCCAGTACGATTTACTCAGCTATTTGCCCGCCGCCGGGAACCATTTCAAAATCACCTTGGCGGGGGCTAATTTGGGGCCAGAAAAGCGCAATACGTGGCATGTCTATCAGCCCGATGTGACCATTTCCGGGACTCGCCAAGAACTGCGGGTGATCAGCGATACGTTACTCAAACATCAACCCCAACTCTCAGCGGATCTGGGTGCTGAAGATAAGATTTTCGTCAAAAAGGGGTCGATTTTTTGGCTGAATTCCTACGGCAGTGTGGAGCGCAACCACCTCAAAATTGCCCTGGAGGGAACGGGGTTGGGCCATCAGCGGCGCAATACTTGGTATGCCTACGTTCCCGATGTAGAAATCCACGGTAACGAACCCAACAATCGTCCCCAGGATCAAAGCCCGGTTAAGCAAGTTGCCACCCCCAAAGATCCCGGCAAGGCAATGCGGTTTCCGGGCTTTAGCGCCGTCTACTATACCAACCATCCCATCCTCTGGAAAACCCCCACCGGTAGCCCAGGGAACTTCACCTGGGGCGAGGCTACCCACAATGGCACCCGCATCCCAGGAAATCCCCAGGTGGTTTACGGCATTGTGCGCATTGCCCAAGCCCTAGAGGACATTCGCCAAATTTATGGGGATCGGCCCATTACCATTAATTCCTGGTATCGGCCCAGGGCCATCAATGCCGCCGTCGGGGGGGCCAGCCGTTCCCGCCATCTCCAGGGCGATGCCGTAGATTTCAATGTCTCTGGTCTCCATCCCCACGATGTCTATCGGCGGCTGGATAGCTGGTGGGGTAACCGGGGGGGCTTGGCCAGTGCCACCAGTTTCACCCACCTAGACAGCCGAGGCTATCGCGCCCGCTGGGCCTACGGATTCTAGGGGCAAGGAGATCCATGGGCCTGTTTAAAACCGTTACCATTCGCACCCCCGAAAGCATTGAGCTGGAGTTTGTGCTGGCGGGCATTGGCAGTCGGGCCGTGGCCCTAGTGGTGGATTATCTCTGTTTGGGGACGGGGCTCTTTGTCCTATCGCTCATTTATACCGTGGTGTTGGTGCAGCTTCTCACCCTAGACGCCGTGCTGTCCATCGCCACCGAAACCCTCCAGCTTTGGATCACCGCGATTTTTTTTGTTCTGCTGTTTGCCCTATATATTGGCTACTTTGTTCTGTTTGAAACCCTATGGTTTGGCCAAAGTCCTGGCAAGCGCTACACCAAAATCCGCGTCATCCGCGAAGACGGACAACCCGAACGCATTGCCCAAGCCACCCTGCGCTCCCTACTGCGCCCGGTGGATGACATCCTGTTTCTGGGCTTTTTCTGCATCATACTCACGGCCCAGGAAAAACGCCTTGGAGACTGGCTGGCGGGCACCCTCGTCGTCCAGGTAGACCCCAACAGCTACGACCAAATCACCATCCCAGAACGATCCCAGGCCATTGGCCAAGATCTCCTCGCCCTAGTCGATATGGCTCACCTCAGCCCCGATGACCTCGCCACAATTCGCGATTTTCTGCAACGACGTGCCCACCTCAGCCCCAAGGCCAAAACCCAGGTGAGCGACCAACTCGCTCGCCGCTACCGAGATCATCTGAGCCTCGACCGTTTACCTACAGAAATGACCACCGACACCTTTCTCGAAGCCCTGTATTGGGCCTATCAACAGGGAAAGCGGGGGTAACGCTGGGGCTTGGGAATATGTAGGTTTCTTATTTTTCGTGGCTAATGTATCCACCAGCCTTGACTATCGGTCTGGCTAGGGCTAAGTTAGGCCGGAAGTTGATGTAAATCAGCCCCCTTTTCTTTAATTCGCCCCAAAACAAGGAGACAATCATGGGTTTTCTAGGTAAGCTCTTCGGCAAAAAAGAAGAAGAAAAAGCCGCTACGGCTGGCCCCGTTAATGTCGCCGCTGCGGCTTCTAGTGCTGGCATCCCCCCTGAAAAGGTGGGGCTAGACGGCCAGTTTGACGAGAGTGGTCTGGCTAAGCGAGTCGCCAAAGCGCTTGATGATGCCAACATTTCCGACAATGTGGGGCTTTGGGTGGCCCAAACGGGTTCCACCGTGGTTCTCAAGTACAACCCCGATGCCGAAGGTGTCCTCGAACAGGCTAAGCAAATTGCCAAGGGGGTAGACGGAGCCACCGCTGTTACGGCCCAGCCCAACAGCTAGATTGGTGCATTGCCCAGGGTTGACCTAGGGCTAAACCACAACCTACCCAGGGGTGTTAGGCTCTTGGGGCTTATTTTTGGGAGTAGGTTTGCACCTTTGCCGCAAGGACAACCGAAACCGTCCCTAGACTGAGTTTAGGTTAAGTCTACGATTGCAAGTGTGAAGATATCTGCTTCCATCTGTGTCGTTGGCCCTCACCCAAAGTCCCTCTTCCCATGTTGGGAGAGGGACTTTGATCCTTTCTAGCTCTCCTTTCCCCATGGGAGAGGGGCTGGGGGTGTAGCTTGCTTCCCGCCAGGGTGGGCTCAAGGGCATCAGGCGGCTGAACTTAACCCGAACTCAGAGTCCCTAGGCCGAAGCGGCTAGGCAAGCTTATTGTCGTTTCGTTACAGTGCGGCGCTTTTCCATAGCAGCCATGGCGGCAATATGCAAGGATCAAAGTATAGCGCTTCAGATAGCAGCCCTTCCGATGTGATGTTTCGGTGTGATCCGATGATGTCATCCACGCCGCGATTGATCCGAAGGGACTGCCCTGCCTCCCTACAGGCTCAGCCCAGACCGTTATCGCCCCATTTGCTAGGGCTAAGTGTCCTGTCCAGGAGGCGCTGCACCCACCCTGGAGGAATGCCATGAAACTCGCCATCGCCCTAGGCACAGCTCTGGCTCTGCCCTTGATGATTACCCTACCCACCCAGGCTGAAAACCCTGCCCAGGTGCAGCAACTCCTAACCACCAATCTCTGTGCGGGCTGCGACCTGTCTGGAACCGATCTCACCCAGGCCCACCTGATTGGGGCGGATCTCTCCGGGGCGGATCTCTCCGGGGCCAACCTGACGGAGGCCAACCTAGAAGGGGCGGATCTCTCTGGGGCCAACCTAGAAGGGGCCAACCTCAGCCAAGCCTTTTTGACCAATGCCATCCTCGACAACGCCGTTTTAGACGAGGCCAACCTCACCGAAGCCCAAATCTACTTTGCCGAGGTGACGGGGGCCTCCTGGGTGAATGCAAATCTGACCGGCACCGAAATCGTCGGCACCCCGATCAGCATCGGCGGTGACTAGCGCATCCCATGGGGCACTGGGCTAATTAGGCTCAGTAGCTCCCAAACATGCTCTTTTGCTATGAGCCCGCCCGCCCTACTGAACCACGAGCCGGGAAAGGCCAGTGTTGGGGTAGTAGTTGCCGAGGATTTCGGTATAACCATAGCCCTGCCGTGCCAGTTCCATGGCTCCGGTTTGGCTCATGCCTCGGCCCCCGTGGGCGGATTGCACAATGGCATCGGAGGCGGCGTAGAGGGATTCCACAATGCCGCCATCGTGGCTGATGAACTCGCCGGAAGTGGCGGCTACAGCGGCCTGGGTGGTGCTGGTTTCCTTGGCGATGCCCAGGTAAGCCTGATAGCGCTGGGTGTTGTCCAAATCGTAGGGACGGTTGGCGTGGCGAACGTGGTGCACCAAGGCATAGGATCGGGCGGCGACGGCCTGGGCCTTGAGGGCTTCCAGGGGCCAGTTGACGTACATTTCGCTACCCACCACGCTGCTTAGGTAGTCGTGCATCAGCACAAAATTGACGGCGGTGAGGGTGGAGCCACTGCCCATCAGCAGCACTCGGCCCTTAAACCACTTGTCTCCCACATAGACATAGCCACCCTCACCGGGTTCTAGCCAAACGGTGTTGGTGAGTTGACAGCCGCTATAACCGAGACCACCGCTCTGGGGCCGCAACACCACGCTTTTTTGGGCGGGTAGGTTGCAAAACCCTTGGCCGTTGAGATCCATTAAATAGCCGTCCGTGGAGGTTGCCACCGTTAGGGAACTAACTTCCCTAGCCACCGCCACCCGCATTTCCAGGTTGGTGTCGATGGTCTTGGCCGGATCAAAGGCCACATTCACCGCAGGGCTAGGGGGCACTGGGGGCTGGGGTAGGGTGCGAGAAGCACCAGAGGTCATCGGAGCCGTTGTCCTTGGCGATGCACTGGCTGGGGGGACAGAGGCGGAATTCGGGGTGGCTGGAGCGGTTTCACTGGGGGGAGTAGAAGCCGATGCCCCAGGCGCTGAAGGATCCTGACTCGGCGGGGTGGCTGGCGTCGCTGATTGCATGAACAGTCGCCGTGCCCGGTAGAGATCCACCACAGACTGCCGCACCAGCCCCGTAGATTCCCACAGGGACGACTGGAGCATGACGGTCTCGGTCGGAGCCCGCCAGAGGGAGGTGGGAGCAAGGGGGACTTGGGTTAAGATCAGCCCAGCCAGTGCCATGCCCCCAACCACCTGAACTCGCTGGGTAGTCTTGGCCTGTTGCCCGGTTTCGGGATAGAACGCGGTTAGGCGAATCGACTTCAGGCGTCTGAGCCGCACGAGCCTTAGGGAAGGTCGCCGAAGGGGTTGCTGGCGGGCCGGGGGGGGCCAAGTCATCCAAAAACGCTTCATGCTCACGTCCTAAAGTCTGAGAAAATGCCTGAGAAATGCAGTCTGGGCAGACGGTCTGCGACAACAAACGATATATATCGATACAAATGTCGATATAGAGTCCCCTACTATTTAACCGCAAACCTTCCAAAACGACCGCTTCCCTGAGACGCTTCATCACGGGAACGCCTCATCATGGGAAAGTTTCATCACAACGGCCCTACAACAGACCCCGGTAGCAAATGAACAGGAGGATAGCCACCCAGGATCCGAGGGCCACCTTGACGGCCATCAGGATATTCAGCAGAGGAATGATTCCGCCGCTGATTAGGCGGAAGCTGGCCCTGGGGCAACGCTTGAATCGTGGCTAGGTGATCCGGTAGCTCAACAGTGAGGATGTCGTAGATCCGGAGCACACGCAGCGCGAGGGTGGGAACAGAGGGGGGCGCATCGTCAACGGCGAGATCCCTCGGTCGATCCCCAGATTGAGGCGAACTGGGTATGGGGCGGATAGGGAAAGAATAAAAAGCCGGGTTAGGCGCTATCACTGAGGAGGAGCGAACCCCCACAATGTCCTGAGGCCCTACCCGGTCTTGGCTTTGGAGCACACGCGAGTCTACAGGATGACCCTATGGTCGGTCATGGCAGCGCATTCGCCAATACATGAAAGTTCTGAAAAGTTCTGGATCTAGTTCTGAAGGTTGAAAAAACCTTTGTTTTGAAGGAAAACCTTTTCATAACCAGTCTTTGACCAGATAATTCGCTAGATTTTTGGGTCATAAAGTCATCCAATTCATCAGGAACCCAACCCCATTCAAACGGTGATGGGGGCGAAGAGGCGTGACCCAAGAGAGTTACTGGTGGGCGGGGCGGGGTGCCATGCTGCGGGCGACGGTGCAGATACCTGCGACGGAGATGCCGCTTTGACGGAGAACGGTGGCGGCGGTGTGGGCTGTAGCTCCGGTGGTGAAAATATCGTCCACTAGCCAGACGTGCTTTTGACGGAGCACCTGAAGGTGGTGGGGGTTGACCTGGAACGCCTGGGCTAGGTTAGCCTGTCGTTCCTCGCGGCTTAGGCTGTGTTGGGCTTGGGTGGCCTGCACCCGCACCAATCCTTCCCCCACCACGGGAACCTGAACCACACGGCTCATGCCCTGGGCCAACCGTTCCGCTTGGTTAAACCCCCGTTGTTTCAGCTTGCTGGCATGGAGGGGAATGGGCACCAACACCGCTGGCCGAGGAGCCTTGCCCCCCTTGCTAAGCTGATGTTGCCGCCAAGTTTGCCCCATTTCTAAGCCTAGCCAGCTTGCCAGTTCAGGTTGGCCACTGTATTTGAATTGGCGAATCACCTGGCGAAGGGTATCTTCGTAGCGGCCCCAGCTCAGTACCGGAAGGCCGGGGTGGCTGGCATCAAGGGGATCGGCCAACTGGCTTTGGCGCACCTGCCGTTCACAGTTCGGACAGATGGCTTGCGAAGCTGTCCGCTCGCACAGGGAACATGAACTGCTGAGAAAGAGCCCCAAAAAAGCCTGCGCTCCCCTCTGCCAACCTTGAGTTGATCCGATACCTACTCCCATTTCGATGCCCCCGAATTCGCTGATCTGACCCTACTGGGGCATCCTGCTAGATCGCACTCGATTACCGCTAGAACGTTACTAGAACGTTGCTGCCCCACCTGTTCCATTGTGGCGGCGAGTTGTTCAGCCCGTGAGCGTAAATCTATGCATATTCACGATATCTACGCGGAATCTATCGAGGTGGCCTACGATGGGAGCCCCCTGGTCGCTCATTCGTGGCGGAGGTGTGAATCGGTGAAATCGGGCTTAGACAGGTAGGGTAAATCGGGGCCAGCGGGGATGATGCCCCCCGGATTGAGGGGAAACAGGTTGCCGTAGTAGTCGCGCTTGACGGCAGCGAGGTCGCAGGTGTCCGCTACTCCGGGCTGATGATAGAGGGTTTGGACGTAGCCGCACAGGGCTGGATAGTCTTGGATGCGGCGGCGGTTACACTTGAACAGGCCGTAATACACCGCATCAAAGCGAAACAGGGTCGGAAACAGACGCACATCGGCTAGGGTGAGGGCATCGCCACAGAGGTAGACCTGGTGGGCAAGGGTGGCTTCAATGGCGTCGAGGGTATCGAACAGGTCTCCGCAGGCGCGGTCGTAGGCGGCTTGGGTTTGGGCAAAGCCGCAACGATAAACGCCGTTATTCACGCTGGCATAGATGCGTTCGTTCCAGGCATCGATTTCAGCTTTGCAGGGGTCGGGATAGAGATCGAGGTCGGGATAGTCAGCAAACTCGTTGAGGGATTGGTTGAGGATTTGGATGATGTCGGCACTGTCGTTGTTGACGACGGTGGCCGTCTGGAAGTCCCACAGCACCGGAACCGTGGCCCGTCCGGCGATGCCCGCCTGTCGGTAGAGTTCGGGCAGGGTGCGGCAGTTCTGAAATGGCGTCGGAAACACCCAACAGCCCTCGTCTGGGGAGGGTTCGACCACAATCACCCGAACGGCCTCCTCTAACCCCTTCAGGGCACGGGTGATTAACGTCCGGTGTGCCCAAGGACAGCCCATCCCCACCAGCAACCCATAGCGCTGGGGATCTGGAGGATGAGGGCCATGGGGATCAATCCAGCCCCGACACTGGCTGGGGGGCCGCTGATAGTCGCCACCCTCCCTGCTGGGGGCCATCTGGGCCATCATTCGCTGCCAGAGGGTTATCCACACCCACTTGCCCGTGCGAATTAGCAGACCAGGGGGTAACGATGTCTGCTTGGCCATAGAAAAGCACCTAGTTCGCCATCGGCCTCTACAGTAGCGCTCAAGCTGAATGGTTTACCAGAGGGTAGGATAAGCGTAATCCGACTGGGCTGTGTCACGAAGTTCAACGGTTCCTAGCGGTGGGCGGTGGGCGGCGCTACAGTAGAAATCTGTCGCTAGCGATACTTACTCCGTGGGATTTGCCAAGTCAACCAACCCAACCGCCACCGATATTCAAGGCATTTTTAACCGCATTGCCCCGGTCTACGACGACCTCAACCAGCGGCTGAGCTTTGGGCTGCATCGGGTTTGGAAGCGGATGGCGGTGCGCTGGAGTGGGGCCAAGGCGGGGGATACCGTCCTAGATGTGTGCTGCGGTAGTGGGGATTTGGCGCTGTTGTTAGCTCGCCAAGTGGGGGCCACGGGCACGGTTTACGGGGTGGATTTTTCTGCCGAGCAGTTGGCGGTGGCGGCGGAACGGGCGAGTCGAGCCTACCTACCCACCCGAATTCATTGGATGTTGGGGGATGCCCTAGCCCTGCCCTTCGACGACCAAACCTTTGCGGCGGCTACCATGGGCTATGGCCTGCGAAATTTGACCGATATTCCCCAGGGTTTGCGAGAACTGCGTCGGGTGTTAAAGCCCGGAGCCAAGGCCGCGATTTTGGATTTTCACCGTCCCCAGGGGGCGCTGGCTGAGGGCTTTCAGCGCTGGTATTTAGAGACCATTGTGGTGCCCACCGCCCGTGAGATGGGCCTGACGGAGGAGTACGCCTACATCGGCCCCAGCGTGGATCGCTTCCCCACAGGGCCAGAGCAGGTAGCCATGGCGAAGCAGGCTGGCTTTGGGTCGGCGGTACATTACCCTATCTTAGGGGGGCTGATGGGCGTTTTGGTGGTGCGCCGTGGCCATGACGTGGTCTGAGATCTGGCTGCTGGTGGCCCCTCCGGTGGTGGGCGGTGTGATTGGCTATTTCACCAATGACATCGCCATCAAAATGCTGTTTCGACCCTATCGCGCCTTTTATGTGGGCAAACAGCGGATTCCCTTCACCCCAGGGCTAATTCCTAGCAACCAAGAACGCCTTGCCAAACGAATTTCCGACACCATTATGGGGTCGCTGCTGACGCCGGAGGAGTTGCAAAACCTGGCCCGTCGGCTACTGCAAACCGACCGCACCAAGGCGGCGATTAAGTGGCTGTTGGAACTGGCCTTGGATCAGGTCAAAAGTCGTACCCAGGTGCGCACGGCTGAAATTGCGGGCCGCATTTTGCAGGATCTCTTTGGTAAATCCCTGCCCCGGCTAATTCGGGTATGGGCTAGGCGGGATGACTTTTTGGAACCGCAGCTCAATCAATTGTTTGACCAAGTGCTGGTGGATTTTCGCTTCAGCGCCGACCAGGCCGACCAAATTGCCACCTGGTTGCTGAGCGGGGTCTTTCCTCCGGACAAGGTGCGCCAGTTGATTATCGACTTCCTCACCGACCGCAACATTCAGGTGATCGACACCATTTTTCGGGAACGCACCAGCGGCACCTACTGGGTAGTGGCCAACCTGTTTGGGGTACGCAATGCCCTGGCCCGTCTGCGGTCGTTTTGCCTAGACGAACGCGAGGTCAGCAACGCCCGCATCGCCGAACTGAGCACCGCCCTCCAAATCAAAAAACGCCTGCGCGACTGGCTGCAACAGGTTTCTCTGCAAAATCTGCCCGTGGCCACCGTGCGCCAAATGCGCCACAACCTCAAAGAATCCGTGCAAACCTACGTCCGCACCCTAGGGCCAGAATTTCTCACGGGGCTCGGCAACTCTGTGAACTGGGAAATGCTAGCCACCCAGCTCATCAACCGCCTCCAGCATTCCCAGGTGATTACCCAATCCCTCGACCCCGTCAGCGAAGAACTAGCCCTCGTTTTAGAACGCTACCTAGAACGGGATCTAGAATCCCTCGTTGCCCAAATTATTCCCATCCTCAACATTGATGAGGTGATCATCAATCGCGTGCGCGGCACCTCCCCCAAGGATTTGGAAATGGCGATTCAGGGCATCGTTCGCAGCGAATTGCAGGCGATTGTCAACCTGGGCGGTATTCTGGGCTTTGGCATTGGCCTCATCCAGGCGGCGTTTTTCTACGTTCAGCGGGTGGGTTAGTGTGGGCGATCAAGGTTTCTCCACGTCAATCCCCACCCCGCCATGCTCCACCACCCATGCCGCGAGGGCTTGGCTCACCACCTGATTGCCCTGGGCACTGAGGTGGATATGGTCGAAATAAAGGGCGGCGTGGTCTAGGGCTTGGAAGCGGGGTAGAAAGTCGAGGTAGGGAATGTGCTCAACCGCCGCAAAATCTAATAACCGTTGGCGGGCCACTTGTTCGTAATCTCTGGGGCCGTTGTCCAGTTCTCGGCGCAGGGGCGTCATGGCCAGCAGCAACCGCCCCTGGGCTGAGGCAACTTGGGCGTTGATCTGACGGATGGCCTCTAGGTTCACCCCCACTCGGTCGCCCGGTTCGTTGTGGAGGGATTGGAATTCGGGGCTGGGCTGATAGGGCTGGCGACGGCGGATGACCTCCCACAGGGCCAGCGGCGGGCGGCGGATGGGATAGGCGGGATGATGGCCCAGTTCGTAGCTGTTGGGGGCAATGGCAAACAGGTCATCGGTGTTGATCACCAACATCACCACCTGAGACTCGAAGGTGCCAAAGCGCTGCACATAGCCCAACTCGTTACGCGGCCCCCAGGAATTCGCGGAGGCATTCAACACTTCGGCTTGGGTGAGATGTGGGGCTGGAGTTTCGGCCTGGGTGAGGTAATGATTGAGGAAGGCTTGGGTCTTCAGAGACAGTAACTCCGATTGATCCGTCCACCAGCCGCCGTTGACGATGGAATCGCCCAGCAACAGCACCCGCAGGGTTTGGGCCGGACGGTGTGGGCTGAGGCTTGGCCCCCGCATGGAATAGTCGTTAATGGCAATGCGGTTGCCCCGTCGTCGCAGGATTTGGTTCGGTGCTAGGCGGTACCCCGTCAGATCATCGGCCACGTAGAGGGGTGGATGGCCCAGGCCATAGCGCAGTCGCAGAACAATCTCTAGGGCCACTCCCATCGTTAAAACGAGGCCCAACACCCCAAGAGCTATTTTCACCACTACCTTCGACCCCACGCATAGACATCAATGGCGAGGCGGTTGCACCAGATTGAATACGGTACTCCCCATCCTTGTCGCTTAGAGGGCGTTTGAAAAGCCGCATAGTCAGTAAAAAAGCTCACACGGTATAGG
>JBBAWV010000017.1:0-48023 GCA_040396995.1 Nodosilinea sp. | reverse complement strand
GTTCAAAATACACACGTACTGCTATGTCGCCGACTAGTTTTGTCAGTCAACCAGCCAGATTTGACTATATCTCCTTTCCGGCCTGCCAGTACTATCTCCTAAAATAACCCCTGTCAACCTGCGGAATGTCGGCTCTAACACCACTACCTATTATGCTTAACTTCATACTGGACTGGCATTACTTTGCAAGATTATATTTAAGAATGCAGTAAATAGCCCGAACTCCATCTTTCCATCCAATTTTTTTGCCTTCTTGATAGGTGCGACCATAGTAAGAAATCCCCACCTCATAGATTCGGCAGTTTAACTTGGCAACCTTAGCAGTAATTTCAGGTTCAAACCCAAAACGATTTTCGCAGATGCGAATAGACTGAATGATTTCCCGGCGGAAAGCCTTGTAGCAGGTTTCCATATCCGTCAGGTTGATATTAGTGAGCATATTTGAAAGCGTGGTCAGGAAAATATTGCCGACCATGTGCCAGTAATATACAACTCGATGAGGACGGCCACTCTGAAATCGTGAGCCAAAGACAACATCTGCCTTGCCATTTAGAATCGGCCCAATCATGATTGGGAATTCCTGGGGATCATATTCTAAGTCTGCATCTTGAACAATAACGATATCACCTGTGGCAGCAGCAAAACCGCTACGAAGAGCAGCTCCTTTGCCCCGATTGATCGGGTGATAAATGACCTGATCTACCTGGACAGCAAGTTCTCTTTCTAATAATTCGCGAGTACCATCTGTGGAACCATCGTCCACAACAATAATTTCAGAATTCTCAATAGGCGATTGTTTTACGGCCTCTACTACATGCTTAATCGTTCTTACTTCGTTAAAGCAAGGAATAACAACCGTTAACTTCATCATGCCCTTGTCCATCTGTATATCTGCCCATTGCAACTAGTTTTATCAGTCTACTAATACTGTAGACATCGCTATGGTGGCCCTAAAACTATTAGTTGATGTGACTCTCTATCTGCGTCTGGTGCTTGGATTGTGGTTTGGTACCAGGGTTGCCAGTCTGTAGGGATACCCCTAGGTAATGGATCGGCAACAGGGTGTAGGGCAATTACTGCACAGAGATTGGTCTCAGGGAAAGAGTTTGTTATAGAAGTTGATGCGTTGGTCATGCCAATATGCCTTAGTTGAACCTGGGCTGATCTGTCAGCTATTGAGGACTGATTAAGAAGTACCCAAAACGGATATTCCCAATAATCGCCGTTGCCAAGGGCTAAACCTACCCGCCGACACTGATTTTGTAGAACTGCTGCCGTGGCCTGCTGGTAGGGTAAGGCCATCTCTTTTCTTGCCCCACTGAAGTACATCGCTTGCCGATCTAGGGTCAGAATAGACGGTGATTGCTCAATTTGTTGGGTTTCAGACACTATCGGCAGGGGCAAGATGGGGCGACGCAGGGTTGTGAGGCTATAGGCTATAGCCATGGCTAACAACAGCATCATTAGCCAGCGCTGACTTCTGGGTTTGAAAATCTGAGCTACCCCAAAGGTCATCACTGGAACAGCGAGGATGACTAGGGGCAAAAGAAGGCGGTTGTGCCACGGACTCCACTTCAATAGTGAACAAAACAGCCCTAGGCCGATTAGCACTGACAGCATCAGGCATATCAATTGAGAGAAGGCGAGGCGCTGCGCCCTCTGTTTCCACCAGCACCAGCACAGTAGAGCCACACCTAGGCCAAAGAGCAGACTATGAAGGGGCGCACCTACAAAGTCTTCATGGGGAGCCAAAAACTTGATTCCTGGTTGGGTCAGCAGGGAGACGGTTAAATCTGAGTTGGGGTTGTAGAGGTCATAGCCCATTAGATCGTGAACAAATACGTTGACCGTTTTAATTGGGGGAATGGGTAGGTTGATGTAGAGAAGCTTCAAGCTGTTAGAGACTAGCACTTTCAATCCGAGGGTCTCTACTCGTGTCCCCTGATCGTCGCCTAAGACCTTAGCAAACGTCTGATAGTTGCGAAGAAATGTGCCGAGGGATAAGCTCAAGGCTCCTAGGAGAACTAGGCTACCTTTGCCAAAGTTCTGAAGCCAGAGGCGGCGGGTGGTCTCTTTCGGCCCCGTTCCAGTTGATCCCCGCAGGAGCTTAGCAGCAAATACCATCCCCAAGGGAACCCCATAGATAAAGGCGGTAGGTTTAGTAGCAATGGCCAAACCCAGGGAGATGGCAATCCAAACTAAGTCCCGATGGCGGTAACCTGTGGGCACCAGGATAAAAAAGGCGTAGGCACTGAGCCAAAAGGCCGTTAGCAGGTCGTTTTGGGTCGTCGGAGCTTGCATCAGCGCCATGGGAATGCTCAGATACAGCACCGACCCCAGCCAAGGATGATGGGAGAGTGGCACCAGTCCCTGAGTCAGTTTTGTGACGACAACCAAGCCACCCACAAAGGCCAACCACTGCACCAGGTTAGCGAAATAATCGCCACTGCTCAGCAATTGTAGATGGCTCATCAAGGCCGCGTTGCCGGGGGGAAAGGATATCTGCCGCAAAATGGCGGTTGGGTAGTGGGCAATACTTTGGTTTTGTAGCCAGTGCATCACCCTAGGCATGTGGTAAGTCATGCTGTCCCAATTATTGGGCGGGGCAATTAGGGCCGTTGCCAGGGTGGTTGCCAAAACTAGGACAATGCCACCCAAAATCAGCCGATCTAGCCAGTCCAAACCGGATAGTCGGTCGAATCGATGGCGAATCATAGGCTTCAGTACCCTCAGTAAGCCCTGGAAGCGATAGCTCACCCGGTAGGCCACCAGTCCCCCTTGCACGAGGGTGACCATCAGCCACGACAAGGCGACATGGGGCCGGGTGAGGGCATCTCCTAGGCTCAGAATTTCGTTTAACACCAAGGTGATCAGGGCTTGAATCATCAGAGCTTTGACCAAAGCCAAGCCGATGCTGTGGGGTTGCTCGGTATCAATCACTAGCCACAGCAACCAACCCGTCACGAAGGCTGTTACCAGGGGAATTAGCGCCAGGGTCATAGGGACGTGCTTAATCCGTACTATCAGCCCATGGTTGGATAGGTGGCATCCATGGGGCAATCTCTTCTGGACTAGGCTAGCATCGCCCTGCCGACAAAACCCTTATAGACACCAGACTTAGACACACCGAATTGGATACCTGCGTCATTGGGCGGCTTTGCCAACATGGATAGGTGCCGTTAAATCAGCGCAAAGCAGATGTCCAAGATCAAGACTTAGCGGATGTCGTAGCCAAATAGATTTGGGTCAACATCGCCCAAGTTGAGATCCCCTAACCCATACTCGGCCCAGCGGCGATCTACCAAGGCGGCGGTGTCGGGGTCGGGTACCAGTTCCTCGCTCCAGGGGCGGTCGGTTTCGGGGTAGACCTTGGTGGTGGCGTCGATGCCCATACGGCTACCGAGTCCGGGGCGCTCGGTGGCAAAATCCAGCTTGTCGAAGGGGTTGTTGGGCAAAATAAACACGTCCCTCACGGGGTCTACCTTGGAGGTGACGGCCCACATCACCTGACGCGGATCGCGGATGTTGATCGACTCATCCACCACAATCACAAACTTGGTGTAGTTGAACTGGGGCAGGGCCGACCAAAAGGCCAACGCCGCCCGTTTCGCCTGTCCGGGGTAGGTTTTCTCGATGGAGAGGACAGCAGCTTTGTAGCTCAGCCCTTCCATCGGCAAAAAGAAGTCCTTAATTTCCGGCACTTGCTGGCGCAGGATGGGGGTGTAGATGCGGTTGAGGGCAATGGCCATCATGGCGTCTTCCTTGGGAGGCCGACCGCTGAAGGTGGTCATGTAGATCGGATCTTTGCGGTGGGTAACGCAGTGGAAACGCAGCAGCGGGGCCGCTTCGTTGACGCCGCCGTAGTAGCCGATGTGGTCGCCAGCGGGGCCATCCACCGCTGTTTCGCCCGGTGTGATGGTGCCTTCGAGGACGATTTCCGAGTCGGCAGGGACTTCTAGATCCACCGTCTTGCACTTGGCCAGATGGACGCCCTTTCCGGCGTAGAGTCCGGCAAACAGCCATTCAGAAAGGTCGATGGGCAGGGGAGTCGCCGCCGCCAAAATTACCAGGGGATCCACACCAATGGCAATGGCCACCTCCAGCTTTTTGCCCATCTCCGCCGCCTTCCGCAGGTGCCGACTACAGCCCCGCACCGACAGCCATTGCACCGTCATGGTGTTTTTCGATTGCAGTTGCAGGCGATACACCCCCACGTTGGGAATGCCGCTTTCGGGGTCTTTGGTGATCATCAGCCCTAGGGTCAGCACCTTGCCCGCATCACCGGGATAGACGTGCAGCATCGGGATTTGGGTGAGATCCACCGCCTCATCCTTGAGCACCACCTGTTGGCAGGGGGGCAGCAAATCCCTCATGGGCTTGGCCTTCACCACATCAAACAGCGCCTTGCCCAATTCCACCGCCTGGGAAATCGTCTTGGGCGGACGGGGCTGATACAGCAGGGCCAGCTTGTCTCCCAGGGCTTCCAGTTCCTGGGGATGATCCATATTCATCGCCCAGCAGACCCGCTCCACGGTGCCCAACACGTTAATGGCTAGGGGCATGGAGGCTCCCTTCACGTTTTCAAACAGCAGGGCAGGCCCGCCGCCCAGCAAGAGTCGGTTGGCAATTTCCGATACCTCCAGGTAGGGATCCACCGGGGTAGTAATGCGCCGCAACTGTCCCCGATCTTCCAGGAGGGTCAAAAACTGCCGTAGATCTCTCGCCATTGTGAACAACTGTGAAGGGCCATGTTCATTATGGCGGACAGAGGGAATGAGCGGATAGGTTCCATCCAAGCCCCTGGGCAACCCACTGCCACAGCTTGGACAAGCTAGAATGCAACCGTAATGAATAAAAAAATCGGCCTCTCTCGAAGCCGATGCAGGTAATTTTGAATACCTATGTTGTTCTCTCAATTGGGAGGAAACCGCCTCAAAGCCTATGCGCTAGGGGTAGCTTCCGTTGGGAGGGCTCTCATCTCCTCCGTCTTTCATTGTAACAACAAGTACAGATTTTTCTTTACACAATCTCTAGTCAATCTGTCCGAATTCAATAACCTGAACTAATGAGCAAATGTACTTAGTCGAGTGATTTTGTCCTATAGCGGTTCTCGCTTCAGTGAGGTACGAGCTTGTTGAGCTTCAGATCCCCCCAGTTTATTGCTGTAGAAGATTCACCTTAATACCCCCCTTATTAAGGGTGGGCTGGGGGGATCTTAGCGGTGTACTTCATTCGAGTGAAATCCGCTATGGGGTTGGCCAGCAACCGGGATCGGCGGCGACTGGCGGAGGCGCTGGGGTTGGCCCCACACCACGGTTTCGTGCTTGTAGATCACCATGCCGGGGCGGGCTCCCTTGGGTTTATACACATGGCGGGGCTGGGTGTAGATGACGGGCACCTGGTCGGACTGGCGGGCGCGGCTGAAGTAGGCGGCCACATCGGCCACAAATTGCAGGTCGGTTTCGCTGGGCACTTGGCCTGCCCCTAGGCGCAGCAGCACATGGCTACCGGGAATTTCCTGGGTGTGAAACCAGAGGTCGTAGTCGGTGGCGACGGTGGAAATCAGCAGGTCGTTTTGGCGATTGTTGCGGCCCACCAGCACCGTCAGGCCGTCGGGGGTTTGCAACTGGCGAAAGGCGTCGGTGGGGTTGCGCCGATCATTGGGGCGATAGTCGGAGGAGGCAAGGTAGCCCTGCTGCACCAGTTCGTCGCGAATGTCGGTCAGGGCATCGAGATCGGTGGGTTCGCTGTAGAGGGGAATCTGGCCCAGGGCGGCGTCTACCTGTTCCAGGTAATTCAATTCGGCCTCAACGTCATTGAGCAGGGGCATCACCTTATCCTTCGCCCGTTTCAGTTTTTGGTGCTGTTTATAGAGGCGCTGGGCTTGCTGAATGGCGGTTTTATCGGGGTCGATGGGGATGGTGACGGGCGCTCCAGTCTCAAAGTCGGTGAGGGTCATGGCGGTGAGGCCCGGTTCCCACTGATGGTTGTAGGTCATCAGCAAATCGGCCTGCTGTCGCAGGTCTTCGGCCTGGGCGGATTGATCGAGCCGCTGGCGGAAGGTATCGGCCTTTTGCCCCAGTTTTTCCAGGTGGCCCTTGAGTTTTTGCTGAAGCTGGTTTTTTAGACGGTCGAATCCCTGCCGATTCAGTTCGTCCCGGTAGTAGTCGTTCAGCAGACCATGGAGATCATCAATGGGGGCGAGGGCGTCCCAATCCAGCAGGGTGTACCCTGTGGCGGTGCGACCGGGGAAAAACTGGCTTTTGTCTAGGGCCATTAGCCAGCGCTGCCACACCGCAAAGAGCTGATCCCAATTGGCTTGGGTCAGTTCCTCAGCGGGTTGGTTAGGGCTCAACTCTGCCGCCGCCACCAAGGTTGCCACCAGGGACGAACTGAGGCCACCATAGCTCTGCATCAGCATTTTTTTGAGGGTGCTAGGCACCAGGGTCACCCGCTCCTGCCAGCTTGTTTGCGATTCGCTGAGGCTGGGCAGAGTGTTCATCATTGCCGGGGGCAACACGTAGGGAGCTCCGGTTTGAATCGGGCGCACCCGCGACTGCTGATCGCTAACTTGATGGGCGGCGGTGACAATCTGATTCTGGTCGTTGGCCAAAATCACGTTGCTGTATTTGCCCATGATTTCCACGTACAAATGCCACTGGGGCGGATCCCCAGGGCGACGGCCAAACTGCAAATCCAGCGCCCGTTCCCAGGAGGCCACAGGGTCAATGGCCACCAGCGCCAACTGATTCAACTGATGCTTGAGCTGCTGGCTAAAGGTAAAGGTATCTGGCCCCTTGGGGGGAGCTTCGCCTAGGTGCAGCCGCGCCGCCTGGGGATGCCAAGACACCGTCAGCCAACCCCGCCGATCCAACGTGCGGAGGGCAATGGCAAGGGTGGTCGGGTCGCACTGCACCACCTGTTCGCAGCGGGCAGGTAGCCAACTGGCCCGCAGGTCGTGGCAGACGGCCATCAAGGTTGTGAAATCAACGGGTTGCATGGCTTTCCTTGGCGTGGCGGGGATACAGGGACGGCAGAGGCAGGAACATGACCCCGCCCCGGCCTAGTCTGATAGCCCTGTATGGTCAATCATTTGGGGATGGGGATAGGGCTGTTGAGTGGGGAAAAGACTCGATTTCGTGGGCTAATCCCTAGTCATTGGCAGGAAATATGTAGTCCACCTTACGAAATCGACGAAATTCTGAAATTTAGCCGGACATTTTCCCCGGCTCCCTGGCAATTCGTTAGTATGAGCAATAGGCTAAATTCTAGGCATAATAGACGGCTTTGTCCGACAATGCCCGTTAAAGCCTAGCGTTATCGCCTCGTTCCTAGCGTTTTGTGGTCTGCCCCTGGTTCATTGCCCCCACCTATTCATTATGGACATCAAGCTTATCAATATCGGCTTTGGCAACATTGTGTCTGCCAATCGCGTGATTGCCATCGTCAGCCCCGAATCGGCCCCCATCAAGCGCATCATTAGCGATGCCCGCGAACGGGGACAGTTGGTAGACGCCACCTATGGCCGCCGCACCCGTGCGGTGATTATTACCGACTCTGGCCACACTATTTTATCCGCCATTCAGCCCGAAACGGTCTCCCATCGCTTTGTGGGCGGCAAGGACGGCAAGGATGGTGGCGATCCCAAAAACTAGTCTCGCAACCTGCCTCCAAACCGAGCCCCAAACAGATGCTCATTGAGTCCCTAGGATGCACAGTGCCGAATCGGAGATCTTGTCAGCTGCTGTGGTCGTTTTTGATAATAACGAGGCAGCTTGATCGGCTACAGCCCTCATAAAGCAACCTATTCACTGGTTCAAAACGAGTTGGAGTGACGATACCAACAGGCCAAGGCCATCACGTCATCGTCCTTCGCAACACTGTGTCCTAGGAACCATTGCCATGGACTCAGGCAACTATTATTAAAATAAGTAAACCTGCCGTTGCTGGGACAATTCCAGCCCAACCGACACCCCATTTCCCCAAAGATCACGTTTGGGGGGTGCTTTTCATTGGTAATGCCTGTCTTATTCCCTAAAGCTGCTGATTATGGCCTTTTCCTCCGTCACCCGTGCGCTGCAACGATCTCCCCTCACGGCAGACCTGCTCGGAAAGCTGGATCAGCAGGGCAGTCTACACCTCAACGGTGCGGCGCGACTGCCCAAGGGGTTGGTATCTTCGGCCCTGGCCCAAGCCCAGGAACGGCCCCTGCTGGTGATCACCGCCACCCTAGAGGAAGCCGGACGCTGGGCCACCCAACTGGAGGCGATGGGCTGGGATACGGTGCATTTCTACCCCACCTCGGAGGCCTCGCCCTACGACCCCTTTGACCAAGAGTCGGAGATGACCTGGGGGCAACTTCAAGTGTTGGCCGACCTGCTGGCCTTGCGGGGAGATGCCACGGCTCGACGGATTGCCATCGTGGCCACAGAACGCGCCCTTCAGCCTCACCTACCCCCTGTCACCGCGCTGGAGCCCTACTGTCTGCGGCTGCAACTGGGCCAGGAAATCAACTTCAAAGCCCTGGGTCAGCAGCTCGCCAAGCTGGGCTACGAGCGCGTCCCGGTGGTCGAAACCGAAGGCCAGTGGGCACAGCGGGGAGACATTATTGATGTGTATCCCGTCGCCGCCGAGTTACCTGTGCGGCTAGAACTATTTGGCGATGAGCTGGAACGGATGCGGGAATTTGACCCCTCCACCCAGCGCTCCCTAGATGCCATCGATCACCTGATCCTCACCCCCACCCAGTACGGCCCGGTGATTTTGGAATCCTTGCGGGAACAGGGCAACTTGGAGGGTCTCTTTTCCGAAGCGGCTTTAGAAGGACTCAACGACGGCATCGTCCCCGAAGGCACCCGCCGCTGGCTGGGGCTGGCCTTTGCGAATCCGGCGTCATTACTGGATTACCTGCCCGAAACGACCCTACTCGCCATCGACGAAGTGGATCAGTGCCAAGCCCACGGAGATCGGTGGGTGGAGCATGTGGAGGATCATTGGCAGGAGGTGGGGAGTCGGGAGTCGGGAGTCGGGAGTGAGGATGGTGAAGAGGGTGAGGATGGTGCCACAGACTCCACCACCCCACCACCCCACCACCCCACCACCCCACCACTCCCCAAGATCCACCGTCCCTTCACCGACACCCTCAGCGATGCGGAAATTTTTCCTCGGCTGTATTTGTCGGAACTCACGGAGGTCAACCACGGCGGGCTGAATTTAGCCAGTCGTCCGGTGCCAGCAATTCCCCACCAGTTTGGCAAGCTGGCGGAGACGATTCGGCAGGAGTGTGACCGCAAGCATTCCGTCTGGCTGGTGTCGGCGCAGCCCTCGCGGTCGGTGGCGCTATTGCAAGAGCACGATTGTCCGGCCCAGTTTATTCCCAACACCAAGGACTACAACGCCATCGATAAACTCCAGGGGCAGCGGGTGCCCGTGGCGGTAAAGTATTCTGGCTTGGCGGAGTTGGAGGGGTTTGTGTTGCCCACCTTCCGCATTGCCATCGTCACCGACCGAGAATTTTTTGGACAGCATACCCTGGCCACGGGCGGCTATGTGCGCAAGCGGCGACGGGCGGCCTCGAAGCAGGTAGACCCCAATAAGATGAAGCCGGGGGATTTTGTGGTTCACCGCAGCCACGGCATCGGCAAGTTCCTCAAGCTGGAAAGCCTCACCCTCAACCACGAAACCCGCGATTACCTGGTGATTCAGTACGCCGATGGGCTGCTGCGGGTGGCGGCGGATTCGGTCGGGTCGCTGTCTCGCTATCGGGCGGCGACGGGGCAGGCCCCAGTGCTCAACAAAATGACCAGCACCGCCTGGGAGAAGACCAAGGGCAAGGCCAAGAAAGCCATCCAAAAGGTGGCGGTGGATTTGCTCCAGCTCTACGCCCAGCGGGCCAAGCAGGAGGGCTTTTCCTTCCCGGCGGATATGCCCTGGCAGCAGGAATTGGAGGACTCCTTCCCCTACCAGGCCACCCCCGACCAGCTCAAAGCGGTGCAGGATGTGAAGCGCGACATGGAGAGCGATCGCCCCATGGATCGGCTGGTCTGCGGCGATGTGGGCTTTGGCAAAACCGAAGTGGCCCTACGCGCCATTTTCAAAGCCGTCACCGCTGGCAAACAGGTGGCCCTGCTGGCTCCCACCACCATCCTCACCCAGCAGCACTACCACACCCTGAAGGAACGCTTTGCCCCCTACCCGATTCAAGTGGGGCTGCTCAACCGTTTCCGCACCGCCACCGAACGTAAGGAAATCCTGCAACGGCTGAAAACCGGAGAACTAGATATCGTCGTCGGCACCCACCAACTGCTGGGCAAGGGCATCGATTTCAAGAGCCTGGGCCTGCTCGTCGTCGATGAAGAACAGCGGTTTGGGGTGAACCAAAAGGAGCGGATCAAATCCCTCAAAACCCAGGTGGATGTGCTCACCCTCAGCGCCACACCCATCCCGCGCACCCTCTACATGGCCCTCTCCGGCGTGCGCGAAATGAGCCTAATCACCACGCCGCCCCCGTCCCGCCGACCGATTAAAACCCACCTGTCGCCCCTCGATCCCGAAGCCATCCGCACCGCCATCCGCCAGGAACTCGACCGGGGTGGCCAAGTGTTCTATGTGGTGCCCAGGGTAGAAGGCATCGAGGATGTCTCCGCCAAAATCCGCGAGATGGTGCCCGCCGCCCGCATTGCCGTCGCCCACGGCCAAATGGACGAAGGGGAACTAGAATCCACCATGCTCACCTTCAGCAACGGCGATGCAGAAATCCTGGTCTGCACCACCATCATCGAATCGGGCCTGGATATCCCCCGCGTCAACACCATCCTGGTAGAAGATGCCCACCGCTTCGGCCTCTCCCAGCTCTACCAACTGCGCGGACGGGTGGGTCGGGCCGGAATCCAAGCCCACGCCTGGTTGTTCTACCCCAAAAAAGCCCTCTCCGACAAAGCCCGCCAGCGCCTGCGGGCCATCCAAGAATTCACCCAACTCGGCTCCGGCTACCAACTGGCCATGCGAGACATGGAAATTCGCGGCGTCGGCAACCTGCTCGGCGTCGAGCAATCCGGCCAAATGGATGCCATCGGCTTCGACCTCTATATGGACATGCTGGAGGAAGCGATCGCCGAAATTCGCGGCCAAGACATCCCCCAAGTGGACGACACCCAGGTGGATCTCAACGTCACCGCCTTCGTCCCCAACGACTACATCCCCGACCTCGAACAAAAAATGAGCGCCTACCGCAGCCTCGCCGCCGCCAACAGCAAGGTAGAACTGATGCAAATCGCCGCCGACCTCAGTGATCGCTACGGCCCCATCCCCCACGCCACCGAACAACTGGTGCGAATGCTGGAACTCAAACTCGTCGCCAAGGCCGCTGGCATCGCCCGCATCAAACCCGAAGGCAAACAGCACGTCATCCTAGAAACCCCCATGGAAGGCCCCGCTTGGAAGAAGCTCAGCGAAAAACTGCCCAGCCACCTCCAATCTCGCTTCGTCTACGGCAGCGGCAAAATCGTCGTGCGCGGTTTGGGTGCCCTGAAGCCCGAAAAACAACTCGAAAGCCTGACCGAATGGCTGGGGCTTTTGCAGGGCGCGATACCAGAGCCAGTGCTAAGCTAGATTCAAATAGATTAGACTTTGGTCAAATGAGTTAGACAATATCACTTGGCTTTTAAACTCCGAAGTTTTAGTCTGACAAGTAATTAATTTAGTCAATGTAGCAGTCAACATAGTGGATACTAAAGCATGAAAACTCTCGAAACAGGCAAGCTGCACATCAAAGATCTTTTTGATAAAGCACGTTTCTTTAGAATCCCAGAATATCAGCGACCTTATGTTTGGGAAGCTCAACAAATTAGCGATCTACTGAATGATATCAGTGGCGCAATGGAAACAGATCCAGACAAAGAATATTTTCTTGGCTGTATGATATGGAATATTGTTAATCAGAGATCTGGCGGCTATTCTTTCGACTGCTTAGATATCCTAGATGGACAACAAAGACTAATTACTCTCTATTTACTTCATGCTGTTTTAAGAGATTTATCCGAAGATAAAACGTTAAAAGAAAAAGTTCAGCAGCGACTAAAACAAGCTGAGGATAGATATGACAATGTGCCAGCAAGAAATCGTATCTTCTTTGCTGTGCGAAATGATAAGCAATTCCTTGACAAATGGATTCTCCCGGAAGGAGGAACCAAAAATCATGCTGAGCTTTCACAAATAGCGAAGGACGAAAGTGAAACGATTTCCGTTCGGACTATGTCTCAAGCGGTAATTGATATGTATTCTTGGTGGTCTCAAAGACTTGAAGAAGAAAAGGATCCTCAGGCATACCTGGAAAGTCTTTTCAGTTATCTATCTAACCGCGTTTTATTCCTCTATCTGTCTACCCCTGACAATCTGGATGACGCATATAACTTATTTACGGTTTTAAATAGTCGTGGTATGCAGCTAAGTGCTGGAGATATCCTCCGCGCTCAGAATCTTCGTGTTATCGACGATGAATCAACTCGTCAGGATTTTGCTAAATTATGGGATTCGGGTGTTGATGCTATACAACCACCTTTGAAGACTTTCGATGAGCTTCTAAAATACATTGTACTTGCTAAGGTCAGGTTCACTAGCGATAAAACCAGAAATCTAAAGAGTGCCTTTGATTATTTGATTGACAAAGGTGAAGTTACACCGGGAGATGGTTTCTTTAAACTTGTCAGTCGTTATACAGAGCATTTTTCAGCCATTGCAAACCCCAAAAAATTAGGTTTATCTAATGATGAGTTGACTGATTTTGAGAACATATTTTTTATTCTCTCAGAAACTTTTGGCGGACAGTTTATCATGCCCCTGATGCACTACCGCGAAAGATTTGGTAGTCATCGAATTCTAGATTTTCTAATCAAGCTAGATAATTTAGCATCCATGGCTTGGCTGCTCGGGCGTCGAACATTACAACAAAGACTTTTCCTTCTCATACGTGCAATGGATGATGCAATCACTGGCGATGGAAGTACTACGGAGAGGGCTGATCGTTTCCTGGCTGATGAGCGTCTTGATTATGGGTATAAATATCTTCGCTCAAAGACCGATATGGAACTCTTAGAATTTGGTAATCTTCTAAGTGAAGAACAGTGGGGTGCTTTTGGAGGAACACGTCTAAATAAGCCGAGATATTTGCTCCTAAAGCTTGATTTTTTGCATTGCAATCAACAGACTAGACTAGGATTTAATAGAGCCGTATCAACCCTAGAGCATATTTTTCCAAGAAATCCGTCTGACAAAGGAGATGTAGATCAAGAAATTCTTACTTGGGTTCATAGATTAGGTAATTTAGTTCTTCTTGATCGGAAGAAAAATAGTTCTCTTAGCAATGCAGACTTTCCAACAAAGCTTTCAAGGTACAAGGGAAACTATGAATCTAGATCATATACAAATCATGTTTTCCTAACCAACTCTGAATGGGGGCTAGAAGCCATCAAGGCACAGCATCGGTACGCCGTCGGGAAGCTCACTGAGTATTATCGATTAAATAGCGTGGCCGGATTGAGGCGTATTCGCGCATCGAGATAGTCTCACTGGGATATTGATTTATGAAAATCAAAGCTGTGATTTGGCAAGAAGATGGTATTTGGTGTGGTTCTGTACCCGCTTTACCCGGTTGCCATACTTGGGGAGAAAGTTATGAACACCTGCTGGAAATGCTAGAAGAGGCTATTCAGGGCTTGTTAGAGGCAGACTCCGTAGCATGAGTTAGCGTATCGTAACCCATGCTGGCCAAGGTTTTAATGCGTTACGGCGGAGCCTAACAATCCTACTTAAGATCTTGCTGACCTACTTAGACTGCTAGTGAAGTGCCGCATGTCGTACAGTTGTTGTATCTCGTGTTGGGCTAAAGCTATGGACGATACGTTAACGATTACGCTACCCCCAGATATCCAGGCTATGCTGGCGACCATGACACAAGTGGAAGGTCTTTCACCTTAGGAACAGCGATTGCTGGTAACGCCGTTTGCATTGTTACTGGCGATAAGAATCTGTTGTCGCTCAACCCTTTTCAGTCGGTTGACATCCTTGCGCCTGCGGAATTTTCGACCTACGAAGAACGTCTATTGTCTGGCTAAAATCACAATTTTCTTGTGACCTACTCAGCAGTACGTTGAAAAGTTGATAACGATATGACCTGGCTATGACCGTCATTGAGGGCATGGAAAGACGCAGCAAAGCCGGAGATTACCCACTGAAGCACTTTATATTTAATTGCACCTAGCTACTTAGCCCGCCCTGGAGGAAAGGTAGAATTCATCGTCATTGCCCCTAACCACCGAGAACATGGGGTTTCTGCGCTGGGGCTGCGGGCTCCATTGTTGATGCCCCACTTTTCCCTAAGTGTATTCTTGCGGAGTCGAATTGCAAGACCGTTCATCAAGGCTTATGAATCCTGCAAACCCCAGTGGGGAACCGGGGTATACTGGGGGGGTCGCCCTTTAGCCGCACCCCTGCCGTGGATTTGTCCTGCAAAAGTGAATATGCCCTGCTGGCCTTGATGGAACTCAGCACCTACCATGCCAGCGGCGAACCCTTACAAATTCGTCAAATTTCCTCTAAGCAAAACATTCCTGACCGATACTTAGAGCAATTACTGGCCACGCTGCGTCGGGCAGGAGTGGTCAAAAGTCAGCGAGGGGCGCGGGGAGGCTATTTGCTCGCCCGTGAGCCCTGGAAAATCAGCCTTTATGATGTGGTGAGCTGCATCGAAGGGTTTGATGGTCAGCCCGATGCGGACAGAACCCCCGCAACGCCGGAGGCGATGGTGATTCAGGACGTGTGGGGCGAGGTGCGGCAAGCGGCAGAGGAGGCGCTGCAACGGTATACCCTGCAAGATCTCCTAGACAAACGCAACGCCAAACAACAGCTCGACATCATGTATTACATCTAGGCCAAACCCATGCGCATTGCAGACAACGTGACCCAATTGATCGGTCGGACGCCCCTGGTTCGGCTCAACCGCATTCCCCAGGCCGAGGGCTGTGTGGCCCAACTGGTGATTAAGCTGGAGGGCATGAATCCATCGGCCTCGGTGAAGGATCGCATCGGCATCAACATGATTGAGGCGGCGGAGGCGGCGGGGCTGATCACACCGGGCAAAACCACCCTGGTAGAGCCCACCTCTGGCAATACGGGCATTGCCCTGGCCATGGCGGCGGCGGCGAAGGGCTATCGGCTCATTCTCACCATGCCCGAAACCATGAGTTCTGAACGGCGGGCCATGCTGCGGGCCTACGGGGCCGAACTGGAACTCACCCCTGGGATTGCAGGAATGTCGGGCTGCATTCAGCGGGCGCAGGAAATTCTCGATTCCCTGCCCGATGCCTATATGCTGCAACAGTTTCGCAACCCGGCCAACCCCGATATTCACCGTCGCACCACCGCCGAGGAAATTTGGGCCGATACCGATGGCCAAGTGGATATCCTCGTGGCGGGGGTGGGCACCGGGGGCACCATTACCGGAGTGGCCGATGTGCTGAAATCGCGCAAGCCCGGATTTAAGGCCATTGCGGTGGAGCCCGTCAACAGTCCCGTCCTCTCCGGCGGTCGGCCCGGTTCCCACAAAATTCAGGGGATTGGGGCCGGGTTCATCCCCGAAGTCCTCAACGTAGATTTAATCGACGAAGTGGTACAGGTGGCCGATGAGGACGCCATTGCCTACGGTCGGCGCATGGCCCGCGAAGAGGGACTGCTCTCCGGTATTTCCAGCGGGGCCGCTGTGAAAGCCGCCATTGAGGTAGGACGACGGCCCGAAAATGCAGGCAAACTGATCGTCGTCATCCAGCCCAGCTTTGGCGAACGCTACCTCAGCACCCCCCTGTTCCAAGACCCCGAACTGATGGCTCCCCTGGCGGTGAACTAGGGGCAGACTGAGTCTTGGTAGTGCTGGTGATCGGTGCAACGGCGGCGGCGGGATAGTTGGGGTTTGGCGTTAAGATGACTAACGTTGCTCCACCGATGTCCCCTGTACGGCTATGGGTTTTACTGAGGATCTAGGATTACTACTACGCGCCCGCTACCCGATTATCTACGTGGCTACCGCTGAGGAGGAACGGGCCGAAGCAGAAATCACCGCCAGCGCCAAGTCCCAAGGAGATCGGGCGGTGTATCTGTGGGACTTTGTGGACGGCTACCAGGGCAATTTGAACGATGCGGGCTTTGGGCGGCGCAATCCGTTGCAGGCGCTCGAACTGGTGGAAAAACTACCCACTTCGGCTCCGGCTGTGTTTATTCTGCGGGATTTTCAGCGATTTTTGGACGACATCGCCATCTCTCGCAAACTGCGCAACCTAGCCCGTTTACTAAAGTCCCAGCCCAAAACCATTGTAATTTTGTCGCCCCAGTTGGCCATCCCAGAGGAACTAGGGGAAATGGTGACGGTGCTGGAGTTTACCTTGCCCTCGGCGGCGGCGATTCGCCAGGAGGTGCAGCAACTTTTGGGAGCTACGGGGACGAACCTGTCGCCCACCATGTTGGATGAGGTGGTGCGGTCTTGCCAGGGGCTTTCCCTAGAGCGGATTCGGCGGGTGTTGGGCCGAGCCATCGCCAGCCACGGGGTTTTTGACGACCGCGATCTGGACTTGATCCTCGAAGAAAAGCGCCAGACCATTCGCCAAACCCAAATTTTGGATTATTACCCCGCCACCGAACAAATTTCCGACATTGGCGGTCTCGATAACTTAAAAGACTGGCTGTTGAAACGGGGTACGGCCTTTTCTGAAAAGGCCCGTCAGTACGGCCTGCCCTACCCCCGTGGGCTGCTGCTGATCGGCATCCAGGGCACCGGAAAATCCCTCACCGCCAAGGCCATTGCCCACCATTGGCACCTGCCCCTACTGCGGTTGGATGTGGGGCGGCTGTTTGGTGGGCTAGTGGGCGAATCGGAATCTCGCACTCGGCAGATGATCCAACTGGCGGAGGCGCTGGCCCCCTGCGTGCTGTGGATTGACGAAATTGACAAAGCCTTTGCCGGGGTAGAAGGCCGGAGCGATGGCGGCACTACCAGTCGCGTGTTTGGCACCTTCATTACCTGGATGGCGGAAAAACGCTCCCCGGTGTTTGTGGTGGCCACGGCGAATAACATCCAAGCCCTGCCGCCGGAAATGCTGCGGCGCGGTCGGTTCGACGAAATCTTCTTTGTGGGCTTGCCCAGCCAAACAGAACGACAGGCCATCTTTGAAGTCCACCTCTCTCGCCTGCGGCCCCACAGTCTAGACCAGTACGACATGGCCCGCCTCGCCTACGAAACCCCTGATTTCTCCGGGGCTGAAATTGAGCAGACGCTTGTGGAAGCCATGCACCTCGGTTTTAGCCAAAACCGCGACTTCACCACCGATGACATCCTCGAAGCCGCCAGCCAAATTGTGCCCCTTGCCCGCACCGCCCAAGAGCAAATTGAAGCACTGCAAGCCTGGGCCAACTCTGGCAAAGCCCGCCTTGCCTCCCGTAGCGACCTCAGCCAACGCCTGAACACCAACGGCTAGCATCGCTAGCGGCGAATGGCCCTGCCCCTAGCGACGAGAAGTGCCAATCTTGGGCGGGTGCTGTACCATTGGCAAGCTGTAGGTGATGTGCTGTCCCAAATGCTATGAAAGGTTTTTTGATCGGCCTGTCGAAATTAATTTTGGGCATGGCCATTGCGCTAGCCCTGTTATCCATGGCTGGGGTGGCCACGGCTCGGTATTTTATGGCCCGATTGGCGGTGCTGCCCCCTAAACCCCTCTACGGTGCAGAGGTGCCCGCGTCGCCCCCCCCGGATCCCGCTGCCGCCCCTGACGCTGCCGCTGAAGCCCCCGCTGCACCTCCCCCAGAAGCCGCCGCCGCACCTGCCGCTGTGCCTGCCGCTGCACCTGCCGCTGTGCTTGCCGCTGCACCTGCTGCTGAGCCCGCCGCCGAATCTGCCGAAGCACCTGCCGCCGAAGCACTACCCCCCGGTAGCTATCGTGCGGTGGTGTCGCAGCCCATCGGGTTAATCGTTCGCTCTGGCCCCGGCACCGAGCATGGGCAGGTGGGTGGCGTCAATCACAACGCCGAGCTCGTTGTCCTCGAAGAACCCGCTGGGCAGGGCTGGATTAAGGTGCGCGTTGCTTCCACGGGGGCCGAGGGCTGGGTAAAAGCGGGCAATACCCGTCGCCAAGACTAACTGTTGACGAAGCCCCAGCGTTAACTCGTCGTGAATCGACGGATTATCCCTCCTTAAGCCTGGTATCCTCTGGGATAGGCTGATTGGGCCGTGCTGTCGTCCTCTGGGTTTGCCATGCGGATGTTTCCTTGGGTGACAACTCGCTTCCGGCCCTGGGTTAGGGCAACTTGGTTGCTAGGGTTGGGTTTGGGAGTAATTGGGGCGCTGCCCGCCCAAGGTCGGGAATTTGAATCCCTCAATGATGTTTACTATTGGGCCACCCTTTGCCGCCTCCAGCGGGACGCCAGGGAGTACGACAAAGCCCTGGCCGCCTGTGAGCAAGCCATTGCCCTAGAGCCCGATGCCGCTGATCTCTGGGCCTTGCGGAGTAGCGTGTTATTGGAAGTGCAGAACTATCCCGACGCCATCGTTTCTGCCGACCAAGCCCTCTTTTTTGATCCGCGCTATTCCCTGGCCAGCGCCTACCTCTGCATGGGCTATGCCGGACTCAACAACGCCGAAGCCGCCCTCGATGCCTGCAACGATGCCCTTCGCATTGATGGCAACTGGGGAGACTCGTCCCCGGCGATGGCTTGGCTGTATCGGGGCATCATTCTCAGCCAAGCGGGCCAGCCTGAACAGGCCGCCATCGCCCTAGAACGTGCCCTGCTGGAAGAACCCGACGATTCCCTTGCCCTGGCCTACCAATGCCGGGTGCGGGTCGATCTGGGACTGGCCCAAACCGCGATCCCCAGTTGTGAAGCGGCGCGATTGGGCAATGGTCGCTGGGGTAACGAATCCCCAGCGATAGCCTGGGCGGAACAGGGCCGTGCCCATGCCCAAATGCGAGACTTTAGCGCCGCTATTGCCGCCTACGATCAAGCCCTGGCTATCAACCCCAGCGATCCGAGCATCTGGACGGCCCAAGGACAAATTCTGCAACAGCTTCAGCGCCCCGAAGAAGCGCTCACCTCCTTCACCCGCGCCACCGAACTAGCCGCGACCTACTCCCTCGCTCACCTAGGCCGCTGTGCCACCCTCAACCGCCTGGGCCAGCACGAACCCGCCCTCGAAGCCTGTAACCTAGCCATTCAGGGCGATGGTCGCTGGGGAGATCTCAGTCTGTCCACGGCCCTCAATCAGCGCAGCATCGCCCTAACCGGGTTGAACCAATACGAAGATGCCCTGGCCTCGATTAACCGGGCCGTGGGCATGGCCCCCAACGACGCCGAAGCCCACAACCATCAGGGGGTAATTCTCTGGTATTTAGAACGCTACGACGAAGCCCTTGCCGCGAACCAAACTGCCCTGGACCTCGCCCCCGAAACCGTCCGAGCATGGCTGAACCGGGGCATCATTCTGCGATCCATGGGACGCTATAACGAAGCCCTCGCTGCCTACGATCAAGGGCTGGAACTAGCCCCCTACGATGGGGATATTTGGGCTAACCGCAGTGTGGTGCTGTGGAACCTCCAGCGCTACCCCGAAGCCCTGGAATCGGCCAACCAGGCCATTGGTCGCAATCCCGAATCGGCCCAGGCTTGGTTTAATCGTGCCATTGCCCTCACCTCCCTAGCGCAGTGGCCCGAAGCCCTCGACGCCTACACCCAAGTCATCGCCCTCACCCCCCAAGACGCCAGCGCTCACACAGGGCAAGGACTAGCCCTGTTTAGACTTCAGCGCTACCCTGAAGCCATCGCCGCCTTTCAAGTGGCCCTGGCCCTCAACCCAGCCCAACCCCTGGCTCAGCAAGGGCTCCAAGCTTCCCAACAGGCGATTCAGCCGCAGCCCCCACCGCGAGCGGCTACTCAACCGCCCAACTAGGAGGCGGCTGGGGTGGCCGATCCGGTGTTGCGACTATTCCCAGGGTCACGGCCCGTTTGGATAGGGCTAGAATCGATAGTTGGTTTCCCCTACCCACAGGCTGACGGGGACAGCATGGCCCTGGCCATCGATTTTGACCTCCACCACAAAGGACTGGGGCTGCTGGTTTTGTAGGGTGGAAATGGCTTGGTTGATGGAGTCCCGTTGATCTTCGGGCATGTAGTAGGTTTCGAGGCCGTAGAGCACCCGCCAGTTCTCGGCTCGACCCCGCAGGGCCATTTGGTTATCGGCTAAATCCGTAGGACGGTCTTGGCTGATGCGCACGGGCACCCAGGCGGTGGGCGGGGTGGCGGCGGCGGCGGGTTCCTCCAGCACCACGTAGATCGGGCCAACGAGGTCGCGGTTTTTCAGAATCTCACCCCCTGGCAGGGTGGCCAGGTTGTCCACATTAGACACGTCATAGCCCAGGACTTGGTAGTAGCCCCGCAGCATGTCGTAGGGATCCACCGGGGCCGTTTGCAGCACAACGGTGCGGCCCGTGACATAGGTGAAGGCATCCTGGGCGGGGACGGCCACAATCAGCAGGGATTGGAACAGCAGCGGTAGACCCAGTCGCCACCAGCCGATGGGTTGAGCTGGGGAAGGCTGGGCCTGGGGGCGCGGAGTAGTGGCAGGCTGCCGCAGGGGGATAGGCACATCCACCGGAAGATTGGGCTGAAAATCGCGAGGAGATGGGTTCGTCATGATCAGGTCTCCGAGGGCTCAGATAGGGCGGGTTGAGGCTGCTTACGGCGTTCAAACCATAGGCCAGCGGCGATGATACCTACGCCACAGGCCGCCAGGACGATGGACTTGAAGATTAGGCCCGTGTTGTATTCCAAACTGCGGCTGACGATGCCCAGCACCAGCAGCACCATGCCGCCCCAGAATGTGGATCGCTGGGTGAGGGCAAGGCCATCGCGCACCAGCCCCAGCGCCAGGGTGAAGAGCAGAATATTGAAGCCCAGGGCCGTCATCACCCCTAGGCCACCTTGGCCTACCAGCAGCGTCACCGTTACCACCAGCAGCAGGGCCATTAGGGCAGAGTTAATCGCCTGGGTACGGCCCCGGCGGGACAGGATTTCGTAGCGCAGTTGCGCCCAGCCTAGGCCCGTTACCACGCTTAACAACGCCGCATCCAGCAAGGGGGGCCAATCCCGCAACGTTGCAAAGTGATCCGACAGCGGGGGCGGATATTGCCACCAGTAATGGAAGGACAGGAGGTAGAACAGCACCGCCAAAAACCAGAGGGACACCTGGCGTAGGACAGGCTTAAACCAGTCCGGTTCAGTGGTGCGTCGCCAAATACGGTCGCTGTAGCTCCAGAGCAACGCCGGGGGCAACACCAGCGCCACCGCCATCAGCCAGCCTTGGTGCCAAATCCAATACAGTTGGCTATTGGTCATAAAGCTCAGGGCGATGGTCAGACCGCTAAACCCTAGTAGCACACGGGATCGACACCAGTAGGCCAGGGGCACAAACACCACGGCCACCACCAGCGGCAGATGCTGAATCAGCAGCGCCGTGGTAGACCATTCTTGCCAAACGGTAGATCTGCCCCAGCTAAACACGTAGCCTAGACCGACCAACAATAGCGAAAATACACCTAGGGACGTGAGCCGCAGACCGTAGGCCATTGCCGCCACTCCCAGCCCCCACACCAGCAGCAGTTCAAACAAATCGCCGCTTTGGTGAAACATTTGGGACATTAGGCCCAGGTTGGCTCCCAACAGCAGCGCCCCCAGCAACAGTAAACCATGGCCCAAGCGGTGCCAGCGGGAAGCCTCGGCGGGTTGCCGCCACCAATAAAACCCCAGACCGTTGACGCCCAGAAAGGTACCGAGCAGCACCGCCACCCGCACCGCACGGGGCCACACCTGCCAGTTGGCCGCCACAAAGGTGATGGCACCTAGGCCCAGCAGCACCGCCCCTAGCCCCATCAAAATGGCAATGAAACGGTTGCTGGCGTCTTTTTCTAACGCTGTAAATTGGTAGCGATGGGCCAGGGTTTCGTACAGTGACGCATCAATTAACCCCTCGGCCCACCAGGCTTCGGCCTCCTGGCGCAATTGTCGCCGAAATCGTTCGGGCATCATAGAAAAATCTCTCCACCCAGTTGGGATGCCCCTACTCTAGCCCGCCCCACTCTGGCTTCTGGGACAGACGAGACAGTCTGTAATTTGGCTGAGGTGAGCAAGAAAGAATTGTTCTGGACACCAGCACGCCCGACATTTACGCCCGATCTTGACGCCAGACATCAGGGACGCCAAAAAAAACACCCCTAGCCAAGGCTGAGGGGTGTGGATGCAATGTATCTTTTTCAGTCTCGAACAGATTAAGTCTCTAACGGTATACGGCCTAGCGCCGCCGTTTAGGCTTCCCGGTTCAGGAAGGCTTGCAGTTGGCCCAGGGCGGCCCGACCAATGTTAAACACGGCCCAGCTCCCGGCAATCACGATGGGAAGTAACACAACAACAACCCGCCAATCCATAATGCCCGACCTCCTAAAATTGGGTTCGCTTAAATCGTTGTCACAATTTTCTCATAATGTACACTACTGCGGCCAGGAACAAAACGGTTTGCCCTAGGGTTTCTTGGTGGAATGCGCTCCGTTCGGCTATGCCCTTGGGGCGTTCGGTTCCCAGGGCTAAGCTGGGAGTCGGGAGAGCCGATAGGATAGGGGCATCGCCATAGCCGAGGGACAGGATGACCCCAGATTCGCCCACCCCAAACCCGGAGGCCGTTGATTCGTCGAGTCCGGCGATGGATCAACCCACCCCAGGTAGCAGCCAAGTCAGCCCTAACACACCTCCAAAGCAGCGGTGGCAACATGGGGCAAAGGACTGGCCCGCTAAGGCATGGCAGGGGGCAGCGGCGAACCTGGGACGGCTCCGGCCTGGGCAACAGTTGACGCGCTGGTTTGCGGTGGATGATGACCGAGTAGCGGAAATTCTGGCGGCGGTGCGAGACCAACTACCCACCACCGAGGCTCTGCTGATCGGCAAACCCCAGGCGGGGAAAAGCTCCATTGTGCGAGGGTTAACCGGGGTTTCGGCGGACATTGTGGGCCAGGGGTTCAAGCCCCACACCCAGCACACCGAACGCTACGCCTACCCCTCCCAAGACCTACCGCTGCTGATTTTTACCGACACCGTGGGCCTAGGCGACCTGAGCCAAAGCACCGAGGCCATTGTGGCAGAACTGGTGCAAGACTTGGAGAACCATCCCCACAAAGCCCGGATTTTGATCCTGACCGTCAAAATCACCGACTTTGCCATTGATGCCCTGCGCCAGATTGTCCAGGGTTTGCGCAAGACGTTTCCCACGATTCCCTGCCTGTTGGTCGTCACCTCTACCCACGAGGTCTACCCCGCTGAGATGGCCGACCATCCCCCCTACCCGCCTAATCTGGAGGCTGTGCAGCGCCCCTTTGCCGCCCTTCAGGAGAGCTTTGGGGACATTGCAGATCGGGCCGTGTTGATTGATTTCACCCTGGATGAGGACGGCTTTACCCCGGTGTTCTACGGCCTAGAAGCCCTGCGTGATGCCCTAGCCGACCTACTACCCGCCGCCGAAGCCCAAGCCCTGTATCAGTTGCTAGACGAACAAACCGAAGCCTCTCGCCAATTGGGTAGCCTTTACCGGGATGTGGGACGACACTATATTTCAGCCTTTGCGGTGATGGCGGCGGCGCTGGCGGTGGTGCCCATCCCCTTTGCCACCATGCCCGTGCTCACGGCGTTACAGGTGTCGATGATTGGCGTGTTGGGCCAGATCTATGGCCAAACCCTGAAGCCCTCCCAGGCCGGAGGCTTGGCCAGCGCCATTGCCGGGGGCTTTTTTGCCCAAATGGTGGGGCGAGAGTTGATTAAGTTTATCCCCGGTTTCGGCAGTGTGGTGGCGGCGTCCTGGGCAGCGGCCTATACCTGGGCTCTCGGAGAAGGAGCCTGTGTGTATTTTGGCGACCTGATGGGTGGCAAAAAGCCCGATCCCAAACGCATCCAAACCGCCATGGCCGAAGCCTTTGACGCTGCTAAGGAACGGTTTAAGGACAGCCCTCTCAAAGACAGTCCTAGCCATCCTCAACCAACGAAGCCCCTCTAACGGGCTTGAGCCTCGATTTGCTGTACCACCGTGCGGGCCGAGTAGCTAACCCCTGCGGTGCCCTCGCCGGGATGGGTAGAGTCTCCTACTAGCCAGAGGCCGTTGATGGGGGTGCGGTTGGCAAAGCCGAAGGGGCCGTAGCTGCTCACCCGCATTCCCAGACCGCCGACGATGCCCTGCTGACGGGCGGTGAAGTGGGCAAAGGTGCGAGGGGTAGCGGCTTCAACGTGGATGATGTGCTTGGGATCCAGGTCGAAATAGCCGGAGAGGCGGCGAATGGCCCCATCGGTGTAGGCTTGCTTGAGAGCAGCGTAGTCCTGGGTTTGCCACCAGGGGCCAACCTCGGTAAAGGTAGAAGCGATGATGGTGGACTGCCCCGCCGGAGCCCGCCCATCCCCAGGACGGCTGACGGAGACAAACAGGGAATTGTTTTCGCCGATGGGGCCATCGTAGTTATAGAGAAATTGCAGGTGGGGCGGGCAGTTGGGGGGGATGGCCTCGGCTTCCACACCCAGATAAATGACGAAGGCTCCGCTGCTGGGGGGTAGGTTTTTCACCCGCCGACAGTAGCCCTGGGGAGCCTGATCGCCCAGAAGTTCCACCAAATTTTGCACCGTGACATTGGCGACGACGTGATCCGCAGGCTCGACCCAGGTTTTGCCGGATTTTTGTTCCTGCACCGTCACCCCCGTTACCTGTCCGTTTTGAGTGTGAACTTGCTGGATGGTGTGGCGCAGCTGTAGCAAGCCACCATCCCGAATGAGGGATTTTTCCAGGGCATCGCTCAACGCCTGCATACTGCCCTTGAGGTGAAACAACCCCTGGGGCGCTTGGGACACACTGAGGGCGGTGGCGGCGTAGAGCAGGGCGGTTTCGTCGGCGTTGACCTGGGAATAGAGCTTGAGCTGCAAATCTAAAAAGGTTTTCAGGCGGCGATCTGCGGCCAACCCCAAGGACTGGAGTGCTTGGCCCACGGTGGCAAAGGTGTAGGGCACGGTGCGCAGGGTGTCGGGTCGCAGGGCTTGCACCAATCGGCCCATATCCCACAGGTTACGCGGGGGCAGCACCGGATCGCGCCCCTGAAACCGCCAGCTTGGGGCAAACAAATCCCGCAGCAACTGCCACAGGGGTTCACTGCCAGGAAATTGTCGCTGCCGTTCCGCCTGCCATGCCTCAGGATCGCGCCACACCTGAATCGGCTCGGTTTCCCCCGGCAAAAAGACCGCACAGGCTGGATCGCAGAAGGTGGCCTCCGGTAGGGGAATGTCCAACTCGGTAAAAATTTGGTGATGGATGCCCCCCGGCTCCAGTCCGGCCACTTGGGTGGCCCCCACATCAAAGGTAAAGCCCCGCCGCCGAAAGGTAGACGCACAGCCCCCCGCTACGAGAGCCTGATCAAACACGCGCACCCCATAGCCCCGCTTGGCTAGCAACGCCGCTGCCGTGAGGCCACCAATTCCCGCCCCAATCACCACTACCCGATTGCCAGCCGTTGCCCTAGGGCTTGCCATGATCGTTACATTTCTTAATACTTTCCTCAGTTTAGCCTAACCCGTGGTTCGTCAGCGGTGCCGATTACCGCTGTCCCCAAGGCCACCACGAGCTGGACGGGAAATGAAGGCCAGCAGCAGGCCAGTCACCATACTGAGGCCAATTGCCCCCACCGCCCACGCGCCGATCCGATCTCTAGATGGCCTCTATGTGTCTCTAGTTGGCTCTATCATTCTCAACAAGCTGGCTATTCAGCATCCCTCTTGAGAGAAATCACGAGTATGCGTAGTATGCGTCTGTCCTGGAGGATTTAGGGGAATTTCCCAGGCAGCTATATGAGGAATCCAAGATTAGCTAGAGACCAACTACCGAATGCGGCTCAGGGTAGACCGTCGTTGGCGCATCCGACGAATGAGGGGCAGGCCCAGGTAATAGCTCAGTAAACCTGCCACGACGCCCACCACCGCGCTGCCCAGCATCAGCCGTGCCGAGACTTCGGTGCCCATGTCGGCCCAGCCCCGTAGGCTATCCAAGTCGGTAAAGCCTTTGGTGGAACTGTTGCCCAAGATCCAGACGCCCACCTGGTAGTTGAAGGCAAAAATCGGCAGGTAGGTGAAGGGATTGCTAATCCAGGTTGAAGCCGCCGCCATGATACGGTTGCCGCGTAGCACCGTGGCCACCGCTACCCCAATCAGAATTTGAAAGCCAAACAGCGGAAAACAGCCTGCAAAAACGCCGCTGGCCGTGCCCCTAGCCAACTGTTCGGGACTGCCCTGAAGGCGCACAAATCTCAGATACAGGTAGCGAAGTTTGCGCTGCCAGTCTGAGGAAAACGCCTTGCTCAGGGCAGTATTTTGGCGCAGATCGGCGGAGTCTTTGGTCAGGGTCATAGGGGCACTGGGGTGAGGAGAGAACGGGATGGACAGAAGGCGTAGATCCCTGTCTATCGGGGTGCATCCGGGAAGGGATCAACAACGACACCACAAACTCATGTTAAGGAATAATTCTTTTTTATTCTATCGGTGAGGATTTGGATAAACCAAGTATCCCATCCAGTGTGTCAGGGGCAGCGTTCCCCCACATCGCAAAACCTACGGACTTCCATCGATGAGTAAAGCCACTGCCAAAACCAATGCCGCCCGCATCCTCGACCGCCTCAAGCTGCCCTACCAGGTCTTGGAGTACGAGGTGGATCCCGATGACCTCGCTGCCGAAAGCACTGCCGCTAAGCTGGGGATTTCCCCAGAACAGGTGTTCAAAACCCTGGTGGCACGGGGAGATCGCCAGGGAGTTTGCCTTGCCGTGGTGCCCGGAAACGCCCACCTCGACCTCAAAGCCCTGGCCAGCCTCGCCGGAGAGCGCAAGGTAGACACCGTTCCCCTCAAGGACGTGCAGCCGTTGACGGGCTACATCCGAGGCGGCGTGACGGCCCTAGGCACCAAGAAAACCTACCCCGTCTATGTGGATGAGTCGATGCTGACCTTCGACCAGGTAGCTGTTTCCGCCGGAAAGCGTGGGCTGATGCTGTGGCTGACTCCCCAAGACTACCTCACCGCCACCCAGGCTACCCTAGGGCCACTGGCCAGACCGTCATCCTAAAACTCCCAGTCGATTATCCTCACATTGGCCGGACGGGGAAACCCCGCCCCTACGGTTGAATGGGCTAGGGTAGGATCAAAACCAGTCCCGACTCCCGACTCCCCCCTCCCCCCTCCCGACGCCCATGCCCACCTCCCCACCCCCCAGCCAAGGCCGCTCCCCCTGGGATTTTGGCCGTTTGATGCAAACCCTAGATTTTTTCGAGTCGATTCCTGTCGTCAGCACCCTAAAAGCGATGTTTTCTGGTTCCCAGCCTCCCCAGCCGCCTCAGATCGAACATGGGATGTTGTTTGATTTCAGCCATTCCCGTTCGGCCCGCAGCCTCGATGCCATGGCCCTGTGGGGCGCGTTGGACGATGTGGTGATGGGGGGCGTTAGCCGCAGCGGGTTGCAGGCCGGGGAGGACGCGGCCTGTTTCACGGGCTATGTCTCCACCGACAACTCCGGGGGCTTTGCCTCGGTGCGCACCCGCAATTTCGACCCGCCGTTGAATCTGGGCACCTACCAGGGGCTCACCCTGCGCCTACGGGGCGATGGCCAGCGCTACAAGATGTTTCTGCGAGATCGCGATGGCTGGGACGCCGTGGCCTACGGGCTCTCCTTCGACACGGTGCCCCAGGAATGGATCACCGTGCAGGTGCCCTTTAGCGAGTTGGTGCCCGTGTTTCGTGCCCGTTCTCAACCCGACGCCAAACCCCTTGATCCCTCCAGTCTGCGGTCGTTTCAACTGATGCTGAGCAAGTTTGAGTACGACAACGCCCTCAATCCCCACTTCACCCCTGGCCCCTTTTGCCTAGAGGTGCAGACCATCGCCGCCTATCGTTAGCCACAGGCGACCGCTAGGCCATTCAACATCGTCAACGACCGTTAGAGACGGGCCATCGTTTGGGAACCCTAGGCGTAACATCGGCCATTCCAGGGTAGGTTCGACTCACGTTCGCGCCAATCCGGCAATTCCTCCCGTAAAGGCGAAAGCTTTCTGGCAACCTGAACTATCATGGATGGCATTGTTGTCTCCAACCTGCTTCGACACCGTAAGAGGAGTCCACTGTGGCAAGTCACAAAATTTTGGTCATCGATGATAGCCGCGTCATTCGTATGCGTGTGCGCGACATGCTTCCCCAGGGAAATTTTGAAGTCGTCGAGGCCAAGGATGGCGTGGAAGGCATGGATGCCATCCGTGAGCAGCATCCCAATTTGATCATGCTCGATTTTCTGCTGCCCCGCATGAGTGGCTGGGAAGTGTTCCAGGAAATTCAGGCCAACCCAGAACTCCAGAAAATCCCCTTGGTGCTGATGTCGGGTCGCAAGGAAGAAGTCACCGAAAAAATGTCGGAGCCCTTCGAGTACTTCGAGTTTATTCAGAAACCCTTTGAGCAAAAGGAACTGATCGAAGCCATCAAGGCCGCCATGGTGAAGGCCCGCAAGCCCCGCCGGGGTGCTCCGGCTGTCGCTGCCCCGGCGGCGGCTCCCGCTGCTGCTGCCCCCGCTGCTGCGGCCACAACTCCCGCCGCCGTTCCCACGGGTGCAGGGGTCAGCCCAGAAGAATTTGCCGCTCTACAAACCCAGGTGAAGCAACTGCAAACGGAAGTGACCCAACTGAAGGGACAACTGGCCAAGGTGCTGGCCTTCATCAAACAGAAGATGAAGTAGGGCTTATTGTGGGTGCCTATCCCTCCAAAGCTCCTTAACCCTCTAGCTTGCCACCCACAAAGGGGGTGCTCCACATCTGCCAGTTTTCCTTGTTGAAGGGGGATCGCCAGCGGCGGATGAGGTCGCTTTCTAGCCGTTGGCGGGCTTTGCGGTCGTTGGCGGCGTAGGGCCAAAAGCCAATGTTGACAGCCACGGGGAGGTTGTGGGTGCGGTGGGCGGCTACATAGCTGAGGATGTAGCGTTTGCAGTCGTGGACACCTTGCCAGCGCTGGTTAGACTTCACGGTTTCCCCCACATAGAGCAGCAGCGGCACTTCGTGATCGACCACAAAATAAAGCGCAGGAACGCCCGCCTCCTGGAACTGGCCACGCCAAAATTCGGCATTCTGGGGTGGCAGGGTGAAGGGATCGATGGTTTCGGCGAGGGTGGCGCTGTCGGATGGCCCCTCCTCAAACAGACAGCCCTGTTCTACGGATGGAGTCTGCTGCACCTGCCGCTGATACTGGGCCACCCGCTGCTTCCACTGTTGCAATTCCACCTCGGATATGGGCGTCCCTGCCTCGCGGTGGTAGGCCCAGGAGACATCTGCTGCCCGGAGGTCAGCTTGGGACAGGAGGGAGGGTTGGTCGGGGGATATCATCGAAAATTTTCGGGTGGCTTGATCCCAGTCTAAGACCTGGTTATGCCGCTGATAAGAGGGAATCCGGTCGGTGGTGTAATCGCCTTAGGGGGCTCGGCTGTCATGATACGCCCCCCGCAAAGACTCTCCAGACCGAGATGCTTACAAACCGAATCTCCGCCCATCGGTCAAGCCAGAGAAAGGTAACCCTGCCGATGAGATCTAAACCCCCTGGGGCGTCTCCTGCCAGAGTTGGGTGGTTTGGCGCAGGCTGCGATAGTCACCGTTGCCGATGATCAGGTGGTCTAGCACGGGGGTGGCCAGAATTTGTGCGCCTTGGAGGAGTTGGCGAGTGAGGGAAATGTCTTCGGGGCTGGGGTCGAGGTTGCCGCTGGGGTGATTGTGGGCCACAATGCAGCGCACGGCTCCGTGGCGAATCACCTCTTTGAAGATTTCCCGGGGGTGGGCCAGGGTTTCGGTGGCGGTGCCGATGGTAATGACCTTGGTGCCCAGCAGCCGATGGCGAATGTCTAGCAGTACTACGGCAAAGCGTTCCTGGGTTTGCCACATCAGGTCGTGGCTGAGGGCGGCAGCGGCAATGGCGGGGTCGTCTACCACGGTTTTTTCGGGGGGGATGGCCTGAAACACCCGTTTCCCTAATTCGATGGCGGCTATGATGGTGGTGGCCTTGGCTGGGCCAACCCCAGAAATTTGGGTGAGGTCGTGGGCGGTCATGTCGCGCATGGCCGAGAGGGGATCTCGCTGGCTTTGGCCCATTTCCTGCAAAATTAGCTGTCCTAGACCCACCGCCGACAGTTTGCCTGGGCCTTGCCCTGTTCCCAGTAAAATAGCGAGGAGTTCCGCCGTGGATAGACTCTTGGCACCGTAGGATAACAGCCGTTCGCGGGGGCGATCACTGGACGGCATATCCAACACTCGGACGTGGTAGGTCATACTCAGCTGCACCTCTGATGAGCGGATTCCTGGGCTATGGATATCAGGCCCAAGGGTAGTAAGCCCAAATCCATGGTTGAGGTCACCCCCTCAAGTTGGGCCTACGCCAATTGGCTAACCTGGCCTTTGCCCCTGCCAGACCACCGGTTTTTCCACCTGGGCGAATGGCCCCAGTGTCCCTTACCGAGAACACTATGGTTTCTACGAACCCCACCGCCGCCGACATTACTGCCATTCGGCAGCGGCTGAATCAATTTAGCTGTCTCACCACACCCCCCGATCTGAGCATGGCGGAGGTCGAACAGGTGCGCCAGGATTTAACCACCTTTAACGATTGGTCGGATTATCAAACCCTGGGCATTTGCGCCGGGTCTCTCGCTGAAGCCAAAACCGCGATGGAGGCATTTCTCGCCGCCTTGGGGGTAACGGTAAGGCTGGATTTGCCTGCGCGGGAGGGGGCCGTTTACCTCAAGTTCAATACCCTCAAAGGAGCCTGGTATTTAGACGACTACAGCGGACAGTCTCGCGGTGTGTTGATTACCTTCCACAGTTCCGAGCCAGAACTCGGAGACCTGGTGGGTACCTACGGCCCCTTTCCCTTTGATTTGTTTAGCTAAGCTGAGTTCGGATTAAGTTAACGACGGCAAGTGTGAAGATATCTGCTTCCAGCCGTGTCATTGGCTCTCACCCTAAATCCCTCTACCTGTGGTAGAGGGACTTTGATCCTCTCTAGCCCCCCTCTCCCATGGGGAGAGGGGCTGGGGGTGTAGCTTGATTCCCGTCAGGGTGGGCTTTCAGGGCATCGGGCTATTGAGGTTATCCTGAACTGAGGTTGGTTTACACTACCTAGACCTAGCGACCGATGCCGACGTACTGGAATCCAGCCTGGATGAGGGCATCTCGATCTAGGAAGTTGCGACCATCGATCAAGATGGGGCTGTGCATCCGCTGGGCGAGGGCGGCGTAGTCCAAATCTTTGAACTGTGCCCAGTCGGTGACGAGCACCAAGGCATCACAACCGTCAGCGAGGTGGGGGGCGTCGTTTTCCACAATTACCCCGGTGAGGCCGTGGCGAATGCCACTCTGGGACACGATGGGATCGTAGGCTTTTACCTTGGCTCCTAGGCGATTGAGCTGCTCGATCAAAATGAGGGACGGGGCATCCCGCATATCGTCGGTGTCGGGCTTGAAGGTGAGACCCAGCAGGCCCACGGTTTTGCCCTTGAGGATTTTCAGCACCTGCTGGAGTTTTTCCAGGGTGATTTGCCGCTGACGGTTGTTCACCTCCACAGCGGCCTTCAGCAGTTGGGCCTCGTAGCCATAGTCGTCAGCCGTGTGGATCAGGGCTGATACGTCCTTTGGGAAGCAGGAACCGCCCCAGCCAATCCCCGCCTGGAGGAACTTCTTGCCGATGCGAGAATCAAGGCCGATGCCCGCCGCCACTTGGGTCACATCGGCCCCCACCCGATCACAGATATTGGCGATTTCGTTGATGAAGCTGATTTTGGTGGCCAAAAAGGAGTTGGAAGCGTATTTGACCATTTCCGCCGAACTGAGATCCGTGACGACCACGGGCACCGGATCGCCACCGGGCACCTCGCGATATTGCCCCGACACAATGGGGGCATAGAGTTGCTGCATCACCTCGACAGCGCGGGGGCTGTTGCTGCCCAGCACGATCCGATCAGGGTTGAAGGTGTCGTAGATGGCCGACCCTTCCCGCAGAAATTCTGGGTTGCTGACCACATCAAAGTCCGCCACAACTTCGGGATGAACAGCCTCGCCCGATCCGGCGGCCACGGGCACCTGTTGCCGCTCCGTCACGCCATCCAGCACAATCATCCGCACCCAATCGCCAGACCCAATGGGCACCGTGGATTTGTTGACAATCACCTTATAGCCGCCATTCAGGTGGGTACCAATGCCCTTGGCCACGGCTTCCACATAGCGGGTATCGCTTTCGCCGTTGGGCAGGGCCGGAGTCCCCACGGCAATGAACAGCACTTCTCCATGCTTCACCCCCTGTTGGAGGTCGGTGGAAAAATGGAGATGCCCCGCTTCCATGGAGGATTTCATCAGTTCCGATAGGCCGGGTTCAAAAATGGGAGACTGGCCCGACTGCATCAGCTTTACTTTTTCTTCGTTCACGTCGATGCAGATCACATCATGGCCAACATGGGCTAGACAAACCCCAGTTACCAAGCCCACATAGCCTGTTCCAATCACACATACACGCATTTTCAATAGTCCTCTACCAATAAACGACGGAGACACGTAACCCACAACTTACCTGATTCGGCGACAGAATGACTCCCGTTTGTGCTTATACATCAACGATGGGGGCGTTTAGGCCATCACCCGTCACGGATTCAGCCAGAATTGATGTATGGGGAAACGGAAGGGGGGATTCCGTTTCCCCATCGGCCACGGTGAGCGCGTGCCCCTAGGCTGAGATCACAGACTGGGGGATTCCCTCCAGGGCGTTGGCCTCCATGCGTTGGCGGAAGTCGGCCACGGTGCAGCTTAGCCCCTCTTGCAGGGGCACGGTGGGGTTCCAGTTGAGGAAGGTTTTAGCCTTGGTGATGTCGGGCTTGCGGCGCTGGGGATCGTCCTGGGGCAGGGGCTTGTAGATCAGTTCAGCATCGGGGTTGACCATGGTCTGCACCGCCTGGGCCAGTTCCAGGATGGTGTATTCATCGGGGTTTCCGAGATTCACGGGGCCGATGTAGTCGCCGTTCATCAGGCGAATCAGGCCATCGACTAGGTCAGACACGTAGCAAAAACTGCGGGTTTGACTCCCGGTGCCATAGACCGTGAGGGGAATGCCCTGGAGGGCCTGCACCACAAAGTTGCTCACCACCCGGCCATCGTTCTCCAGCATTCGGGGGCCGTAGGTGTTGAAGATTCGCGCCACCCGAATATCGACATTGTTTTGGCGATGGTAGTCAAAGGCGAGGGTTTCCGCCACCCGTTTCCCTTCGTCGTAGCAACTGCGAATGCCAATGGTGTTGACATTGCCTCGGTACTCTTCGGGCTGGGGATGCACTTCCGGGTCGCCGTAGACCTCGGAAGTGGAGGCCAGCAAAAACCGAGCTTTCACCCGTTTAGCCAAGCCCAGCATATTGAGGGTGCCGATCACATTGGTTTTGATGGTTTTGACCGGGTTGTACTGGTAGTGCACCGGAGAGGCCGGACAGGCTAGGTGGTAGATCTGGTCTACCTCTAGGCGAATCGGCTCGGTGACATCGTGGCGGATACATTCAAAATAGGGATGGTCGATCCATTTCAAAATATTGCGCTTGTGGCCCGTGTAGAAGTTATCGAGGCAGATTACCTCGTTGCCTTCGGTCATCAATCGATCAATAAGATGGGAGCCGATAAAGCCCGCACCCCCAGTGACTAAAATTCTCATAAAGAATTGCCTAGAAATGAATATCGGTGTGACGACCTAGGGTGGAACACCCTATTGGTTAGAGTACTCCAGTTCAACATCAGCCTACTAACCTGATGGGCTGGAAAAGTTCTCGACGGCTAAGTTAGTCGTTACCCCATCGCTCGAATCATACAACCTCAGTGATCCTTCTTAGGTGTTGCCGCCCAGGGTTTCAACGTTCTTCATACCAAACGGACATCACACAAGTGGGCTTTACACAAATAGGCTTTACACAAATTGACGTTATACCCATGAACGTTACGCAAACGGGCTTCCGACGCACAGGGGTTCTACTGAGGTTCGGAACCGCTACCAACCCCAGGTGCCCAAACCGCCCTTGAAGGGGCCGACGATGTCTTGGGTGATCCAGCCGCCGTAGAAATCCCCCGGTTGGGCCTGCACTAGCTCATCGTCTACATAGCAGGCGTCCATTTTGCCGGGATACACCGCAATGTAGTGGGCGATGTCGCGGAAGGGCTCCGTGGGTTCTGGGTAGTACCAGGCTCCATGATCTAGGCGGCGATCCCCGACGACGATGGTGTAGTAGGCCGCCATCCCTTTCCACTCGCAGAAGGTGGCCTTGGGGCTGGGCTGGAAGTACACCATCTGTACGTCCTCCGGTGGAAGGTAGTAGACCGGGGGATGGCTGGTTTCTAGCACCCGTTGGGCACGGCAAGAATCGGCGATTACCTCACCATTAAAGACCACCCGAATATGACGGCTGGACGCTTCTAGGCGAGGGGGACGGGGATAATCCCAAACGGATTCTTGGCCGGGGCCGGGGGGAATGGGGGTGGGCATGGGGAACGTGGGAGTTTTTGACACTTAAACCGTTAGCATGGGCAGGATTTAGGATTACAGATGGGGATCGCCCCAAGCCCCTACTGACCTTGCCAAGTTTGAATTTCCTGCTGGGCTTGGTCGTAGGCGCTGGTGTTGAGGGGCACCCGTTCGGCAGCGGCAATGGCTCCGGCGAAATCGCCAGCAGCGGCACGGGCACGGGCAATTACCAAGATATCCTGACTCCACTGGTTAATGCGTTCCTGAGCGATGGCATGTTCTGGGTAATCAGCGGGGATTTGCTGGGCTAGGGCAATAGCATCCTTGAAGGAGGTCGCTTGGTCGGGCTGGAGCATGGCCTGGGCCTGTTGTAGCAGTTGGCGATTGGTTTTGCGCTGCTGCCACCGTTGAATGGAGGCTTGGGCCTGGGCGTAGGTATCGGCTTGGTCGGCGGGGACGAGGCTAGCCGCAGCAATGGCCCCATCAAAGTTGCCAGAGGCGGCGCGTCCTCCGGCGAGGTCTAAAATCACCTGGCTCCAGCGGGCCACGTCGTCTTGGGCCTGCTCATACTGCGGGTCGCCCACGGGCACCTGGCGGGCGCGTTCGATGGCGTCGTTAAACAGCGAGGCGGGGATGGGCTCCATCAGCCGACGGGCATCATCCCGAACCACCTCCCCCGTAACTACCGCGCTAGCTTGTCCGGCTTCTGCCTGGGCCACCATGGCGTCAAAGTCCTCAGGTCGCTCCCCTTCTGGGATTTGGTTTAACCAGGTGAGCGCTTCGCCAAACTGCCGTTCCTCCAAGGCTTGGCGGGCCAGACCAAGGGCCATTGGCCCATCAATCGTCGTGCCAGGGAAGAGAGGATTAGGCGCTTCCGGTGTGCCGGGAGCAGGTGCTGGGGGAACCTCGGCGGTTGTGCCACCGTCGAGCGGAGGCTCTGGACTAGGTTCGGTGGTGCTTGGTAGGTCAGGCCCAGGGGCACGGTTGCCCAAAAAGACGGACTGATTGCGAAGGAGCACCCCCAGTAACAACACTCCCGCCGCTATCAGTGCCCATTGGGGCCAGCCTGGAGCCTGGGGTTTCGCCTCCGGTGCTGTTGTCGCTGGGTCAGGGGCATCCACCGTCGGTGACGATTCTAGGATCTCGCCCCCCGGCTGATCCTCATCCCCAGGGACGAGATCGGCTGAAACCAAGGTCGGCGTCATGGCCGAGGGCGGGGCCACCACCGCAGAGCTAGGGGGCCTCGGCGATGGTGCCTCCTCTAGCATGGGGGGGGCTAAGCTAGGGCCACCCGCAATTTGGCCTGCGGCCATCGGGGGCACTAACATCAAAAACCGCTGGGCCGCTGGGATCACAACTACGGGATGCTGTTCCGGTCGCCAGTGGTGGCGGCACAGTTCGGGCACGCGGTTGGCAAGGTAGTCCGCAAGCTGGGTCAGGGTCAGGCACCCATGGAACCGCAGTCCCTCAATCATTGCCTCTGTAAACAGCCCGTGGCGCACGGCCAGGGTCTCTTGGGAAAATTCCTGGGGCTGACAGGACAACAGCAGCGGAATCTCCAAATCCTTCGCAAGTTCTAGGGTCTGCTGACCCAACCGGGCCGGGGCGATGGCCGATTGAGGACGGTTCATGTCCAAAATCACCAAGACCTGAGACGTGGCCCCCTCGGTCAAGATTTTGAAGAGATCGGCGATTAAAATCCCCGTTTGAACAATGCGACTGGGATCGGCATCAATGGGCAGCAGATAATCCTGTCCTTCCCAACTCACCCCATAGCCGCTGAAGAAAAAGAGGAGAGTATCCGCTACCCCGGCCTTAGCCACCGTTTGCCCCAGCCGCTGCAACAACACCTCCCGACTGGGAAAGGCCGCCCCCTGATACACCACGGGAGACACGTCGGTCAGTAGGGTGCAGGATTCAGGGGCCAGTCCCGCCTCCTGCACCAGAAAATCCCTCAGCTCAATGGCATCGAACTGAGCGTACATCAAGGGCTGAAGCTGTTGGTATTGGTTAATGCCGACAATGATCGGCCAGTGGCTAGCCATTTCTGTAGCGCATCTCCTTCAAGAAATTGCCTAGGGATACCCGGTCGGATCGTCAGACCATGGCGAAAACCACGGCACAGCCCCAGGTTCGTCCAAATTTACCTGCCATGGTAGCGCCTAGATCTCAGAGAGGCGCATTAAAAACCTCACGATTTTCCACGCCCTGGGTGTTCCAGTTTCCTGCGGCGTTTTGGGGGAGTCTAGCTACAATAGGGGCAGCTAAGGTTTGGAGGAGGTTGTCATGGCCCACGATCGCGCTTCAAGCAGGGATCAATGGCGACGGGGGGTGGCACGGGTGGGGCTCGCCCTCGCCTTGGCCCTCGGTGGGGTTGGTCTGCCCGCCGTGGTTGCTCCCCCCCCCGCCGAAGCCTATACCTCTCGCCTCAACCTGTTCCTGGTGCGAGAATCCGGCGAGAGCTTTGATACCTTTCTGCGGCGGTCAGAAATTATTGCGCGGGCGGGCGTTCAGCGTAGCTTTGACAGCGATGTGCTCATGACCGACGTCATCGTGACGATTGTCGGTGAAAGCCAGGGGCTCTCCATGCCCGTATTGACCGTGGCCGTTAGCCGCCAAGATTGGCAGCGCCGACCCGATGTTTTGGCCTGGGTCGAGTATTACCCAGCGGCGCGGGCGCTCCTGCCCTAGGGGCGTTTGCTTGCCCCTGTGCCAGTAAATCGACCGTCTGGGGGCACAGGGGCAACCTGGGAGCCAAGGACGGCGTCACAGAGAGGTAGGTCGGGATGGGTTGCGCCAGATCTAGCCAGCGATGGTAAGTTTAAAGGCGTCTTCCGTCACTAGGCCATGATGTCTTAGCTAGCCCCTGGCCGTTGTTTATCCCTACCATGCCATGACGCAGCCCCAGCAGAGCCCGGTTTCTCGGCTTCCGTTGAACCGCTTTTTGACCTTGTTCAAGATTAGCCTGGGCCTATCCCTAAGCTGGCTGGTGGCCCTGCCTGTGCAGGCGGCGGTGGAAATGCGGGTGGCTGTCACCGAGGGACGAGATCGGGTCGCGGTGGGCAGTTCCACCCCGGCAGTGGTTAAAACCATGGCGGGGCAAAGCGTAGGCCAAATTCCCCAGGGCCAAGCGGTGATGGTTACCACCGAGGGCGGTGCGGTGAAGCTGGCGGATTGGCGCGACCAAGCCTTTTGGGTGGAGCCCACCAGCGACGGCTACATTTTTATTAACGATGCCTGGTACCGGGGGCGTGTGTTGGTGGTGCCCAGCGGCGGCAAGGTTACCGCTGTGAATTGGGTAGACCTAGAAGAATACCTCTACAGCGTGTTGGGGGCCGAAATGCCCGCCAGTTGGCCCCAGGAAGCCCTCAAGGCCCAGGCGGTGGCAGCTCGATCCTACGCCCTCCATCGCCGAGATCGTAGTCTTACCGACTCCTACGATGTGGGCACCACCACGGCCTACCAGGTCTACAAAGGGCTAGCCAGCGAAGCCCCCTCGACCATCGCCGCCGTAGATGCCACCCGTGGCCAAGTGCTCACCCACGGCGGACGGGTGATTGAGGCGGTGTTCCACTCCTCCTCTGGGGGCCACACCGAAAATGTGGAAGATATTTGGCAGCAGCCCCTCCCCTACCTGCGCAGCGTGCCCGACTTTGACCAGGATGCCCCAGTGTTTCGCTGGTCGGAAACCTTCACCGCCAGCCAGTTTCAGCAGCGGGTCACGGGCATTGGGCGGCTACAAGCGGTGGCCACCGAACGGGTTACCCCCCGTGGCCGGGTGTCGTCCATTCGGCTCCAGGGTAGCCAGGGCACTCGCACCCTTACCGGAACCCAACTGCGACAAGCCTTGGGGCTCCGCAGTACCCTGTTTTCTATTTCCATTCAAGGCGACACCATCCGCATCGACGGACGCGGCTTTGGCCACGGTATCGGCATGAGCCAGTGGGGAGCAAGGGGGCTGGCACTCCAGGGCTATAACTACTCGCAAATTTTGAGCCACTACTACCAGGGCACCGTGCTATCGCTGATTCAAATCGCCCAGGGATTGTAGGTTGAGCGGGCGAGGAAACCTGTCCCCTACGGTGGATTCGGGAGAAGTCAGAGGCTTAATAGGCGGTTGGTGAACTCGCCCTCTAAGCTCTTGAGTACCAGAGATCGGGACAGATCCAGCCCTTGGTTGTAGGCGGTTCTGGCGTTTTCGGTGGCTCCGGTGGCGCGGTAGTAGTCGCCCAGCCAGCGCAGGGTGAGGACGGTTTGCAGATCGGGCTCTGAGGTATTTAGGGTGAGGGCCACGCGGCGATCTAAAAAGGGTTTAGCCGTATTGAAGTCCTCTCGGCCAAAATACAGGGTCAACAGGCCATCAATGGCCCGCACTTGGGTGTCTCGGTCTCCGGCTTCGGCCCCTAGGCGCAAACCCACCCGAAAGGCTCCAATGGCGTTGTTTTCCCGCCCCAGGGCGAAGTAGGCTTCCCCCAGATGGTTAGAGGTGTTGGCTTCACCAAGGGTATCGCCGCCCAGCAGGCGGTAGTTGGCGGCGGGTTCCAGCAGGGCCACGGCCTGTTCCCACTGCTCGCGGCGTAGGGCCACCAGTCCCAAATTACTGAGGGAGATGCCGATGGCTTGGGGATCGCGGGTGGGTTCGGCCACGGCTAGGGCTTCGGCAAAGTGGGTCTGGGCTTCGTCCAAACGGCCTAGGCTGAGGTGGATGGAACCCAGGTTATTCAGGCCAAACACCATACCGAGGGGATCGTTGCTGTCGCGGGCGGTGCCTACCCGCAGTTGAAAGGCTCGCTCGGCCTCTGGATATTGCCCCAGGGCCACAAAGGCGCTGCCCATGGCACTATAAACCTGGCTTTGGGCCGGAATATCCCCTAGGGCGGCGTAGATGGCGGCGGCTTCGCGCCAGGACTGGGTAGCCTCAGCCAACTCTCCGGCGGCGGCTTGCTGGTAGCCGAGCTGCGCCCATTGGTCGGCCACGTCGCGGGCTTGGCCTTGGGTGGCGTTGCGGGGTTGAATGTCTAACTGCTGATTGAGGTTAGAGGCGAGTCCCGGTTCACCCCCCAGCAGGGCCAGGGGGGTGAGCAGGAGGCCCAAACGCCCGATGGTTCGCCCGATGGTTCGCCCGATAGTGGGCCTGATTGGTCGCTGCATCATGGGAGCCTCACTCGCTTAGGGTTGCGGCCGGAGGCGATTGGCCCAGCATTTCGGCCACCCGGTCGGGCCAGTCGAACACCCCCTCCAGCAGTTCATCCCCGAGGGGATGACCCTCCGCTACGGCGGCTTCGTGGGGGGGCTGGTGGTTGAGGTAGATAATCCGAATGTCTTCGGGCAGGGATTCCTCTAGGCGGCGGTAGGCTTGGTCTAGAATTTGGCGCACATCGGCGGCAGACAGCGGCTCCCCTTCGGCCCGCAGGTAGGCCACAATGCGGGCTTCACTCCAGCGGAAGGTGAGGGCCATCACCAACACCAGCCGTTCTAGGGGCGGCAGGCGATCTAGGGCTTGCTCCAAATAGCACCAGAAGGGAGGCGATGCCTGGGCTAGGGAATAGTGGATCGACTCCACCTCAGGAATCACCGCCTGGTTAATGCAGAGGGCGGTGACATTGATCAGCCAGTTTTGCAGGGTGAAGGGCTTTTGGCTGTCCTCGGTGGCGGTGGGGCAAGCAAGGCCATTTAGTTCGTGGAGAATGTGCCGCCAGGTGAGGGCAAACAGGTAGTCTGCCTGCACCGGAGACCGGGCCGAATGGCGGATCAGGCTGTAGACCATGGGGCTGTAGCGGCAGAAGATGGCCGTGAAATAGCGCCCCGCGCCGGGGTTGCGCTGAAACAACTTCACCAGTTCTTGATCACTCAGGTGCTGAAGCGACTGCACCAGGTGATGGTCGCTTTCGGGGAAGGGGGGAATGGTGACTGCGCTGGCCATGGTTGAGCCACACCTCAAGCAACGACGGAACAGGTTGGAGACGAAACTGGGGGAAATTCCCAGCGGCGGACAGGCCACCCCGAGAAATCCGCCTCTAATATATCTATTTCGTCGCCAATGCACACTTTAAATTCACAATTCATACCCCTCTTGGTCATCCCCCTCCCCGGCGGGGGGGCTTGTTCCGGACTTATTCCCCGGCCTTTCCCTGGGCCGTCTAGGGTTTAAGCCACTAGGATTGTGACGGGTTGAAGGGTGGAGACGAGGATGCCCAGGATTTTATCAATCTCGTTAATGAAGTAGTCGCTGGTGTCTATAAAGGCCGTGGTGTCAGCCAGCTTCAGGAACTTCCATTGGTTTCCGGTGGTTACGGCTCCATAGAGGGTATCGATGGCATGGCCCTCCCGCTGGTTGAAGATGCGGGCTGCCACCATGGTGGCAATGCACGGCCCTAACCCGTTGGGAATGCTCTCGTTTTTGGCTTCAATGATGGTAAGAACGGGGGCAGTGACATAGTACTGCTCTGGCGAACGGCTGAGAATAAAGTCGCAGCGACCCTCCAGGCCCAGGGCCGGATCGACCTCGAAGGAGGTGCCTGAAAAGATGGCAATTTGGTGATGTAACTGCCGCCGCACTTCCATCAAAACAGGCATCACCACCAGCTCAGACCGGGCTTTTTCCGTGTTGATGGCGCTTGCCAAGGGGATTTGCTCCCGGAGCGTGACCATGAGTAAGTCGCTGGGCAGTAGCGGGGGCGTGGCCGCAAAAAGATCCTGGCTCTCGTCGGTGGAGAGGCTGAAGTCGGCCTTGACTTTGCTGAGGGAGAAACTGCTGTAGGCCATGGCGATGGGGCTTAGGGGATGGGCTTAGTCGTCCTGCACGCGCTCAATTTGTTGGATTACTCGGCGAATTTCGTAGGCGTCGCTGGCGTTGGGGCTTTCGTAGAGATAGCGTTGTAGATCGAGCAAGGCTTTGTCGTTCTGGCCTTGCTGGTAGTGGATCAGGCCGCGATCCCGCCATTCGCCCGTGGCTTCGGGGTAGATCAACAAAATCCGGTTGATGGCATCCAGCGCCTTGGCGACGTTGCGCTGTTGCAGGTAAATTATTTTCAGGTTAGCTAACATCCTCACCAAAAAGGCCGTAGGGGAAATGGGGATGAGGTGGTCAGCCCTGAACGATGCCCCATCGCCAAATAGGTGTTGAAAGCGGTCGCGGCAGTCTTGCTCAAACAAAATCTCGCCCTGGTGAAAGGGATCGACGAAAATCGCCATGTCCTCCCCCGTGGGCCGAATCAAAAAATGCCCCGGCATCCCCACCCCCACCATGGGAAAGCCAATTCGCTGGGCCAGTTCTAAATACACCAGCGACAGGGTGATGGGAATACCCATTCGCCGATGAAGTACCTCATTGAGGAAACTGTTGCGGGGATCGTAATAATCGGCGGTGTTGCCGCGAAAGTTGAGTTCCTCAAACAGGTACTGGTTGATGGCGCGAATGATTTTGAGCGGGTAGGTGGTCTTGGGGAGCCGTTGCTCCAGCGCCACCGCCATGCGGTCGAGCATTTCTAGGTGGGTCAGAATATCGAGATCCGGGTATTCCTCCTGGGCAACATAGAGGGCAGCCCTGGCCAAATTTACCTGGTCGGGGGCTTGTCGCAGTTCCTTTACGAGCTGTTGGCGAAGCTGGGTCGGATGGGTCATTAATAGTTTTGGGAGGTTAGGCGTCGTAGTCCTTGCCGCTGCCGTAGGAAAGGGCATCCAGCCATCGATGCATATAGTATCGCTGAATGGGGGGGAGTGCATCCGCAGCGGGTTTGCTGCCCTGGAGCAGGGTGGCGAGGGCGCTGTACCCCGCCAAACTGCCGTAGTGTCGCAGCCAGTCGGCCAGGGTGGGCAACCCCACCTGGGGGATAATCTTAGCAACCAGAGTGGGGTGCTTTAGACCCGTTACCAGCAGGGTTTTGGCTAGGGCTGGAAACTGCACCACGTCCTGCAAGAAGGGTTTGAGGGTGGCCTCACCTAGGCCCGCCATGTCGGCAAAAATGGTGGACAGCAGGCTATTGATGCGCTGCTCCGGCAGGGTTTGATCCATCCCCACGCTCATGGATTTTTGGAACAGCCAGGTGACGGACAGGTTGGGCTGGTAGGGCTGAAGTTGCCCCAACGCGTTGTCATCGAGGCAATCGCTGGTGAGGGCTTCGTCGATGCCGAGGGTAAGTCGTTTGAGGTGGCGCACCATAGCCCCAAACCCGCCAAAACTGAGGGGCGACTGACTGCCGCTGCTGTCGCCCACCGCTAGGGTGCGGCCCCAGGGGTAGCGCAGGGGGCTGTTGCGATAGCAGGGAAAGAAGCCAAACAGCGCTCGCTTGACCGTGAGATCTTCCAGGCTGACCTGCTGATAGTCGGGCAGGAGTTCCCAATAGTCCTCAAAGAGTTCCGTCAGGCTCCGCCGTCGGGGGTCGGCATCCACGTAGGTGAACAGGTATGTTGTGCGGCCATCCCGAGCGGGGAAGGCTTCCCAAAAGTATTGGCACTGGTTCTGAATGGGGGTAAACGACGCGATCAGGTCACCGCTATCGTTATGGGGGAAGCCCTCGGCACAGGTGCCCACCACCAAACAAACCGCATCGGGTCGGGTGTTGCCCCTGGCCTGCCGTGCCACTGGGGAAGAATGCCCCATGGCATCCACCATCAGCCGCGTTTTGAACCCTGGCCCCGCCTGCACCTGCACCCCATCGCCATGGACAATGGCTCCCTGGAAAGCCGTGTTTTCCAACAACTTCCCCCCCGCCGCCAAAAAGCTCTGTTTAAGGGTCTCCAGCAGGGCCACAGGATCGACGCCCACATTCAGCACATCCTTTACCCACAGCGGATCGCCGCCCAAGAACTGAATCCGGGCCGGATTATATACCGAGGCGATCACGGCTTCCAGTTCAGCCTCCGTCAGCAACCCCAAATCCACCAGGTCGGCCAGTTCCCGCCGGGAAATGTTCCATTCCTGGTCGCGCCCCCGCAGTTGCCCCCGCTCAATCAACGCCACCCGCCAGCCTCGCTGGGCCAGCCCCACCGCCAGCAAAACCCCCAGGGTGCCGCCACAAATCACCACATCCCAATCCACGTCGCCTAGAAGTTCTGCGGAGGTTTGCACCACGTCAGACAGGGGGAGATTGCCCGTGCGATAGCGCAACCACAGGTCGTCGGCCTGGGCCAACCCAGCCAGGGGATGGCCCGCTAGGGGGGCCAGCATGGTTTCTGTCAGAGTCATAGGTGCGGTGAAAGCATAGATCAGGGCAAGATCTTTATCCTGACACACTCCCAAAGTGGCACTGGCAATTCGGGCCACCGCACAGATCTTAGGGGTCTGCTTTGGGCTAGGGGAGAAAAATTGCTCATCAGCAAGAAAACCCTGGGATCTTGGATAGCTCAGCCAACGCTGTTGCCACGCCTCAACCCATCCTCATTTTTCTATGCTGGGATGAAACCACCCTGCTTTTTAAGGGGGGAATCAGGGCTACAAATTCGTAGAAATGGCCTGTACCGGGCAGGTGGGGATGCACTGTTCACACACGATGCAACGACTGCGATTGAACACCAGCTTAAAACTGGTGGGATCAAGGGTGAGGGAACGGGTGGGGCACACCCCGGTGCACAGGCCGCAATGGACACAGAGGTCCTCGTTAATCACAATCTCGCCGCTGGCCACCGATACCTGAATATCCTGGGCCTCTAGCCAATCGATGCCGTCGTTAAGCTGGTCGATATCCCCCGACAGTTCTACCACCAGGGTGCCTACCTGGTTGGGGGCCACCTGGGCGCGAATGATATTGGCCGCAATATTGAAATCCTTGGCTAGCCGATAGGTGATCGGCATGTGAATCGACCGCTTGGGGAAGGTGAGTTTAACCCGTTTTTTCATGGCTGGTAGACTAAGTAAGGGTGCGGCCTTGAGGCTGCTACCGTCTTCACTGTACCGCTAGTTTCCCCCACATCCCTATGGCCACAAACGTTCCTTCCGCTGGCAATACCCTGCGTAACCTAGTGGTGGCCGTGGTGGCTATTGCCCTCACCGTCGCCGTTTTCTTTGGCCTACGCGCCCAAGCGGCCACCCCCTCCCTCGCCACCCTGGCCAAAACTGCCATCCCCTACGAACTCGCCCAAACCAACGGCAAGCCCACCCTGCTAGAGTTCTACGCCGACTGGTGTACCAGTTGTCAGGCCATGGCCCCAGAGATGGCTGATCTACGCCAAACCTACGGCGACCGGGTCAATTTCGTCATGCTCAACATCGACAACGACAAATGGCTACCGGAAATGCTGGAGTACCGGGTGGATGGCATTCCCCACTTTGTCTATTTTGACCAAGGCAACACCCCCATTGCCACCGCCATTGGCGAACAACCCCGATCCATCCTGGCCGATAACCTCGATGCCCTGATGGCTTCGGCCCCCCTGCCCCACGCCCAAACCCTTGGTCGCGCCTCTGAGATTGCCACCGATCCCCTCAATCGTCGTGCCGTTATCGACGATCCCCGCGCCCATGGTAGCCAAGTCGTGAATTAATCCATCTATCTGAAAATCTAGGTTCGCCCTCTGCCTCCAGTTCTCTCCCCTGATTCGAGATGAACGCTGAAAAACCACTCCAGATCCCCTCTCCTCACTTGGGAGAGGGGGTGGGGGTGAGGGCCAAGCCGCAGCTCCCACAGCCAAAGACTCAACCCTCAACGCAACCCCCTACCCTAACGACCTCGAAATAGCCGATAGTAATAGGTGAGGAGTTATGTGCTGGAGGCTACGAAATGTCGATTACCCCCGATTCTGTGCGCGAATTACTGCATTCTGAGGACTATGGGGATCGCCTGCGGGCCGTGAACCAACTGAGAGAACTCGACCTCGCCGCCGCCTTTGACCTCGCTCAACTCGCTGCCAACGATGGCAACGCCCGTGTGCGCTATGCCGCCATCAGCCAGCTTGCCAGCCTGGGACAACAAGACCTCACCACCGTAGAGCCCCTGCTGCGCCGCGCCCTCACCAACGATCCTGAACCGGACGTACAGGCCGCTGCCGCCGACGCCATTGGCGGACTACAACTCCGCAGTGCCTACGCCGACCTCGCAGCGGTGTACCACAGCACTGGGGAGTGGCTGGTACAGTTCAGCATTATCGCGGCCTTGGGCGAACTGGGCGAACCCCAAGCCTTTGCCTTGCTGCAAGAGGCCATTCAGTCAGACAACGACCTCGTCGTCACTGCCGCCATTGGAGCCCTCGGCGAACTCCAAGACGAGCGAGCCATTCCCCTTCTGCTCTCCTTTACCGGCCACCCCGACTGGCAGGTGCGCCATCGATTGGTGCAAGCCCTAGCCCAATTTCCACAAGCCGAGACCCAGACCGCCCTCAACAGTCTTACCCAAGACAGTTCAGTCATTGTGGCAGAGGCCGCCGCACAGCACCGTAGTCCCTAATCCGCAGTTCCTAAGCCCCACGGTAGACAGCGCTTTACAGAATACAAATTCAACCCAGAAATTTGCTATGGTAGGAAAGGAGCAAAGCCTGAGGCATCGTGGCCAAAGACACCCTAGACAACCCAAAGGAAAAGCAGAAAAACTTAACAAAATTATGTATTGGTCGGCTTATCGACCCACCTACTCTCCCTTAGAACCCTAGGTTCTAGCCCTTCTCTAGCGATAGTTGTTTCTAAGGAAGTCCCAGGAAAAAGGTGTGATTCAAACGCAAGAAAAGTCAGTTTCATTCGTCTCCTAAATGGTAACCAACGTTTATTTTGTCTGAGTGTTCGGGTCGGCTTATAAAGGTTCGATCAGCATTTTTGTGAGGTGTTGAGTGATTGCAACTTCTCCGCCCCTGAATCAGCAAAAGTGGGGCACGCTGAGCTTTGTTTCTACCCTATATCTCCACCCCGTGTTAGATATTTTGGTAGCCGAAGTTCCTAGGCAATGGCAGGCAGAGATTCGCCTAGGGCTTCAAGAAGCCCTCGTCAATGCCTCCAAACATGGTAATGGCCTTGATCCCACAAAACAGGTTTCTGTAAAATACACTACGTCTGGATCTCAGTTCTGGTGGGTCATTGCCGACCAAGGTCACGGTTTTCAGCCCCCCTGCCGTTGCGACGACTTTACCTACGACGACTGCAAACCTCACGTTAGCGATTGCGGCAGAGGGCTATATATTCTGCACCAAATCTTCGATCAGGTGAAATGGTGTCGTGGCGGGCGCGAACTCCACCTGAATAAACGCATTACCCCCACCTGCCGTCTGCCCCTGATTTACTAAGGGCGAGGCAATAGAATCTTGATATTTAGGGCTTCGTGGTTAAACTCAGCCCCTTAGCGAACGGAGTTTAGTCCGATGCGTGGGTATCGCGCCCCTTGGGTTGCCCATGGGTTGGACAAGGGGGGGCCATCACGCTACGATTCAGCCAACCGACGGCCTGTTCTACTCTGGGAAGCGCTTCATCCGGCTTTTGGCAGAGTAAATAGACCAATGCCGCCGCCAACTGTTCCTGGGCACGTACCTGACGGTTGCGATTCAGCCGATGCCAATCATTGGGTTTAATGGCCAAACGCTCAGCGAGCACCTGGGCCAACTCTAGATCTGATAGCGAAGCCAGGGCTAACCGAGAATCTGGGGACGGCTGTTTTTTTGTCGCCTCGGGGATGGTCGAAAACGTCATAGTGACAAGCCAATAGGGTTAACTAGGGTAGACCTTTCTCCCTATTGTGCATGATGAAGCCCGGTTATCGGCAAATGCGTGGCGACCGCCCACACCCATCCCAGCGCGGTGCCCTAGAGCCTCCCGACCCCAATCCCATGCCCGAAGCCACCCTCACGGATCTCAGTACCCAGGCCGACCAGATCGAGGCCCGCATCCAGCACCTCAAGACCGGGATCAACAATATTCGACAACTCCAAAGCCTTTCCGCCGCCCCTCCCACCGACCTAGCGGAGGCCCAGGATGAACTCAATCAGCTTCAGCAGACCGTAGAGGCATTTGAGGCGACCCTAGCCAGCCACCTGTTGAGCTGGTCACAGCTTCAAGAACCCTTTTGGCAGGCTGTGCGCTACGGCGGATTGGGACTCGTGGCAGGGTGGATGCTCCATTGGCTGGTGCGGGGCTAGATCTGCGAAGGGGATAAAGTCACGTTTCACTAGCCCTTTTGGATCCAAAAAGATTCTATTTGGAGAAATTTTCCAAAAAAACCTAAAAAATTGCCCCAAATAATTAAACCCATTGCTAAAAAGCCGCGATCTTCCATGCTAGGATGTATAACCGTGGATAGGGCGGGTCGGTGCCCGAGTGGTTAATGGGGGCGGACTGTAAATCCGCTGGCGCAGCCTACGCTGGTTCGAATCCAGCCCGGCCCATCCACATTTTGCCCTTATAGCTCAGCGGTAGAGCACTCCCTTGGTAAGGGAGAGGTCACGAGTTCAAGTCT
>JBBAWV010000016.1:0-48624 GCA_040396995.1 Nodosilinea sp. | reverse complement strand
TGGTCGGGCGGGAATCGTGTCAATGGTAATGATTCTTTATCTATCGTCAGTGGATCACGCCATTGTGGGTCAGTCCACGTTGCTGTCCGATGGCCCTGTTGCTACATGAAAATGAGGCTAGCCCGCGCCCGCACCCGCTACCACGACACCGACGATGGCTGTCCTGGGAGATTCCCCTTCTAGACTAGCTGAGGGAAAAGCGTATAATAGGTCGTGAAATAGAGGATTCTTCGATGAATTTCCCTGGAAATCTTTTGACACCCCGGTCTGAATTAGGAAAAAATTAGACAAAATTGAAAAAGTATTCGATACCGATCAAGTCCTCACGATGGACGTTGATCAAGCCGTTATCGTTGACTATTACACACAAAGTAACCCAGGGTATAGCAGATTCCATTCTACCGATGGTTCTGTGCATATGGCCTTGAACTTTGATGGTGAATTTGACCAACAAGGGTATTACGGACAAGCCAACTTGGTGCAACAGCAGATTGGCCAAATCAATCCAGCTCAGGTATTAGAACTCGCCTGTGGAAAAGGATTTAACTCTGTTTATCTAGCTACCCAGAACCCCGATATAGAATTCCTGGGGCTAGATCTCACCCCCGTTCATGTTGAAATTGCCAGTCAAACGGCCCGTGTTCGTGGTTTGAATAACTTAACTATTCAACAGGGAGACTTTCATCACCTAGACTACCCAGATAACAGCCTTGATATCATCTTTGTCGTTGAAAGTTTATGCCATGCCACCAACACGCAGCAGGTGCTAGAGGAATGCCACCGTGTTTTGCGTCTAGGTGGGATGTTCATCGTAATTGATGGCTTTAGAAAGAAATCCTCAGAAGCCATCACTGCGGATGAACAGAAGGCCGCAATTTTGGTTGAAAAAGCCATGGCCGTTGAAAAAGGATTAACCCTTGATGAATTCCTTAATCTGGCCCGTCATGCTGGATTTACAGGTCAGGAATACCAAGATCTCTCCGATGCGATTATGCCGAATCTTAAACGATTGGAAGGTCTGGCCAGAAAGTTCTTTCGATTTCCGTTTTTAGCGCGAAGAACCGCCAAGCTTCTACCGCCCTATTTGGTGAAAAATACTATCGCAGGGCTGTTAATGCCGACCACCGTTAGCAACGGCATCCATGGATATTTCGTCGTCAATCTCACAAAGGATCAATAGGGCCGTTAGATCGCAAAGAATGCGGTAGAGCGGGTATCCTGCCTGCCATGGAGATAGCCAAGATGGCCGTTCTCCATTGACTTTAGGATCTACTGAAGATCGTTCGCGAGGAATCCAGAATATAGCGCTTGTCTGCCAGAGTTTAAGCCCCTTGGATCACCCTGGGGATTACCTGGGATCGGCGTAACAGTAGCGAGTTTACGACGACCGTCACTGAGCTAAAGGCCATCAATCCTCCGGCGGCGGCGGGGCTGAGGCTGGTACCAAGACTGGGCAGCAAAATTCCGGCGGCGAGGGGGATAGCAATCAGGTTGTAGGCGAAGGCCCAGGCGAGGTTTTGGCGAATTTTGTGGACGGTAGCACGGCTTAAATCCAGGGTTTCCAACAGGCCAGAGAGGTGATTGGCCATCAGGATCACATCAGCAGTGTCTACGGCAATGTCGGTGCTGCCCTGGAGACTAATACCCACATCAGCTTGGGCCAGGGCGGGGGCGTCGTTGAGGCCATCACCCACTAGGGCAACGGTGTGGCCAGCGGATTGCAGGGCTTGAATCGTGGACACTTTTTGCTGGGGCGAGGCTTCGGCAATCACTTGCTCGGCGGGGAGGTTCACCTGGGCGGCAATGGCCTGGGCGACGGTGGATCGGTCGCCGCTTAGAAGCTGGACGGTCAAACCTCGGCCTTGCAGGTGTTGAACCACGCTGGCCGCTTCGGGACGCAGTGGGTCGGCAATGGCCAGATAGCCCACTAGGTCTGTACCGAAGCCGATGTAGACCACGGTTTGACCGTTCTGTTCAAGGGCTTGCACGGGGTCTAGGACAGTGTCAGGAATCGTAATGCCCCGTTGCCCTAGCCAGGGACGATTGCCCAGAAAGCAAGGGGTGGGGGTATCTTGCCAGGTGACGGTGGCCACAACGCCAAGCCCTGGTTCGGTGGCGAAACCCTCGGCCTGAAGCAGGGATAGGGATTGCCCTTGGGCGGCGGATTGAATCGCCACGGCTAGGGGATGCTGGGTGCCGCTTTCCACGGTGGCGGCCAGTTGCAGCACATCCTGATGGGTGAAGCCATCCCGTAGGGACTGGATTTCGGTGACGCTGGGCTGTCCCAGAGTCAGGGTTCCGGTTTTGTCGAATACCACGGTATCAACTTGGTTCAGCGCTTCGAGAATGTCGCCGCCGCGAATCAGCAGCCCCCGTTCGGCCCCCATGCCTGACCCCACTAGGATGGCCGTAGGAGTGGCTAACCCCAGGGCGCAGGGACAGGCCACCACCATCACCGCAATGGCCAATTTCAGGCTCACCAGCAGGGTGGATGAGGTGGCCGTCATCGTGTGCCCCATGTGGGCCATGCCGAGGGCGGCGGGCATCACCCCTGGCCAGAGGGGCAGGCCAATGAAGTACCAAAACAAAAAGGTCAGCACTGCCAGGGAGAGGACGCCGTAGGTGAAGTAGCCAGAAATGCTATCGGCCAACCGCTGAATGGGGGCTTTGCGGCTTTGGGCGGTATCCACCAGGCGAATCATCTGGGCTAGGAGGGTGTTTTGGCCCGTGCCTGTGACCTGGAGAGCGATGGCTCCGGTTTGGTTGAGGGTACCCGCCGCCACGCTGTCCCCCGGTTGCTTGAGGACAGGGATCGATTCCCCGGTGAGCATGGCCTCATCCACGGTGGATTGCCCCACCACGACCACCCCATCGGCGGGGATTTTCTCCCCCGGGAGCACCTGCACCCATTCCCCGGTTTGCACGTAGCTGGCTGGCACTTCCACCCCGGTTTGGGCGGTTGCCGAGGCGGCGGGGTCGGCAATCAACCGGGCCGAGCTGGGCTGAAGTTCCACCAAGGATCGCAGGGCATCCGCCGCCCGAAACCGAGCCCGTTGTTCGAGGGTGCGGCCCAGCAAAATAAAGCTCAGCAGCATCACAGGCTCATCAAAAAAGCACTCCCAGCCCAACCCCGGAAAGGCCAAGGCCACCAGACTGGCCAGGTAGGCACTGCCGCTACCCAGGGCCACCAGGGTATTCATATTCGGGGCCAGCCGCCGCATTCCCTGCCAGCCATCCACAAAAATGTCGCGGGCGGGGCCAATCAGCGTCACCGTAGCCAGAAGGCCGTGGAACCAAAGGTCACTGAGAATGGGCACCGTCAACCAACCAAAATGCTTGAGGTGTCCCAAGGTCGAGAGCCCCAGCAGCCCGATAGCCAGGGCGAGGCGCTGACTCTGCTGGCGTTGCTCCTCTCGCTTGCGATCTACCCAGGCTTTCAGGTCGTCGGTGCCGTCGCTGTCGGTGGCGCGGGGGGTTGTGGGAAAACCCGCCTCCGTCACCACCGAGGCTAAATCTTCTGGGGTCAGCCGTCCCGCCTCGGCCTCCACCACGGCCACCTCCGTCACCAGGTTCACCGTGGCCGAAACCACCCCCTCCACCTGAGCTAGGCGCTTTTCCACGGTGCGCACACAGCCCGCACACATCATCCCCTCCACATTCAGCACCACGGTATCGTGGGTCGCTGGAGCCGTGGTTTGAGGCAAAGACACATCATTGACGGACTGGGGAAGCACCTGCATAGGAGTCGCAAGAAACAGTAGGAGAACAGTGGCAGACCGACTCCAGCCTAGCAAGCCCCTCTGCAACCATGAACGATATCCGCAAAGTTTTTCAAGGCCATCTTTTCAAGACCTGCGGGCCACACCAAGTTAAGCCTTCGGGTCACACCAAGGGCCATGACAAAACATCCTGGGATGGCCGCTCAATCGGTATCCCAGGATGACAGACAAGAGTGATATTGACGTTTCGCGTTGTTTCTTAAACCCAGTCCACGCAGACTGCACTAAACCGACTGCATCAGCATGGCCCGCAGTTTTTCGCGTTCGGTGGGGGAAAGGGTGCGGGCAAAGGCTTCCACATCGGCCTGATTCATGGTGCTGAGTACCTGATGCAATGCCCCCATGGCAGCGGAAGACTGGGATGCCGGAGCGGATGGGCTCACGGTGGGCAGGGTTGCGGCTGGGGATACGGAGGATGACCCGTTATCGAGGACACAGTGGCCACCATCGCAGTTGAGGCGCAGATCGTGCCAGGTCATGGTGGGCAGTACCGAGCCCCGACGGCCATGGAGTTCATGGAGCAGAATGTCGGTTTCCCAGTAGGTGCGAGGAGAGGGATACTGATCGTCTGTCCAGGCATGGGGCACAGTGAAGCAGCCAAAGTGATGATCGTAGTCATCGGAATTTAGCAGGGCGGTGATCACTTCCTTTACCCCTTGGCGCATGAGAATATCGCAGTATTCCCGCATTTCATCACCATCTTTGGGGGCGCGGCCAATAAAGTGCTTAAAGCAGAGTTCAATAAATTTTAGGTTTGAGGAATTGTAGTAAAACTCATTCAAATAGACCTCAGAGTGCCCCAAAATTCGTAAAAACCGCTTGACGCCAATTTTGTTGCGCAGAAAATCGTCCTCATCCTTGGCCAGCGACTTGTGTTCGTAGGCGTAGGGCTGACGCTCTAGCACTTGGGCGTAAATTTGGCGCAGAGCCAGTTGCCGCTCCTCACGGTCAGACTGACGACTCACCGTGATTTCTTTGGGTGTCAATTCATTGATTACGGTCATGGTCAACCTCCCCACAATCAGGGATAACGCCTTAAAATCTTGAGCTATATTTAAGCTTCCCAAGGAGAGCGCGTCCCTAACCATTTCGATGCGTTTCTTAATATCTTTTGCCGTAGAAACTCACAGTTCTTTGCAATAAATGACGGCGACGACACTTATGGATGTCGCGTATCCTTTGCTACAGGAGCGATCCAGCCGCTTCAGAACGATCTACCCTATAGATGACCTTATCCATCCCCCCATACCCAGGAGATCGTTCCCATGCCGCTTATCAAGGTGCAAACCTCGGTATCCTCCCCCGATAAAGCCCAAGTAGAAAGCCTGCTCAAGGATCTATCGGCCCGCTTGGCTAGCCATTTGGGCAAACCCGAATCCTACGTGATGACGGCCTTTACCGCCGATGTGCCCATGACCTTTGGCGGCACCACCGACCCCGTTTGCTACATCGAAATCAAAAGCATCGGCACCATGGGCAGCAAAACCAAGGCCATGAGCCAAGACTTTTGTGCCCAGGTGGAAAGCGCCCTAGGCGTTCCCAAAAATCGCGTCTATATCGAATTTGCCGACGCCACTGGGGCCATGTGGGGCTGGAACGGCGGCACCTTTGGTTAGATGTGTGTAGATCGCACAGGTCTTGCAGCCCTCACCCACGGGGAGAGGGGCTGGGGGTGTAGTTTGCTTCCCGTAAGGGTGGGCCAGCGGTTAATTTCTAAAACGGCACATCCTTATCGGGATGAGAGGGCTGGTTGGCCGCTGCCTTAGAGGGCTTGGGGCTAGGGCCACCCAGCAAGGACTCTAGGTCTTCATCAATATCCACCACTTGCCCGTTGAAAAATTGGGCGAAATTCTTCACCGCCCGATCAAAGTCGCTGGCAATTTCCGGCAGGGGCGGCATCGTGGGCATAGCGCTGGCCATCGGGTTAGCCGCCACGGGCGAGACTGGTGAGGTTGAGTCTCCCGTTGTCGGTGCGGGGGCAACGGGGGTAGAGGTAGGGACGGAGGCAGTGGGCTCCGTAGTTTGGGGTAAGTTGACCGCAGGAGCAGGGGCCGCATCCGTCGGCGGGTAGCCCGGATAGGGTGCAGTGGGTGGCTCGGATACCCCCTGCCCCGGTGCCTGGGAAATGTTGGGGGCTGGGGGCTCAGGCTTTGGGTCGGGCAGCACCTCCAGGGAAACGACTACTTTTCGGTTCAGCACTTTCTGGAAGGCCGCTTCCACATTTTCGACCCTGCCCTGGGCCATCTTAAACAGGGGCCGAGAGCTAATTCCCACCCTGGCTACGGTGCCATCAAAAAAGACTAGACTGCCCTGCTGAAGCATCAGCGCACGGGTACCTAGGGGCTCTAGCACCGCAATCACCTGCGCCCACAAATGGGGTAAATCAGCATTGGCAACGGTGCCCCCTTGACCATTATTCGGCGGCGGCATTTGATCCGACGCTGGCGTGGGAGTTGGCTCGGTAAGTCGATTTGCTGGGGCGTGAGCTGCTGGGGCGTGGGCCGCTGGGGGGTGAGTTGCTGGGGCGTGGGTCGCTGGGGGATGATCTGGCGTAGAAGAATCCGGCAATGGGGCGGGCGCTGGTGGCGGGGTGAAAGCAGTCGGTGCTGGTGGTGGAACACTGGGCGCAGCGGTTTTTTCCGGTGCGGGGGCGACAGGTTGCGGGGACACCACCGGACGAGGGGCCATACCCATAGCGGGATGAGTCCCGCTTTGACTAGCCAGGGTCGAGGGCAACAGTCCCAACAGCGTGACTTCCAGCCATAGACGGGGCTGGGTGGTGTTTTTCACCTGGGCTTCGGCGCTGCGGAGGTGTTGTTGGCCCATCAGCAGCAGGGCCGGATCGAGGGACTGCACTAGGGTTTGCATGTCCGCCCAGGTGGGAGGGGTGATGGCAACGAGATCCTGGCGACCAGCCGCCGTTTTGGCAATCAACAAATCTCGGTAGAATCCGGCCAAATTTTGCAGCACAATCAGCGGCTCTCGGCCCCGATCCATCAGCTTGCGAGCCTGGTCTAAAACGGTGCTACTGTCATCGCTGAGGATGGCCTGCACCAGGGTCAGCAAATCCCGCTCTGGCACCGCCCCCACCAAATCCCACACCGCATCGGCGGTGACGGGCGGCTCCAGCAAACTGAGCTGATCCAGCAAACTCTGGGCATCCCGCAGGCCCCCCTGCGACACCTGGGCCACCAGCCGCAGGGCCTCATCATTAATTTGGATGTTTTCCTGGGCCGCAATTTTGCCCAGGTGGTCAATCATCGGCTCTAGGGGAATGCGCCGATAGTCGAACCGCTGGCAGCGAGAAATAATCGTCGGCAACACCCGCTGGGGGTCGGTGGTGGCCAACACAAAAACCACGTTGCTGGGCGGCTCCTCCAGGGTTTTCAGCAGGGCATTGAACGCAGCGGTGCTCAACATGTGGCACTCGTCGATCACATAGACCTTGTACCGACACTGCACCGGGGCAAACTGGGCACGTTCAATCAGTTCCCGGATGTTGTCAACGCCCGTATTGCTGGCGGCGTCGATTTCAATGAAATCTAGGGCCGAACCGTTGGTGATGGAGCGGCAGGTTTCGCAGGTGCCGCAGGGTTCGGGGGTAGGGTGGTCTTGGTGAATGCAGTTGAGGGATTTGGCCAAAATCCGGGCGCTGGAGGTTTTGCCCGTGCCCCTGGGGCCACAGAACAGGTAGGCCGGAGCAATGCGCCGCTGATTCAGGGCGTTGGTCAGCGTGGTGGCAATGGCATCCTGGCCCACCAGTTGGTTAAACCGCTGGGGACGATACTTGTGGTGCAGAGGTTCGTAGGCCATAGCACTAAGATACCCTGCCTATCCAACCTTGGGTCACGACAAGGCATGTGGCGTTAGGAATCGGCGTGCCAATGCTCAGGAAAATCCACAATTAGGGTGTCCATATCGGCAATGCTACAGATGGCGGGCACGGGGCAATCGCGACTCACCTGGGAGCGTTGTATTCGGGCTTGGGCTTGGTTGGCCAATCGCCGCACCTGCTCAACGGCAGCGGAAATTTCCTGTTTTTGACGGGTGGCGGTCGTCTCCTGCTTTTGCAGGGTTTCAGTCGTTGTTTTCACCGCTGTGGTGGTGGCGACAGGACGAACGGGCGGAGCCATCGACACCGATGGAGTGGAGGTGCGGGTCTTATGGGGAATGTAGCCTTGGAAGTAGGCAATCGCCAACCGCCGAAACAAAATCTTTAGATGATCCGGCAGGGATTGTTCCACCTGATCTGGCTTTTCCACCAGGTCAACAATCTGTCCCATGGAGTGAGCAATCAGGGTATTGTCTTGGCGAGTGGTGGGATAGGTATCCTTGAGATCAAACCAACAGGCTTCAAAAGCCTCTAGTTCGCGTAGCAACATGGACTCACCTGAACGGTGGGCGGATATTGAAGCGTGACGAAACAGGTGCACCCTGCCCATGCCTAGAACGGCTTATGCTGGGGTAGAGATAGAGTATTACCTACCAATGTGCCCTAAAACCTGCCGCTATGGCGCAACTTAGGGGTAAAGATTTGATGTGTTGAGGAGTTGTCATAAACCAATGACCATTGTCGAAAAAATTTATACCGATGGCGCATGTTCTGGTAATCCAGGGCCGGGGGGCTGGGGCACAGTACTCTATTTGGCCGATGGCGGCATCCATGAAATGGGAGGTGGGGAACGCCAAACCACCAACAACCGCATGGAAATGCAAGCCGCTATCGCCGGACTTACCTGGCTGCGCGACCGTGGCCAAACCCAGCCCGTCGCCATCTACACCGACAGCGAATACGTCCTCAAGGGCATCACCCAATGGATCGCGGGATGGAAACGGCGGGGCTGGGTAAATTCCGCTAAAAAGCCTGTCCTCAACCGCGATCTGTGGGAACAACTCGATCAAGTCACCACGGAAGTGAATAAAGCCCTCGATAAACCCCTGCAATGGGTCTATGTGCGCGGCCATTCGGGCAACGTGGGCAACGAACGCTGCGACACCATCGCCCGTGCCTTTGCCGCCAACCGCTCCATCACCCTCACCACTCTCTAGCGCAACCTTTCGAGGCCAAACCCCAGTTCCTAATTGGGGCGGCTATTCATTCATCACGACAATCGCGGCCTCCGGCAGCAGGTGGCTGAGCAAGGCAACCCTGTCTTTTCCTCCAGCCTGTACTACAATGCACGACCGAGACTCACAAGTCGGATAGGGCATCTCTCTCGACATGGGTTCGACTCCCAGTTCATCGCAATAGTATGGCCGAATTTTCCCCTGCCCTGCGTACTAATGTACTACTCCACGGTGTGAGCTAGGGGTTCTGGCTAGGGGGTATGGGCGCTATCCTAGCGTTTGACTGAACGTGCTAAACGAAGGCCGCTAAACTGCCAGCGGGCACTGGGCGGAAAAAAGTTTCGGTAGCTGGGCCGGATATGGCCGGGGGGCGTGACACAGGAACCACCGCGCAGCACCATTTGGTTGCACATAAATTTGCCGTTGTACTCGCCCACGGCTCCGGGGGCCACCCGAAAACCGGGGTAGGGCAGGTAGGCGCTTTGCGTCCATTCCCAGGTGTCGCCATAGAGTTGATACAGGGGGCCATCGCCCTGGGCGGGCTGGGGATGGAGGGCATCGCCCATCAGCAAATTGCCCTGAATGGGAACCGTTGCAGCGGCCACTTCCCATTCGGCCTCGGTGGGCAAGCGGTAGCCGCGCCACTGGGCATAGGCATCGGCCTCGAAATAGCTGATGTGGGTGACGGGTTCGTTGACATTCAGGGGACGCAAGCCGCCAAGGGTCATTACCCACCAGTCGGCACCTTGTTTTTGCCAGTAGAGGGGCGCTTGCCAGCCTTCCCGCTGCACCGTGGCCCAGCCCTCGGAGAGCCAGTGTTGTGCGGTTTGATAGCCCCCATTGGCGATGAATTCCAGGTATTCGCCGTTGGTGATGGGATGACTGGCCAGGGCAAAATCATTCAGATAAACCCGATGGCGGGGGCCTTCGTTGTCGAAGGTGAACTGGTCGAAGGCTTGGCCAGAGACCTGATCGCCAATGTCGTACAGCCCGCCTGCGAAGTCCACAAAGTCTAAGGCTGGGGCTGTTTGGTCAGACTGGGCCAAGTCTTCTCGGTAGGCGGGATAGAGAGGATTCACCGCCAGGTTGTATTTCAGGTCGGTGAGGATCAACTCTTGGTGCTGCTGTTCGTGGTGCAGTCCCAAGGTAACGAGGGCGGCAATATCCGGTTCTTCCCCCCGCTGGCAAATCAGGCGATCCATGGCTTCGTCCACGTAGGCCCGGTATTGGTAGACTTCAGCCACCGTGGGCCGGGAAATCAGCCCCCGCTGGGGCCGAGGATGTCGCGCTCCCACTGCTTCGTAGTAGGAGTTGAACAGGTAGCCATAGCCGGGGTGAAAGACGGTGTAGTCCGTTAGATAGGCCGACAGCAAAAAGGTTTCAAAGAACCAGGTGGTGTGGGCTAGGTGCCATTTGGGCGGGCTGACATCGGCCATGCTCTGCACCCCATAGTCTTCGATTACCAGGGGTTGACAGAGGGTTTCGCTCAGTTGGCGCACGGTGGTATAGGTGGCCGTTGCATGGGGCGTAGAAAACTTCCCTAGGCGGGGGGCTTCGGTGAAAGAAAGAGTCATGGAGCGTTCGGACTTGAGGTGATTGGTGGGCGGCGGTGCCACCCTACGGTTAACGGTCGCGGAGCCTAACCGACAGGATCGCGATGATGAATCGTGGATCTGGTCGCTAGGGTTCTGTGGGTTGGACTTGGCCAAGTTGCCGTGGCCCCTGGTTGCTTTGGAGGGCGATGATGGTCTGCTCTAGCACCTCGGCGGCGCGCACAAATTGAGGATCGGTGTCGGTGCCGAGGCGGCTGGGGTTGGCAAACAGTTCGTTGCGCTGGCGTTCGTTTAGCTCCACCGTGACATCGGGGGTGATGCCCTTGCGGCTGATGTCGGTGCCGTTGGGGGTAAAGTAGTGGGCCACGGTGACGGTGAGGCCAGAGCCATCCGCCAAACCATGCAGGGTTTGCACCAGGGCTTTACCAAAGGTGGGGGTACCGACGACGGTGGCCCGGTTGTTATCTTGCAGGGCTCCGGTAAGGATTTCGCTAGAACTCGCGGAACGGCGATCTACCAATACCGTGAGGGGCAGTTGGGTGAGGGCGGTGCGGTTGGCAGACATCGATTCCTCACTGCCATCGCGGTAGACGGTGCGCACAATGGGGCCATGTTGCAGCCACATGCGGCCAATGTCGATGCTAGACAGCAGCAGACCACCGGGGTTGCCGCGTAAATCCAGCACAAATCCTTCTACCCCTTCCTCGGTCAGGCTCAGGATGGCCTGCTCCATCTGTTCGGCGGCGTGGGCATTGAACTCGGTTAGCCGAATGTAGCCGATAGCGCGGCCCCCGACGGTGCGGCGGGCATAGTCTACGGCGGGGGTTTCCATCCGTGCCCGCGTCACAATCACGCTGCGGGGATTGCTGCCATTGCGCGAAACGCTGAGGGTGACCTGGGAGTTCTCATCCCCTCTCAACCGCTGAGCGACCCCTTCGGCGGTGAGGTGGGTCGTGCTTTGACCGTCCACCATCACAATGTGATCGCCCACGGATAGGCCAGCCTGATCGGCGGGAGAGCCGGGGGCAATGGTCGTAATCACCACCCGGTTGTCGTTGCGCTGCACCTGCACCCCAATGCCAGACACTTCCCCGGCAGTTTGGTCGGTGAGGTCGGAGTATTCCGAAGGCGACAGAAAGCGGGTGTAGGGGTCGTTCAACTGGCGCAGGGCGGCGCGGAGGGCATTGTAGGCCGCTTCAGGGGAACTATATTCCTGACTGAGGAGGCGCTGACGGGTGGCCTGCCAGTCGGTGTGGTTGAAGTGGTCGTCTACATATTCTTGGTTGACGATCTGCCAAGCCTGGTCGATGACGGCCTTGGGGCTATCTTGCAGGGTCGATCCCACGGTGGTCTCGGCTCGATCACTGGTTGGCAGGCGCAGGGCATCGCTAGTGGATGCCTGAACCCCCTCTAGGCCAATCATCCCCAGGACAGCAGCGGCCAGGGGGGCGAGCAGAAGAGCGCGCAGCGGAAGGGAAGGCAATTTGGATGGAGAAACCAACATAGCAATCAATGCCCTGGACAAAAAACGGGAGATTGGTCGGGCTGGCTGGATGGGCGAAAAATCTACAAAAACGAGCTAACTTGCCTAGGAAAATTCCCAAAATAGAAGTTTTGCCCCCGTCTACGATGCCATTGGCCACCATCGCCACGGGTCCCGCCACCTTGGCCCCATTGTGACGGATAGCTCAAAGCTTTGGCCAGATGGCTGTGCCAATTTTGAGGAATGCAACAGGTTTTCTTAAGGTTCGTAACAAGAAAGTGCTGTCCTTGGTGGTTTAGGAAGGGTGCCCATACTTTCAGCCTAGGGAAAATTCTGGCCCCCAAGCGCTGTGGGCAGACCTGGCGCTTCCTGTTAGGGTTACTGATAGCCCTTGGTGTTGCCGTAATGTCCATGTCTGCGATTCCTGTGTCTGCCCAAGCCTTTGCCTACCCCGCCAGCCCCCGCCAAGCCCAGGTGGATGTCTACCACAGCATGGAGGTGGCCGACCCCTACCGCTGGCTGGAGGATCCGCAATCCGCCGAAACCCAAGCCTGGATTGAGGCCCAGAATCAGCTTACCTTGGGTTATCTGGCCCAACTGCCGGGGCGAGATGCCCTCAACCAACGGCTGACCCAACTGTGGAACTACGAGCGCTACAGCACCCCTTTTAAGCGGGGCGGGCGATATTTTTACTTCAAAAACGACGGGCTGCAAAACCAGAGCGTCCTCTACACCCTGCCCAGCCTGGAGGCCGAACCTAGGGTGCTGCTGGATCCCAACACCCTGTCTGAAGATGGCACCGTGGCCCTCAGCGGTATGGCCGTCAGCGAAAACGGGGCCTACCTGGCCTACGGGCTTTCCACCAGCGGGTCAGACTGGGTGGAATGGCGGGTGAGAGACATTGAAACCGGAGAAGACACCGACGACCTGCTGAAATGGGTGAAGTTTTCTGGGGCTTCTTGGAGCCACGATCACCAGGGCTTTTTCTACAGCCGCTACGACGAACCCGACCCCGCCAACCTCCACGAGGCCGTCAACTACTACCAAAAGCTCTACTACCACCGCCTGGGCACCCCCCAAACCGAGGACGTGCTGATCTACGAACGGCCCGACCAAAAGGAATGGGGCTTCAGCGGCGGCGTCACCGAAGACGGGCGCTACCTGGTGATTTCCGTGTGGCGCGGCACCGACCCGAACAATCTGGTGTTTTATAAGGATTTGGCCCATCCTGACAGCCCGGTGATCGAACTGATTTCCAAGTTTGAGGCCGACTACAGCTTCGTGGCCAATGAAGGCAGCCGCTTTTGGTTCCGCACCGACCGCCAAGCCCCCAAGGGTCGCCTCATTGCCATTGATCTCACCCAGCCCGACCCCACCCACTGGCAAGAAATCATCCCCGAAGGCGAGGACACCCTGGAGGGGGTAAGCCTGCTAAACCATCAGTTTGTGGTGGATTACCTCAAAGACGCCTACACCAAAATCCAGATCTACACCCTAGAGGGAGCCTGGGTGCGGGATGTGGAACTGCCGGGGATTGGCTCGGCGGGCGGCTTTGACGGCAAGCGCGAAGACACCGAAACCTTCTACAGCTTCACCAGTTTTACGGTGCCCAACACCATCTACCGCTACGACATGATCACCGGGGAAAGCACCCTCTACCGCGCCGCCCAGGTCGATTTTGACCCCGATGCCTACGAAACCCGCCAGGTGTTCTACCCCAGCACCGACGGCACCCGCATTCCCATGTTCATCGTCCACAAGCGGGGGCTAGCGCTAAACGGCCAAAACCCCACCCTGCTCTACGGCTACGGCGGCTTTAATGTGTCCCTCACCCCGGCCTTTTCGGTCAGCAATTTGGTGTGGATGGAGATGGGCGGCGTCTATGCGGTGCCCAACCTGCGCGGCGGCGGCGAGTATGGCGAAGAGTGGCACCAAGCCGGAACCAAACTCAATAAGCAAAACGTGTTTGACGATTTCATCGCAGCGGCCCAGTGGTTAATTGACCAGGGTTATACCGCCTCCCAAAAGCTCGGCATCATGGGCGGCAGCAATGGCGGCTTGCTGGTGGGGGCCTGCATGACCCAACGGCCCGACCTGTTTGCCGTAGCCCTCCCCGCCGTGGGGGTGCTGGATATGCTGCGGTTCAACCAATTCACCATCGGCTGGGCCTGGGAATCGGACTACGGTTCTCCCCAAAACGAGGACGAGTTTCGCGGCCTCTACGCCTACTCGCCCCTCCACAATCTACAACCGGGCACTGCCTACCCCGCCACCCTGATCACCACCGCCGACCACGATGACCGGGTCGTTCCGGCCCACAGCTTTAAGTTCGCAGCGGCCTTACAACATGCCCAGGCTGGCGAGGCTCCGGTGCTGATCCGCATCGACACCAAGGCAGGCCACGGGGCCGGAAAGCCCACCGCCAAACTGATCGAAGAAGCCGCCGACAAATGGGCCTTTTTGTCTCGCCACACGGGTCTGTAAAGATTAGATCTAGGCACAATGGGGACATCTAGGCCATCGCTGGAGGATCAGTCCCGTTGGGGAGGAGGGCAGCATCGTCGAAATTGCGGCTGACCAGGGCGGGAGTTTGCAGACTATTGCGGCCTTGGCAACCACCGGGCCGGGGGCATGGCTGGGCGGCTTGTGGTTGAGTAAAGTAAAGTAACGTAGAGTAAGCGTTGTTGCCATGACCCAGCCCGTGATTGATTCGACCACTCCCGATCCGGTGGCGACGACCGCCGCCATTGACCCCAGCCCCCAATCCACCGAAGCTCCGCCCAGCTTTGTGAAGTTGGCCATGCGCAACATGGTAAAAAAGGGCGGCAAATCGTTGTATCACTTTGCCCTCACTACGACGGGGTTACTGGGGCTGCTGGTGGGTTTGGCCTACCTGACTCGCTAGGGGCTGAGGATACTAGGCATGATGGCTATCCCTAATCCGTCCGAACCTGGCCTAGAGACTCCTGTCTTGGAGGTAATCGTGGAGGGGCACCATCCCCAGGGCGATCTGATTCCTAATCAGGACTGGCAGGCTTGGTTTCGCCAATGGGCAACCCAGGTGGATCTACCGCCATCGCCCCTGGGTGCCTACGAGTTATCCCTCACCCTCACCGATGATGGGGCGATGGCGGAGCTAAACGGCACCTATCGCCACATCGCACGGCCCACAGACGTGCTCTCTTTTGCGGCCCTAGAGGCCGAAACGCCCCTAGCCCCAGAATTGCTGGAGAGTGAGCCCCTGTATCTGGGAGACATCATTATTTCCTTAGATACGGCCCAGCGACAGGCCGAGGCGGCGGGCCATTCTCTCCGATGGGAAACGGTGTGGTTGGCTAGTCACGGATTTCTCCATTTGCTGGGCTGGGATCATCCCGACGACAACCAATTAGAGGCCATGCTAGCTAAACAAGGGGACTTGCTACGGGCCATTGGTTTGGCCGTAGCCGATTAGTCTAAGGATCTGCCTTAATGGTTTGGATGTGTTGATGAATCGCTGGAAATCTTGATCGCTGGTGTAGACTAGCCTCGAAGCAAGATTTATGCTGTGGCGTAGCGAATTGCTGCCAGAAAGACAGTGGTTTGCCTCGTATTCATCTATACTGCCGATCCCTAGGGATCCCCTATTCATGACTCTATATCGCGAAAAATCCGACTCGATGCCCACTACCGATCTGCCCCGGCCCATCCGGCCTCTGTCCTGGAAAGTGGCCAATAACCTATTGGTGAGCTTCCAGTATGCATGGCAGGGGGTGGGCTATGCCTTTCGTACCCAGCGTAACTTTCGCATCCATGTGGGAGTGGGGCTGGTAGCGATGGGGCTGGCGGTCGGACTAGGGCTAAGTGCGGTAGAAATCGCGGTGATCATCTTGACCTGTGGGGCGGTGATGACTATGGAGTTGCTCAATACGGCCCTAGAGTCGGTGGTGGATCTGACGGTGCAGCAGACCTACCACGAACTCGCTAAAATTGCCAAAGACTGTGCCGCCGCTGCCGTGCTGATGTCGGCCATAATTGCGGTTTCCGTTGCGGTTTGCTTACTGCTGCCGCCCCTGTGGCAGCGTCTTTTGGGATAACCCTGGCCATGATTCTCGTCATTGATAACTACGATAGTTTCACCTACAACCTAGTCCAGTACTTGGGGGAACTGGGCCAGGAACTGCCCGTGGCCAAAGACCTCCGGGTATATCGCAACGACCAGATTTCCCTCTCAGAAATCAAGGCGCTGGCCCCCGATGGCATTGTGATTTCCCCTGGCCCTGGCACTCCCGATGATTCTGGGGTCTCTTTGCAGATCATTCACGACCTTAGCCCCACGGTGCCCATTTTGGGAGTGTGTTTGGGGCACCAAAGCATTGGCCAGGTGTTTGGCGGCACCATCATCCGCGCCCCCGAACTGATGCATGGCAAAACCTCGCCCATCTACCACAACGGCCAAGGCGTGTTTGCCGGACTGGAGAATCCCTTCCAGGCCACCCGCTACCACAGCCTCGTGATTGAACCCCAGTCTTGCCCTGAGGTGCTAGAGATAACCGCCTGGGTGGAGGACGGGACAATCATGGGAGTGAAGCACCGCCAATACCCCACTCTACAAGGGGTACAGTTCCACCCAGAAAGCATCCTAACCGACTCCGGCAAGCACATTCTGCGTAACTTCCTGCTGTCTATTCCCGTGGCTGTTGCGGCCTAGGTAGACGCGACAGGCAGGCGTTCCCTCTCCCAGTCCCCATTTTCCATGGCTTCTATCCTCGACCCGCCCATTCCCGCTAAGGTTGCCAAGATGAAAGCACGGGTCTGCTGGCAACATCCGACCCTGGTGGCCCACCACATTGACCAAACCCGGCTGATGTTGGAGGACAGCCACGTCGAGGACGAGGAATTCTCCTTTTTGGTGATTGGCGATAGTGGTTCTGGCCCCCACCCCGACCACCACCCCCAGCGACGGTTGGCGGAACAGATGGTGCCCCACCTGGAGGACTGTCGATTTTTGCTGCATACCGGGGATGTGGTGTACCAAGTCGGTTCCCGCGAGCAGTATCCTGAGAACTTTATCAAGCCCTACCGGGAGTGGCTGGTGGGGGGAGAACAGCCCGAAAAGATTGCCTACGACCAAATGCTGTTTCGGTTTCCGTTTTTGGCCGTGCCCGGAAACCACGATTATTACAATCTGCCCCGGCTGTATAGTCTGCTGGTGCAGCTCAGCAAACCCCTGCGCAAGCTGCTGGGTATCGACCTCAACCCCAATGTGGGCTGGCATGGGTCGGGGGTGGGAGATGCCTACGCCCGTGCCTTTTTGGATTATTTACAGGGAATGCCCGACCAACGGCTAGCGGCCCACCTACGGGAACATTATGGCCCCTGGGATGGGCACACCCAGGGCTTGCGCTACCGACCGGGGGTGTTTACTCGTCTGCCCAACCGCTACTACACCTTTCGCTACGGTGGCATTGACTTCTTTGCCTTAGATTCCAGTACCTTTAACGATCCCTCGCTACTCACTCACCAGGGAGGACTAGACCATCGCCAAGAACTTCAGGATCAACGGCGGCAGGTATTAGAGGATCGGCGAGCGGTGGAGGAAGCTGCGCTGCACCGCAACCCCAAGGATAGCCATGCCCAGGAAGACCTAGACGACTGGCAGGCCAAAGTGGAGCAGTACGACGAAATGCTGCTCGACCTCGATAAGCAACTCAACGCCAACCCTATGGCCCAGATCGATACCGAGCAACTACTGTGGCTGCGGGATCGCCTGATTGCCTCCTGGCACGACCCAGCGGCCCGGGGGCGAATTGTGTTCTTCCACCATCCTCCCTACGTCACCGAATCAACCAAGTGGAACCAGGGCCAAACCCTAGCAGTGCGGCAACATCTGCGCTGGGTGTTGGATCAGGTCGCGGCGGCAATCCCGGCGATCTCCCCCCATACTCCCCCCGTGAACCTGGTGATCAACGGCCACGCCCACTGCTTTGAACACCTCAAAACCCTGGAGACAGGCCACGCCGATGGTCACCTAGACTGGATTGTCTGTGGTGGCAGCGGACTCAGTTTGCGGCGGCAGCGGTCTGGGAGTAATCTCCTTTGCGAAACCGAAACCGTTCCCGACCTAACCACCGATGTCCAGGCCGAGCTTCGCCCCGTGGCCGAGTCCCAGCTTTTCCTGGGTCGCACGGGCAAAAAGCCCGACTATCACCGTCCCTATTCGTTTTTGCGAGTCGATGTCAAAGGGGGCAAGAATCCCAAATTCGTCCTCACCCCCCATGTGTCTGAGCGCTTTCACCAAGACTGGCAAGACTACGCCTTGGATCCCATTTATATCTAGTGCTTTTTAGTACCTTCGTATTTAGGGCTCTGGCATTACCCTGAGGATGCCTAGGGAATCCCACGCCCTAGCCGAGGGGGTCGCCCTCCGTGGGACGATGGCGCTTGAGGATAACCATGGCTGGCCCCACTACAGGGTTACGGGCCACTACCAGGCCATCAGCATCCCTCAATTGCAGGGTGGCCAAGGCTAGCCCCTGGGCTTGGGTAAAGATATCTTGGGCAATGCGGTCTTGGGAGGCCACCCCCAGGCCATACCAGTCGTTACTCACATTGACGGCCAGCACTTGCTGAGGCCAGTTGACCTCCACCGACTGAATCAGCCCCACCCCATAGGAACGGCTGATTTTGCTGACCCGATCCTGAATATCGGCAATCAGGCTTTGCTCCGGGGAAGGCTCCAGTTCCTCGGCCCGGTTATCTGCGGCTTGGCTATCTGTGGCAATAGCGGGAGCTGACGCGCTACTTTCCCCTAAAAGCGAGGCATTTCCTCCCTGTGTGCCTACTGGGGAGAGGAATGGCTCAGATACCGAGACCTCCGGCCCCTCCACCCCCTGACCAGCGGTGCTCCGGCCCCCCAGGGGATTCCACAGCACCAACCATAGAATCACCAGCCCCAGGGCAATAGCCGTCATGAGTTCATTGCTAAGGGTGCGCTGCCAGTTCATTGGCAACCAAGATCGTACTTGACGCAGCCCCCGACGCCAGATCGCTGCCCCATCTGCCAACACAACCATGAGTTGATCAATAATCCCCAATTCCTTCGGTTGGTAGGGAACCTCGCTCGGCTCCCAGTCGTCGTAGGGGAGAAATGTGCGACCGGGTTTTTCCGCTTCCCGGCGCGGCCCAGAGCCAGCATCCAGCCCCGAGGGATCTGGCTCGCCCCTTTCTTCCCCATTCCTCACTGACGCCCCTGTTGCCTCTGCCCTCGCCTCCGGCCAAGACGCCGCCTCTGGTCTGGTTTCCCTAGGCGGAACTTCCGCCATGGCTGCTGGTTCCGCCTCGTCTAAATCCGTCCACACCTCCTCCGCTGGGGTTGGCGGGGCCTCGGGTGGCGTCATCGCCTCAGCATCGGGAATTGCTGGAATGTCTTTGGGAAAATCGGGATCGTGGGAATTCATAGGGCAACCCGTCTACCAAATCTTCGTTCACCTCTGCCCACCATAAACTAGATCCCGCCATCATCGCCGATAGTTCCCCGAAAAGCGGGGCAAGCCATCGCCAGTGCCTATCTACAGCGCATGGCGGATACGGCTGTGAGTTTCCCCCGATCACAACGTTGCTATAGTAGCTAATAGCGCCGCTGGTTCGGCATTGTGGTGCAAAAAAGAGAACCAGTGGCCGTAGCGCAGTTGGCCCTGGGGATCTAGCACAAACTGGGCGGGGAGTGGTGCCCCCAGGGCTTGGCCTGTGTGGTAGTGGCGAAAACTCTGCCCCACCGGATCGCACAGCAGCGGCAGGGTAAGCTGCAAGTCTTCTACCACGGCCTTGCCCTGGCGAGGGTTGAGGCTGGTCACCATAAACACCTCCGTGCCCGCATCCCGAAATCGTTGATAAGCGGCATTCATGGCCATGATGTGGGGGTAGCAAAAGGGGCAGTACATTCCCTCCGCAAAGATGCGGGTGAAGGCCAGTACCACGGGCTGTTTGCCGCGCCAGTTAGCCAGCCGCACCGTGCGTTGATAGGTGGCATCAAACAAAGCAAAATCGGGGACTCCGGTTCCCAATGCCAACCCCAGGCGGGCAGGGCGGGGCAGCAGGTACTTGCGCCAAATTTGCCAAGGGGCAAGGGACGGGGTGGCAGTCATGGCTAGGACAAGGGCGGTTTGGGGGTGGCGGTTGTCGTTGCAAAGAAATCCTTAGATTTCACAGGGTCGGGCACCATGGTTTTGTCGCCCGGTTGCCAGTCTACGGGGCAGACTTCGTTAGGGTTACTCTGCACATGCTGGATGGCCTGGAGCACCCGCAGGGCTTCGTCTACATTGCGACCAAAGGCCATGTTGTTGATGGTGGCGTGCTGAAGGATGCCTTCCCGGTCGATGATAAACAGCCCTCGCAAGGCCACCCCTGCCTCTGGGTCGAGGACGTTGTAGGCGGCACTAATCTCTTTTTTCAGGTCAGAAATGAGGGGATAGTTAAGATCACCCACGCCTCCGGCCTTGCGCTCGGTCTGAATCCAGGCTAGGTGGGCAAATTCGCTATCGACCGACACCGCCAAAATTTGAGTATGGAGCGCCTTAAATTCCTCGTGGCGATCACTAAAGGCGGCAATTTCCGTAGGACACACAAAGGTGAAGTCGAGGGGATAGAAGAACAACACCACATACTGTCCCCGATAGTCCGACAGCTTAATCACCTTGAAGGCTTGATCTATCACCGCTGTGGCCGAAAAGTTGGGAGCCAGTTGCCCTACCCGTAGACATTTCTCCGTCTGATCTGTCATGGTAGCTTTCCTAACCAACGGTTGCTCCTATAAGGGTAAACCCTATTCACCGGATTGCAACCCCATCGGTCGTTGAGAATGAATGGCTCAGGCGTGATTTGAACACGCGACCAAGGGCTTATGAGTCCCCTGCTCTACCACTGAGCTACTGAGCCGTAGCATGGCGTTGAGCGAATCAAACTCAACCCACGGTTAATAACTATATCACAGCAAGGCTCCAAGTCAGTCATTCTGATTTGGGGAAATGGGCCATTCGCCCTGATCGGTGACGGGTCGGACAAAGCTTATTCCCTGCACACCCGATCTTCCCCACACCCAATCTTCTCCACAACAAAACAGGCCAGTCCTATAGGAGCTAGCCTGTTTTGCGTAGTGACCAAACCTAACCCTAGCGGCTGGGCAGATGAGCCATGGGATTCACGGTACCCGTACCAGGTAGGTGGATCTCAAAGTGGAGGTGGGGGCCGGTGCTACGTCCGGTGCTGCCCATCTCAGCAATTTGCTGGCCTTGGTTTACCTGCTGTCCTTCCCGCACCAGCAGGCGGCTGTTGTGGGCATAGCGAGTCAGGCTACCGTCAGGGTGACGAATATCCACTAGGTTGCCATAGCCGCCAGAGTTCCAGCCAGAGCGCACCACAACCCCGTTTGCGGCGGCCACAATGGGCGTCCCTACAGGGCCAGCCACGTCAATGCCTCGGTGCATACGGCCCCAGCGCCAGCCATAGCCAGAGGTAAAGGTGCCATGGGTCGGCCAAACATAGCCATTGAACCGATTGGGAGCAGAGGGAAGGAAGCTGTCGGAACCGGGAAGCATAGGCATCCCAGGGGACACGGTTTGACCAGTTTCGACGCTGGGGAAGGGGCGGTAGGCGTCGGCTCCCATGGGAGCTGCCGCTAGCAGTTGTTGACCATTGGGAGCGGTCGCTTCAGGGGTGGTTGCTTCAGGAGCAACGGAGGTCGGGGTCGGAAGGTTTGGAAGCATAATCCGGGGAGCTGACGCGACCTGGGTCGGTAGAGCTTCAGATTCCGTTGCAGCATCGGTGATCGTCCAACCCTGCTGTTCGGCTACGGCATCCTTGGGCTCTACCTCATCATCAGCGGTTGACGCTGCCAATCGAGGCGGCAGATTAGGAAGGACGGGAGCCGTTGTTGCAGAACTCGGTTCCGAAACTGCCGCAGAGGTTGGTGCTTCGGCCTCAGGGCTTTCGGCCAAAAAGGTTGATTCCCGCGCCAGCAGAGCCGAACTCTGGGTGACGGGTTGGCTTACCCGGGGGGCCGTGGTGAAGCTTGCCCGAGGATTGGGTGATTCGGGCAGGGCGGTTTCGGTACGGTTTTGCTCTAGGGCTAGACGGGCCAGACGAATCCGTTCGTTTAGCATCTCCCGATCTACCATCGAGCCGTTGGATTCGCGAATGCGGGCGAGGTGGTCTTGAATGACCTGCTCACGGGTACGGGGTGAGGTAATTTCCTCGGTAGTGGGTGCCAGTCGGTCGACAGCAGCAACTGTTTCAGCTTGGGCTGCTGGTTTATCCGGCTGTGACGTAGCTACCTCGGCTTGGGGAGCGGCGGCGACGGGCTGAGTGGGCCTACTGACAGAGAGACGCGGGGTCGGCTGACCTTCTTCATGGAGCGCCATGCTCATAGGCAGAGATGGGGTGTCGCCCGTCGGAGCAGCCGTGGCATTGGGGTTAACGGCGATGCGTTCTGAAGCCGGTTCAGCAACCTCAGGCTCAGCAGAGGGAGCCACTAGAGCAACATCCACGGCGGCGTCTTGCCAAGAACTTGGGGCCGTCACGGGCTCAGTTGGCTGGGCGATGGCGATGTCTTGACTGGGTTGGGTATCTGGGGTGGCCGTATTGGGCTGACCCGTCGTAATTTCGGTGTCCGTGGCTTCAACCCAGGCATCTGAGCCGTAGGCCATCGCTAAGTTGGTGGAGCTTACGGCCCCAAATTGCTCATCTTCCTCGGATAGCTCCTCGCTGAGGGCTTCCTCGGATAGCTTATCGGCCTCAGTTTCCGGGAACTCGGCGGTTTCACCCTCTAGGGAAACCCAACCCTGCTCTAATTCATCCACAGAGAGCCGCGCCAAGGAGGCTTGGTCTTCGGACATGGCCAGATCCTCACCGCCTACGGCACCCAAGGTGGATTCGGTGGTGGCTTGGTTCTCGGTGGGCACCCGCAGCACTTGTCCCTCTCTCAGGACATCGCTGGGGGAAATACCGTTTACAGACTTGATGGTATCCACATCCGCTTGGTGACGGGCGGCGATGTGCCAGAGGGTGTCGCCTTCGTTCACCGTGTAGTAATCTGCCGATGCCGTGGAGCCAGTCCCTAGGGGGGCAGCGGCAGTGGGCTCTTGAACGGTGTTGCCAGCGGCGGGCAACACGACAATGGTGGATCCTTCGGCGGCAAGGGCCAGACCGGGTATCGAGACAACGGAGGCCGTTGCCCCAACGGACAATGCAAAACCTAACATGCTGACCGGAGCGTTAACCTGCTGGCGACAAACTCCTAATAGCCCAACTGCCGCAGCAGCATCACTCTGGATGGGAGCTTCGACGAGGGACTGTTTTCGAAATACACGCTTCAAGGAACGACCTCCTGTAAACCAGTGCTCGACGTCTTGAACATTGTCTCTAGGGTCACCAACGGGGATGAGGATTGTCCTCAGGCGATGGCTGTAAAACCCCAACAAACAGTGAAATTCAAACGGTAGAACAACAGATAACTTACGGAACCAGTCTTAGCTAGGTAAGAATACCTTGCTAATCAGACTTAGGCAAGTTTACACAAGTTTATGTAAAAATCAATGCCCAATTTTGCTTTGCCTGTCCGAGATACCCAATTGAGAAATCGGCCATCTCGGAATACAACATATAGGTTTAACCCTATCAAAAAGGATTTGGCAAGTGCGGGGGCTAGGACGGCTGATACCTAAACCGGACAGAATGTTGGAGCAGAGCGGGTGACAACAATCCCAGTCGAAATCGCCTGAAATTCCCTTGGGGAGAGGCATTCAGGAAAAGAGAAGCTATTGCAAAATAGCCCTTTTGATCTAGCTTGATCCCCGTTTTTTGCGATCTAGAGCTTGAGCATATGGATTTCTTATCTAGATCGGCATTATTTTGTATCGAGGATGACGTTGCTTCTTAAAGCTATGGTCTGTTGCTCTTAAATCAAGGGGGTTCCCCAATTTAGGAGGTCGGCCAGAGATCGAGCTGTCGTAGGGACTCGAATAGACCAATGGCCGCACTGTTCGCTAGATTTAAGCTTCTCACGGCTCCCCGATTCATGGGAATGGCGACGACTTCGGTGCATTGATCCAGCACGGCAGACGGTAGCCCCTCCGTTTCGCTACCAAAGAGGAGCCAGTCGTCTGCTCGGTAGGCTAGGTCAATGTAGCGGCACGTTCCAGAGGCACTGAAGCCAATGGTGCGCCCGCCCATTCGTTGGCGCTGGCGATCAAAGCTATCCCAGTCGTCGTGGAGGGTGAGATTGACATGGGGCCAGTAGTCTAGCCCTGCCCGTTTTAGGTATCGATTACTGAGTTCAAAGCCTAGGGGGCCAACCAAATGGAGCGGTGTGTTGGTAGCGGCACAGGTGCGGGCAATATTTCCCGTATTCGGCGGAATTTGAGGATGAACAAGCACAAGCTGGGGCATAACAGCGATTAATCACAGGCTGGGTGGCGAATGCACAAATGAGTGTTTTTGTCTATAACCAATAGGAAAGTTTTATCTTTTGGCCTGTCTTTGGCCTACATTCATGTCACTAGGGTCATGGCCGAGGGCATGGCCGCAAATACCACGAAAGATAACCTAAAGTTATCAGACTGATAGATAAGCCTGATGGCGACAGATCCCGCTGTGGGGCTGCCTAGGCGGCGCAGGGTTCACAGATCTCCTGGGCAAGCTGATCTTCGTGGGTTTTTACGGTTTGGATGGCGGTTTTGAGGATGCTGGGCACCGATTGTCCGGCGTCATACTGCTGGAGCCATCGCTGGGCCTCGTTGCCCTCCCGCAAAATCCGCTTTAGGGGGCTGAGAAAACAGCTAATGCCGTTGGCCTTGGCGATGGGCCAAACCTCATCATAGAGTTCTTGGATCCATTCTTTTGCTGAGATACTTCGACCATCCTGCCAATGGCGCAGGTCGGCCTCTAGGCTGTGCTTGGCCACGGTGGTTTCGTTGGCATCGCTGAGCAGAACCAGGTCGTGGTTGCGGCTCTCGGAGGGGAACTGGCTGAGCACCAAAGGATCCAGATCGGGATTCTGAATTATCTGAATCAGGCGGGCTTCTAACAGGGCTGTCACCGCCAGCAGGCCAATGGGGTCGCTAATCAGGTCGCAAATGCGCAGCTCTAAACGGTTGAGGCTGTAGGGACGACGATCGCCATTGGGCCGCACCGATGACCACAGGTGGCGTACATTTTGCATGGTGCCCGCCGCCAGTTGCTCCTCCATCCAGTGAATGTGGTGACGATGGCTTTCAAACAGGGGCACGTAGGCGGGGGTTTTGGGGAAGACCTGCCAGCGGCTGGAGTGGGATCCGGTTACCGCCCCATCCAGAAAGGGCGAAGAGGCGGTGAGGGCAAGGTAGAGGGGGGCTTCTACCCGCACCAAACGGCAGGCCCGCATCAGCATTTCCGGGTCAGAAATACCGATATTGATGTGAATACTGGCGGTGACGACGGTGGTGCCGTAGGTTTTCTCAATGTAGCTGTGGTAGGGGTTGCTGGGGTCGGATCGGAAGAATCGGTCGGTTGGCCCTAGGGAGAGGGTGCTGCCGGGGACTAGGGTGTAATTACCGAGGCCGTTTAGGTACTTACGGAGTTCGTGGCGGGGGCGCACCAGCTCGCAGAGCAGCTTTTCGTACTGGCAGAGGGGCGGGGTGGTGTATTCCACATTGCGGCTGTCGGGCTCGCGCACAAAGCCGTTCAGATCGGCCACAATCCGATCCGACAGCCCGATCACCTCCCCGCTGGGGGTGCCCGTGTACATTTCCACTTCAAACCCTTTCGATAGCAGCACGGCAGCCCCCGCAATTAGATTGCCAAGTTTTCTCTATATATAAATAGTATCGGTCGAGGGACTGGGGGATTAGGGAATCGGGGTCGCTTCCAGAATTTGCGCGATGAGATCCTTGGGGCGGGCATTGCCAACGGGAATCAGGCGGTGGGCCAGGACGTGGGGGGCGAGGGTTTTCACGTCGTCGGGGATGGCGTAGTTGCGGCCTTCCAGGTAGGCGAGGGCTTGCACAGCCCGATAGAAGGCCACCGACCCACGGGGGCTGACGCCGAGGGTGATTTCCCGATGGGCACGGGTGGCCCGGACGAGATCGAGGATGTATTGCTGAAGGGAGGCTTCTAGGGTGACCTGGGCGCACTGTTGGCGCAGGGCTACCACTTCTTCGAGGGTGATGCAGGGTTGGATATCGCGGCTGGTGGCTCTGCCCCCCAAGCGATTCAGCATACTCAGTTCTTCGGCTTCGGTGGGGTAGCCCAGGCTAAAGGAGAGGGCGAAGCGATCCATCTGGGCCTCGGGCAGGGGGAAGGTGCCCTGGTATTCCACGGGGTTTTGGGTGGCGACCACAAAAAACGGGTCGGGCACGGGGCGCGAGAGGCCATCGGTGGTGACTTGGTGCTCCTCCATCACCTCTAGCAGGGCGGATTGGGTGCGGGGGGTGGCACGGTTAATTTCGTCGGCCAGCAGAATGTTGGCGAACACTGGCCCCGGCATAAACTGAAATTCGCCGCTGCTGGGGTTCCAAATGCTGGTTCCGGTGACGTCAGTGGGCAGCAGGTCGGGGGTGCATTGAATCCGCTGAAAGTTGCCGTCGATGCAGCGGGCTAGGGACTTGGCCAGCAGGGTTTTGCCCACGCCAGGAACATCCTCCAGCAGGGCATGGCCGTCGGAAAACAGCGCCACCAGCACCAGCCGAATGGCGTCGTCTTTGCCGACGATGGCTTTACTGAGGTTTTGAACCAGCGTTTCAATCCGATCTCGCATGAGCCTTGCCCTTAGTGTTCTAGTTCTGGTGCTTATTCTGCTGAGCTTCTAGGCTTATCATGCCCCTGTTTAGCCCCAATTGCCCACCGGAGTTTTCGCCAAAGCGGCTAAAGCGGTCTGACAATCCTGCTCAATTTGGGCCTTCAGGGCATCTACGGAGGGGAAGCGCTGCTCTGGGCGCAGGTGGTGGTTCAAAAATACCTGGAGGGATTGGCCGTAGAGATCCCCCGTCCAGCTCAGCAAATGGACTTCTACCGTGAGGTTTAAACCCTTCACTGTGGGCCGCATTCCCAGGTTCATGACCCCCGGCAGACGCTGCCCTGAAACGCCGCTGGCCCCCTCCACCCACACGCTGTAGACTCCCTGGGGTGGCAAGAACTTGGCTTCGGAGATGGCTAGGTTGGCGGTGGGAAAGCCCAGGGTGCGGCCCAGTTGCTGGCCCTTTACCACCCGCCCCGACAGGCTGTAGGGACGACCTAGCAGGGCTTCGGCGGTGGCGAGATCGGCCTGGGTGAGGGCGGCACGAATGCGGGAACTGCTGATGCGCTCTCCGCCTAGGCAGGTGTGGGGCGTGATATGAACGGTGACGCCGTAGGGACGGGTGAGGGTTTGCAGGTCGTCCACGGTGCCCTGGCGCTTTTTGCCAAAGCAGAAGTCTTTGCCGACGCTGATGTGCTGCACCTTGAGATGCTTAATCAGCAGGTCTTCCACAAATTCCTGGGGGGTGAGGTTGGCGAGGGCTTGGGTGAAGGGCAGCAGCACCAGTTGGCCGACGCCGAGCTGGCTGATCGTCGCGGCCTTTTCGGTGATGGGGGTGAGGGCAGGGCGAGATTGGCCAGAGAAAAATTCCTGGGGATGGGGAAAAAAGGTCATTACCGTGGGAATCGGCGTGGTTCGCAGATCCCGTTCTCGCTGGGTGAGGTCTGGGATGGGGGAAGGATCAGGAGCCTGCCCGGTGCGATGGCTCAGTCCTCGTAGGGAGGGCGGATCAGAAACAGTGGTCACCGCTGGGGTTGATCCTGGGGAAATCAGGTCAGCGGGATCTAACCCCAGAGCATGGGAGGAAATTTGCTGAATGACGGCCTGATGCCCCAAATGGACACCGTCAAAATTCCCCAGGGCAATGGCCGTTGGAGTGATGGCAGTGGCTAGAGAAGAGGTTATCCACACGCTTTACATTTTGACACAACCGCTCCCCCAGACGGCATCCTTGCTTCAAGGGACGTTGAATCGCTTCCGGTTCCCTTCTATCAAGCGGGCTACCGCTTATACATAAGTCTCGATCCCGCTGGGTTCCTAGGGTTGATCCTCCTAGCCCCCCTTGGACAGGGGGGAATCGGATTCAAAGTCTCCCTTTCTAAGGGGTGATTTAGGGGGATCTCCTGGGCGGTTTTGGACGAATCTGGGATGCTTATCAGCAGTCCCCCGCCTAGGCGGGGGACGCACTGAATTCCTAACGGACGGGCAGCAAGGTGGCGGGGGTGGAGGCATTGAGGTCGAGGGCCATGCCTTCGCGGGCGACGACGCTATGGGGGAAGACGGCCTTGGTATCGGCGGCCACCTGATCCATAAAATCGTCGTCGTGGGCGGGGTCGTGGTGGAAGATTACCAGGGTTTTGACGTTGGCGGCCTGGGCAATTTTCACGCCCTCCTGCCAGGTGGAATGGCCCCAGCCTACCTTGCTGGATTTGGGATCGTTGTACTCGTTGTCGGTGTAGGTGGCGTCGTAGATCATCACGTCGGCGTCGCGGGCTAGCATCAAGACATTTTCGTCGAGGCGATCTGGGAAATGCTCGGTGTCGGTGATGTAAGCGGCGACTTTGCCCTGACAGGAGACTCGATAGCCCACGGATTCGCCGGGATGGTTGAGCAGGGCGTTTTCTACAACGACGTCGCCAATTTTGACGGTTTCGCCGATTTCAATGTCGTGGAACTTGAGGTCGGCCCCCATAATTTGCAGTGGCACCGGAAAGTTGGGGTGCAGCATTTGGTCATTCAGGCGCTGCTCGATGGTGGAGCCGTTGGGGGCAATGGCTCCGTAGATGTTGAAGCGGTTGCCCTTGACAAAGGCCGGAACAAAGAAGGGAAACCCCTGGATGTGATCCCAGTGGGAATGGGTGAAGAACAGGTTGGCCTCTAGGGGCATGTGCCGCAGCAGGGAAACGCCCAGTTCCCGCAGGCCCGTGCCGCCGTCAAAAATCAGGCGATGATCGCCCACCATCATTTCGATGCAGGAGGTGTTGCCCCCGTAGCGAACGGTGGGTGCCCCCGGACAGGCGATACTGCCACGAACGCCCCAAAACCTGACTAAAAATTGCGGGTTTAGCTCGGCCATGAATCTTTGCGCATTAGGAGGAATATGGGCAGGTATAACCAGTCAATTCTGCCTTGGAGCAACGGTATCAGGATAGTGCGGAGGATTCTTTTTATAGTAATGAAGTTTTCCGGTTCTGGACTGTGATTTCCGTCAACACTAATTTTACGGAGTGACGGTCATCACAACCGTTTTTCCGCACCCAGAGATCCCTAGCGCCCCAGTACCGCCGCCCCTTCATAGAAAAAGATTCCAGCGATGCAGCCCGCCATCAGCGTGGCCAGGGTTCCGGCCCAGAGTCCTTTCCAGGCAAGGGAACTGATGTCCTTGCGACGGGAGGGGACAATGCCGGAGATTCCGCCTACAAAAATACCCACGGAGGGCAGGTGGGCAAAGCCACAGAGGGCATAGCTGACGACTACCAGGGCACGGTCGCTGAGGGTGCCATCGGCAGACAGTTGGCCAAGGGCAATGTAGGGCGGAATAGCGGTTTCTAGAAAACGACTGCCAATCAGTTTGGAGGAAATCCACAACTCCTGCCAATCGAGGGACACCCCCGTCAAAAACGTCAGGGGTAGGAAAATCGCTCCCATAATGTTCTGGAGGGTGATCACCTTAAACGCCTGCCCCACCGCCCGCCAGAGGAAGAAGGGGTTATCCGCCAGCAATGCTAACTGGGCAAAGATGAGGTTAAGCAACTCGATGAGGCCCAGGATAGCGATTAGGGCAGCGGCAATGCCTGTGGCCATCTTTACCCCATCCAATGCCCCAATAATGAGGCTGTCCATGGGGCTTTGATCGCCTTCCTCAGAGAGGTCGATGTCGGGTACATGGCCGAGGGTTTCGGGTTCTTCGGTTTCGGGTACCAAAATCTTGGAAATCACAAAGGCGGCAGGAATCGTCAGCACCGAAGCCGCCATCAGGTGTCCGGCGATGGAGGGGAACGTACCCCGCAGAAATCCGGCATAGAGGCCCAGCACTGTCGAGGCAATCGACCCAAACATCGAGGCTAGGATGGCGCAAAGTTCGCTGCGGGTTGTCCGCTCCAAAAAGGGTTTGATGGCAATGGCGGCTTCAATGCCCACAAAAATGTTCGCTGCCCCCGAAAGCGCTTCGGCCCCGCTGAGGCCCATCGCCCAACGGAAAAATCGGGCAAACACCCGCACCAACGGCTGAATCACGCCCAGGTTGTACAGCAGCGAAAAAATGGCGGCAAAAAATACCACCTGCGGCAGCGACCGAAAGGCAAAGATGTAACCCAGATTCAGATTGTCGCCCCCCAAGCGCTCCCCCGGCACAGGCACAAAGGGATCGGTTAGGGCACGGGCAATCCAGCGTCCGGCTCCCTCTGGCCCCACGGGGGCTGTCCTAGGCACCAGAATTGGGCCAAACAAAAACCGCGCCCCAGCATCGGAGGCGTCAATCAGGCCATTGAGCAAATTACTCAGCCAGACCACCACATCACGGCTAATGGGCAGCAAGAAAATCAGCAACCCCAGCACCAGTTGCAGCCCAACTCCCCACAGAATGACCCTCCAGGGCACCCGCCGCCGATCCTCAGACCCCAACCAGGCAATAAAGCACAGTCCAGCGATTCCAAACAGCGAAATAAAACGCAGTGCCATGGTGCCATCCTTACAAACCTGCCCCCGATTATGCCGAAGATTGCCGACGCTGCAACAGGATAGCAATGGATCTTAGAGGCTATTCACAAAGTGAGTTTTCCGGCATGGATTCGTTGGGGTCGCCATCCCTGGGTGCAAGTCATGTGGGGTTGCCATTTCTGGAGGCGAGGCATCCTCTAGTCGTTGATTTGGGCGGGGGCCAGATATTGGCTGTCAACCAAAAAAGCACCCCGGTCAAAGCGGATGCCCCAGTAGCCACCGGGACGACGATCTAGCACCAAGCCCACATCTCCCACTTGCAGCAAATCTGGGGGACGCAGCATAGGCATGGGGTCGGCGGTTTTGAGGTAGGGCGGCAGAGCAACCAACCGCACCTGATCTCCCACGGAAAACTCACTGGCCATCGTTGCCCCCCTTTTTCACCGATTTACTCATTGCCCAGCATAGGACGCAATGGCGTGTTCTAGCGGGTGTGATCTGAGTTGGGGATGGGCCAAGGACGGGGATTCCCTGTGGTCATGGCCATCAGGAAAGCGCTAGGCTAGCGGTAGTTTTTCCACTGTTTGTCCGCCTTACCCTTGCCAGCCTGAATTGGGGCCAGCCATGACCTTAGACGATGCCGACCTGCAAGCCAGACTTCGCCGCATTGAGACCGAACTGGAATTGACACAATCCAGCCCTCGCCCCCCAGGTGGCCATCCGCCGCGCACCAAATCTCCGGCCCCGCCCTCCTCGCAAGGTTGGCTAGATCAATGGAAAGCCCATGCGTTGCTGCCGTTGCAACTCCTGATGATTCCCTGGGCGCAGGAAATTATCGATCAGGTGTTCTTTGGCGGACGGTGGAATTTGCCCCTGCACCCGCGCAGCCTGGAGGGCATTCCCGGCATTTTTCTGTCGGCTATTTCCCACAGCGGCTTTCCCCACCTAATTGGCAACAGCATCGGGTTCATCATCTTTAGCTGGCTGATTTTGGCTAAAAGTCGGCGCGACTATTGGATTGTACTGGTGTTGGGCTGGCTAGGCGGCGGCGTGGCCTCTTGGTTGCTTGGCCCCAATAGCGTCCATGGCCTCAGCGGTGTGGTGTATACGCTGTTTGGATACTTGCTATTTATCGGCTGGCTAGAGCGTCGTTTGGTGCCGCTGCTGATTTCGGTGTTCGTGCTGGTGAACTACAGCTACTTTATTTGGGGCATTTTCCCAACTCACCCTATGGTGGCCTGGTGGGGGCATTTGTTTGGCTTTTTGATTGGTATTTTTGCCGCCTACGGGGTCTACCGCGAACCCCACGCTTCCTAGACATTTGACGCATGACGCACCTAAAAACCCGATTTCTTGGTTGCTTCGCCCATGGCAGCGTTGGCTAAACCAGAAACCGGGTTTCTATCTTGAAAATCTTGGCAGGAGTGTTGCAGGAAACAGCCTACAGGCCATCCCAGAAGGTGCCGACATTGATGAGGGCTTCGTAGCGTTCCAGTTGGTCGAAGGAGAAGTCCACCATGGTGGGCACCAGCAGAGATCGGGCTGGATTTTGACGGCTAACGAACAACTGTCCATCCCGGTCGTAGAGGAACAGGGACACATGATCGTCGTCTTCAAATTCGGCTACGAGGCCATACTCAAAACCGGGCCAGTCCGTGGGTTGCTGGGTGGCCCAATCGGTGGGGCGGTAGGGCTGGGCTAGCTTAACCACATCTCCGGTGTTGATGGCGTACTCAGACATGGGGAATCTCCTCTGGGCGTAAGGGGGTGAAGGGAGGGTAACGGGAAAGGATAGCCCAGCACCGCCAGGAACCTGGTCACAATCTGGGGTAGTACCAAATCCGCGCTAGAAAACCCCGATTTTCAGCCCAACAAACCGTAGGGGCGAGGTTTTCGCAACGGCTGACGCCGGAGGCAATCCAGCCGGATTGCCGAATTAAGCATAATTGGTATTCAGTGATACCTTTCCGCAACCGTTTAGCCAGCTTACCGTAAATTTTCTGAGATCGAAACCCCGCTGTATTCAGAGACACAGTTTTTCAGAAAAGGATTCGCTTACTGGACTTGATGGCGGGCAAGTTCGGTCAAATCTTGCGCCAGATCTCAAATTCGATCCTAATATTCATTCAGGGCGAGGGATCGGGTGTATCCCGGCGCAGCACGGTATTTTGCGAGACTTTGCGAGGACTAACCATGGGTACCTGGGTAAAGGAAACCGATGAAGCCATCTATCTGATGCAGGGCAATCAGTGGATTTCCCGGATCCAAAAGCGGCCTTCCTCCGGCAACCCTAAGGAACAGGTACTCAATGTGGAGGGAATGCGGCAGTGGTTTTTGCGGCCCGATGCCCCCCTAGCCATGACGGTTTCCGTGGGCGCAGGCGGCCCAGAGCCGGATCGCATGGGTGCCCTCAGTTCTGGTGCTGCCGAGGATGAGGAGGACGATCTCGACCCTACTGATACCGATGATGGAACAGGCACACCGGGAGCCAGCCGCCCCAATGCCGGGGCCAATCTGCGGGTGAAAAAAGCCACCTACGCGCGACGACAACCCCTACCCGCCGACCGCCTCGCTGAGGTGGATAAGGTGCTGCTAACCCAGGGCACCATCCTGGAGATTCAATACTATGTGGACTTGGGCGACAACCAGTGGCAAGTGGAACTGCGGGAACCCACCCTAGGCAGTCAGCCCCAGAAAACCTGGTGGGTTTCTGCCCCCGATGTGGAAATGATCACCGACATTAACCTCACGGTGACGCGCAACACGGTTTTCAAGCGAGAACCCAAGGATTCCTCCCAACTTTCGGCCAACAGCGTGTTGGCGGTTCCGTCCGGCACCCGGTTCCATCTCATTAACAACAAACCCGCCGCTGGCGATCATGCCGAAATTGAGCTGGCCGAAGCCCCCACGGAGCGCGAATCCAGACGGGAATGGTTTGTGTATAAACCTGACGTGAAGATTGAGGGCAAGCGAGAATTGTTGCGGGTCAAAGGGGACACCGTCTTCAAAACTCAGCCGATTCAGTCCAGCCAGCTCTCTAGCGATGACAAGGTGTTGGTTAAAAAAGGTACTGTGTTTCTGATCAGCTCCTACGCCCAGCCCGCCGATAACCATGTGCGGGTTGCCCTCCGGGGAGCCTTCCTGGGGCCAAAGAACCTAACCACCTGGTTCGCCTACGTGCCCGACATTGAAATTGAAGGAACCAGCCTAGGCAACAACCCCAACGATAGCGGCATCGCCCCAGCCACCGGAAATACCTCCCCCAGAGGCACCGTCAGGGTAGCGGCCACCCCCGTAGATCGAGGCATTCAAATCACCCTGCCTGGATACCGAGGCACCTACTACTCCAACGATCCCATCCATCCCGTTAATCAGTACGGCCAGCGAGGCAACTTCACCTGGGCCGAAGCCCTCCACGTTAACCGAGCTACGGGCTACTATCGCAAACCTGCCAACACCCAGGTGGTGCAGGGCATCCTTAAGGTAGCGCGGGTGATGGAGGAAATCCGCCAAATGTATGGCAATCGGCCCATCCGCATCAACTCCTGGTATCGCGACCCGGCTACCAACGCCGCCGTGGGGGGAGCCCGGTTTTCTCGCCACCTCTCCGGCGATGCCGTGGATTTTGTCATTGCCGGGGTAAGCTGTTTCAACGTCTATGCCCGCCTTAGTCCCTGGTGGGGCAACCGAGGAGGACTGGCCAGTTCCACCGTCTTCACTCACATCGACATGCGGGGCTATCGGGCTCGGTGGGATTACGGCTATTGAGAGTGTTTCTGGCTTAATTCAATACAAGGAGAAGATAATTTGTTCGGATGGCTTCTCCCCAATGACGAGGGAAGAGGTTAGAATTTAGCTTGATTTTTAAGCGTTGCATTTATCTCTACCATGGCGGATTCTGGTGCTTCCCTGACTAGCGAAAACTCTGAACTATTGCCCCGTCAAGAAAGGGTAGAAACGCTGCGCAATGCCCTAGAGACCCTGCAAATTGCCGATGAAATCGCCAAGCAGGGCTATCTCATCACCAGTTCCGAACTGGCGGATTTGATGGATGTAAATGCCAGCGCCGTCACCAGCCGGGGCGAACTTTGGCATTGGCGCAATTGGTCTGTTTCCCGTGTGCGCCGCGAAGGCAACCAAATTCTCTGGCAAATCGAGCGTATTGATTAGGCTCTGTTCTTGGCAGATCCCCATCGCTTGCACTACACCCCGGTTAACCCGATAGGGGCGAGGTAACCTCGCCCCTGCCGTTGTTGTTTCCCCGACTACAGCCCTCCCACAAAGCGGCCTGGGCTGAGTTTCTGTTGGGGGTCAAACTGGGTTTTGATCGCCTGCATCATCCCTAGGGCATTGCCGCCATAGCCCCAGACCTCCAGGGTTTCCTTCAGGGAGACGGGGGCTTCTAGCAGGGTGAGGTAGCCCTGGGCCTGGTCGCAGTGGGAACGCAGGTTTTTTAGCAAATCTGCGGAAACGGTGGACTCTGGCAGATGCAGGGTGCCGATGCCGCTGCTGGCGTGGATGCGGGTGAGGTTGCCAGGAGTAACGTGCTGGAGTTGATCCAAAAAGGCGCAGGCGGCGGTGGGCAGCAGGCCGATTTTGGCTTTTACCGTCCCGGTGGCTGCGTTCTCCCTAGGGAAGAGGTGACGGTTCGCGTTGTCCCAAAAGGCGTGATCTTCGGTTTCTGCCAATTCCTGAATCGTTAACCCGACGGGAACGAGTTGGCGTAGAACGGTTAATTGTTCTTCCACCCCAGGGGCAATGGACTGGAACCGGGCCGCCAGGGTGAAGGATTCTGGGCCACCGAGGTTTTTCGCTAGGGCAGGGGAGAGCAGATCCAGGGCCACGGGGGTCAGCGAGGAACGGCGCACGGCGGCGGTGAGGGTCTGAATGTCGGTAATATCGCCGGAAATGACCAGGGTTTTAGAGGTTTCCTGCACCGGAAACAGCCGGAAGGTGAGTTGGGAAATGATCCCCAAGCTGCCGTAGGATCCGGTGAACAGTTTCATCAGGTCGTACCCAGCCACGTTTTTCACCACGCGCCCCCCGGCCTTGGCGATTTGGCCGTCGTAGCGCACCAAAGAAAGGCCAATCAGCATATCCCGCACGCCGCCGTAGCGCTGCCGTAGGGAACCCGCATCCCCGGTGGCCACAATGCCGCCCAGGGTGGCCCGGTCGGGATAGGCCGGATCGAGGGGGAGGAACTGGTTGACGGCAGCGAGTTTGGGGGCCAGTTCCGCCAGGGTCAACCCAGCTTGGGCGGTGAGGGTCATATCCCCCACGGCATGGTCGATGATCTGGCTCAGGCGGGTGGTGCTGATCACCAGGTCAACACCTTGCCCCAAGCCGCCCCAAGTCAATTTACTACCGCTGCCACAGGGCAACACCCGCCACTGGTTTTGGTGGGCACAGGCCATCACCTCCGCCAGTTGAGTTTCGCTGGTGGGGTAAACCACGGCTTGGGGCAGGGTGTGATCGACGGTCACCTGGGCCAGGGCCGATCCTAGCTCAGTGGCGATTTGCTCTTGGGAGACAATGGAGTCGGCCCCAATCAGGGCGGTGAGGGTGCTAACGAGGTCGGCCATGGACGCTAGTCGATGCTGATGGGGGTGGGGCCGCTGGCACTGGAGGCCGACGGGGGCGGTACGTCGGTGCGGGGGGTGCGGAACTCGCTATAGAGCCGATCTCGCCAGTCGAAGAAGGCTTGGTATTCTGGCACATCGGCCAAACCGGGGACGCCCTTACCGCAAATGCCCTCCGGCAGATCCACATACTGACGGTCGGGGAATTTGAGATACATGGTGGCGGCGGCCACGGCGAAATCCGCCAGGGTGGGCTGGTTGCCCAGCAGGTAGGCACTGTTCTCCAGCATCAGACACAGCGCCTCTAGGTCGTGTTTGAGGGCGGTGGCGGCGACCTTGATGTCGTCTGGCCCAAAGCCAACCCCGGTGCCGACGAGGTTGAGAATATCCCCCGGCAGGGCCCCCACCAGGTTACGCAGCAGGTCGGGGGTCGCCGTTGGCAATAATGCCGTGCGGAAGTTGGGGTGCTGCTTAAAGGCTCCAATCATCACCTTGCGGGCATTGGGCACAATCGCCTCATCGGCCCAGCTTTCCAGGGCTAGGCACAGCCCCCGCTGCTTGGGATCGCTGGGCAGAAGGGGGCGGTCGGGATAGGTGCGCTCTAGGTGGAGAGCAATGGCGGTGGAGTCGGGAATGATCTGGTCGCCATCCTTGAGCACGGGTACCTGTCGCTGGCCCGACATTTGGAATACTTCAACCTGGCCCACACCGGGGGTAACGTCCACCTTCTGGTAGGGCAGTTGCTTGTAATCGAGGATGAGACGAACTTTCTCCGCGTAGGTGGAGGCTTCAAACTGGTACAGCGCTAGCATGGTTGTCCTCTTAGCAGCCTTGGATATCGGGGATCAGTTCTGACCCGGTATCACTCTATCGCTATTTGCGGGGTCTGCACAGGCGGCGGCGGGCTGGGTGTCTACGGTAACGGTCTCGAACCCAGCGGTGGCCAAAAGCTGACCTACGGTCACTTCGGCGCGGTGGTTGGCTTCATTCAGCAGCCCCGTGGTGCAGGCGGCGGCTTCGATTTTTTGGAGGGCCTCCTGCTGGGCCAGGGCTTGCAGTTGGGGGGCATTATCCGGCCCTAGGCCCAGCCAGCCCCGGTCGTAGTCGTAGACGGTGGATTTGCTGACATCCAGCTTGCTATCCAAAATTTGCGGGGGCGGCAGGGTGACGCGGATGGCCGATTCTCCCTCCAACTCCACGTTATCCACGGTCATTCGCGACAAATCTACCCCGGCCCGCACCTCGCCATAGGCAATGTAGAGCAGGTTGGTAGACCCAATCACATAGCCCGCCAGGGTACGGTCGCTCTGGGCAGGGATGATGGCCTCCATGGCAAAAATCGCCGTTGTCAGTTCGCTGGCTTCCCGGAGTTGCTGCACCACCACCGTCCGCACATCCGCCTCCGGCTCCGTCACCGCTGGGATAAACAGCGTCGGCAAGGTTTGCAAAAACTGTTGCCCCGACCGCAAAACCCCAATCCCCATTACCAGACCCACCGCCACGGTGCCGCCGATCACCATTTGCCCCAGGGGCCACAGCCAGCGCCAGGGCGTCATCCAGGGTTCTGGCTTGGGCTGCTGCCGAAGGTCGTAGGCAAAACCGACGGAAGGAAAATCTTTACCGACCTCAGCATGGTGGTTGGGCACATACCCTGTCCCGGATAGATACCCTGAACCATCGGCCTTACTTACCCCCTGAGATTCCCCTGCCCCTTGGGATCCATCGACGCCTCCTCCTACCCCATCCCCTGGCCAATGCTTAGGAGATACGGTCGTTCTGGGCGGTTCCATCGCCGCTGGTGGCATGATGGCCGTGCCCGACAGGCGGCGATCCAGGGCATCGGAATCGGCAGGAACATGGCCCATAGCTGACCTCAAGGGGCGAAGGTGAACGGTAAACGTGACGATACGAGGCTAGCAAATTCCGCTCCTTGCCGTGGGGGTAGCTGTGCAACTTTGATCCTAGGGCCAGGGGAGTGATACCCTAGAGCACCGATCCAGTCAGGGGTATCGGTCACACCACCACCGACGCTACAGCCCTGGATCGCACGGGCAAACGCTTGATGCCCCCGTCCTTGGGATCGCAGAGGCCAATTTAAAATCAGGTGCCAGCAAATAGACGTTTAATTGTGAGCTAGACTACTGAACTGTCCTCGGTGCTTTCTTAACCTAAGGGGCCAGCTGGTGGTCTGGGAATTGGGAAAAATTTAGATAAAACCCTACATAAATACCGCAGTTTTCCACAGGCGCATCTTTTGTTAAGATGATTTAACTTTCTCTGGAAGCCCTTCTATTCAGCAGGTTACAAGGGGCTAAGGATCCTAAGTACCCATATTCCACAAACTTATCCACAGCTTTGCCCAGGGCTGTGGATAACTTGTCCTTAGGGATGAATTTGTGCCAAGGAAGTTAACGAAAGGCTAAGTTTGGCGCGTCCCGATAGGTGGCCTACCTTGGGTAAACGTCCGTTTTGGGTCAAAGCCCGTTCCTAGACCTCTGCTTCAGGAGATCCCCCGTCCGATGGCTGTATCTATGCGTCAGAAAATCGTCCTCATCACCGGAGCCAGCAGTGGCATTGGGGCCGCCTGTGCGCGGTTGCTGGCCCAGGATGGCGCAAGGCTGATCTTGGCGGCTCGTCGTACCGACAAACTCCAGACCCTAGCCTCCGAATTGCAGGCTCAGTACGGCATTGAGGTCTTGATCCTGACCTTGGATGTATGCGATGCCCAGGCGGTGCAGGTAGCGGTGGATGGACTACCCACAGAATGGCAAGCCATCGATGCGCTGATCAACAATGCGGGCCTCAGCCGGGGGATGGATAAGCAGTACGAAGCGCCCCTGCAAGACTGGGAAGAGATGATAGACACCAACGTGAAAGGCTTGCTCTATATGAGCCGCGCCGTGGTACCGGGGATGGTGGCACGGGGGCAAGGCCATGTGGTGAATGTGGGTTCCATTGCCGGACGGCAGACCTACCCCGGCGGCAGCGTGTATTGCGCTACCAAGGCCGCTGTGAAGGCGCTGTCTGAGGGGCTCAAATTAGATCTGCTGGGCACTCCGGTACGGGTCACGAATATTGAACCGGGGTTTGTGGAAACGGAATTTAGCGATGTGCGTTTCCATGGCGACATTGAACGGGCCAAGCAGGTCTACAAAGGTATGGTGCCCCTCACGGGAGAAGACATCGCCGACAGCATCGTCTTTGCCATCACCCGTCCGCCCCACATCAACATCAGCGAAATTTTCCTCATGCCGACGGATCAGTCGTCGGTGTTTCATGTGCATCGTCGGGGGGAATAGCGTTGGTCGGGATTCGGGAATCGGGATTCGGGGGTCGGGAGTGGGGAGTGGGGATTCGGGAGTGGGCCTAGGCGATAAAATAGGCCATCATGTCCCAGCCCTAACCGTTCTAACAACACCATTACTCCTGGTTACTCCTATGCCCCTTTCCGTTGGCGATCTTGCCCCCGATTTTTCTCTGCCCGATGCCGAGGGGAATCTGTACAGCCTCGAAACCCTCAAGGGTCAGCGGGTGGTGCTCTATTTCTATCCTCGCGACAACACCCCCGGATGCACCAAGGAAGCCTGTGGGTTTCGCGATAGCTACGCCGCCTACCAAGAAAAGGGCGTGACGGTGCTGGGGGTGAGTGCCGATGATGCCAAATCCCACGCCAAATTTACCGCCAAATACAATCTGCCCTTTCCGCTGTTGGTGGATGAAGGCGGCGAAGTGGCCAGCCGATTTGGCGTGTATGGCCTGAAAAAGTTTATGGGCAAAGAATATATGGGTATCACCCGCAGCACCTTTATCATTGGCCCCGACGGTACCCTAGAGCAGATTTACCTGAAGGTGAAGGCCGAAACCCACGCGGAAACCGTCCTGGCAGATTTAGCGGGTTTGTAGGGGGGCGATCCCACTATGGACGACTTGAGTTGCTGGCATTCGGTGCTGCTGTCGGTTACGGTGATGGGCTACTGTGATGGGTGCTGATGGTCGTTGCTGCAATCTGCCCGTGATCACTAACTTCGCCCAGGAGTTCTCATGTTCTACTTTTCCCATGTGCTGCGTACCCTGGCGGGGTTGCTGTTTCGTCGGCCTCTCCTCGGCACCTGTGTGATTCCGGTGCTGCCCGATGGCACCATTGTGCTGATTTTGCGCCGCGACAACCGCCGCTGGAGCCTGCCCGGTGGCATCGTGGACTGGGGCGAGGATGTGATTACCGCCGCCCGCCGCGAGCTGAGGGAAGAAGCGGGCATTGAACAGGCTGAACTGGATCGATTGGTGGGGGTGTATTCCAGGCCCAAACGCGATCCGCGTTTCCATTCCGTTTGTGTGGCGGTGGCGGTGCGGGTACAGGGCACCCCCTACATCGCCGACCCTCGCGAAGTGCTGGAGGTGCGCTCCTTTGCCCCCGATGCCCTGCCCTGGGATCTCCTGGCCCACGATCACCAGCAGCATCTAGAGGATTTTTTCCAGGGCAAAACGGTTTTAGCCTAAGCTGAAATGAGGGGTCTGGCCCGATGGTCGGGTACAAACTCGCCCAATCGCCGCCCTGCAATGGTTGTATCGCGTCAGTCAGGGCTATGAAATCCTCCCACGATGTCGTCATGCGTACGGGTCGCCTTAAGGTGCCCAGCGGTACCTTGTTTTGGCACGAGGCCGGACGGGGGGATGCCTTAATTTTCCTCCATGGCTCCTGGCACGATAGCGGCCAATGGCTTCCGGTCATGCAAACCTTGGCTACCGAGTATCACTGCCTGGTGCCCGACCTGATTGGCTTTGGCGAATCCGCCAGCACCGCCACGGTTCACTCAGTGGATCTAGAAGTAGAGGCGCTGTACACCCTGCTTCAAGCCCTGCGGATTTCCCGCTGCGTTTTGGTGGGGCACTCCCTGGGAGCCTGGGTGGCCCTGCGCTATGCCCAGCACTATCCCAACCAAGTGCGCGGGGTGGCCGTGGTGGAGCCAGAGGGGTTGGTCGGAGCCAAAACATCCCGATGGCGGCTGGATCGCTGGTTGGTGAACCCTCTATCGCCCCTGGTGCCTGTTATGACGCTGGCCTCCTGGTTGGGTGGCAAGGGCAAATTTCGGGCTTTGCAACGACGGCGACACACCCTGCGTCAGGCTCCGGCGGCGTGCCAAATGCTGTTTCGGCGGCGTCCAGCCGACATTGCCGCAGAGCAGATTGATCCCAATACCTTACCCATGCAAACCATGGTGCAATTCTTGGCCAACCCAGCCTCATCCGTGGACGCCGCCGCCCGATCTTCCGGCATGATGTTGGGGCTTGTGCAGCCCGTGCCCGCCGCCGATACCCCCTTGGGGTTAGAGGAAAAGGCCACTGCCACCGCCCTGCGCCAGTTCCTAACAACCACGTTATTGGCCCCGACCCCCTAACCTCAACGCGCTGATGGAAAATAAGGCTTGCCAGCAGGATAGTCCTGCTTTGTTTGGGAGGTGGATATTGTGACCTCCCAGGATAGATAAGTCGGCCTCTTGAAGCGGCCTTAACAAAGTTTTGTGTGAATGGTGGGCAATGTTGACCATGGGGGATGAATAAATTGGCAAAGTCCGGTACCCTAGGGGGTCAAGTCACCCTGTTCATCTTCGGGGATGCAATGTGAGACCACGAGATCAGGATCAGGCCCGCCATGACTGACAACACTGCCTCCAACCCGGCCCCAGAGCCCCAAGATCAGCCTCGCTCAGACCGCCGCCCGATCACCTCCCCCGGAGCATCTGGGCCACCCCATGCTTGGGAAGTGGTTAGCTTCCCTGGCCAAATGGCCATCACCGACGTTCAGGAAATGGCTCCAGTGGAGTCTGCGGCCCCCGCCTCAGCCCCCCTCCATCGCACCGAAGATCTCATCCAGCTCATCCAAGACTTAAATCAATGTAACGATGCCCTGCTGATTCGGGTGTCGGACTTAGAAGAGTCCCTCGAACGATCCCAGACGGCCCTGCAAGCAGAGGTGGAGCGCAACCAGGCCCAGGGCACCGTTGTTTCCACCCGAACCCCGGCCCCCGCCCAAGTGGCCCACCTACTGAGCGAACTGGACGCCGCCAACGACGGCCTGCGGCGGGCTGCCATCCACAACGAAACCCTGCAAACTGAACTGGAGAGCAGCCAGCAGCGGGTGGCCCAGCTAGAACGGGAATGTACCCTGCTGCAACAGCGCTTTAGCGAAAAGAATACCGCCCTGCAACAGGCCGAGGATAGCTGCCGAGATCTGAAAGCCCGCCTCCATCGCCAACAGCGCTATACCCTTCAGTTCAAGACGGCCCTAGAAAAGTGCCTGAACATGGCTAGCGAAGCTCAGCCTATGCCAGCGGTGGCCAGTCCAGCGGTGGGCCTGGGTATGGGGGACAGCCAGCCCGTAGCTATGCCCAAGGCCCAGGAAATTCAGCCATGGACGGCCCCTAGCGTGGCGGCAAACCATCAGACCGATACCCTCTCTAACCTGATCCATAGCTTCAAACCCACGGCGTCAGCCCCATCGCCGACTCCGGTGGCTTCGACTCCGGCCCCAGCGGCCCCAGCCCCATCGCTACCTGCTGCATGGGCTACCCCTGTCGATGAACCCCAACCCGCTGAAGCCATCGCCGCCGATTCCCCAGCGTTGGTCGATCCCTGGTTAACACCCGCTGCTGAGGCTGGGCCATCCCCCGGTTTTACTGAGCCTTCGCCTTGGGGTGCTCCGTTGGTTGATCGGTCTACCCTCGATTCCACCGCAATGCCAACGCTACCCCAACCGCCGGAACCTGTGGCCGACTTTCCAGCCCCCTTCCAGGCTAAGCCCGTGGTTCAGCCCACTCCGGCCCGGTCTGAACCTGCCCTTGCAGCCCCTGTTAGCCCCCAGCCAGCAACCCCTGCGGCGGTGTCTCCCCAGCGTGCCCAGCGCAAGATTTCCTCTCTGGCGGCGGTGCAGCTTCCCAGTTTTGGCCGTCCTCCCCGCCGATCTTAGGCCGGAAAATCTTCCTAGACTGGACAATCTCGGAAATCTGAACAATCCCGGAAATCCGAAAGCCTTATAGGATGACGCAGCAAAGCGACCCATCTCAGCCAAGGCTTTCATGCGTTACGGCAGAACTTAGGCACATCCCACGGGTTGAGCCGTGTTCTACTACGGGTTAAGCGTCTGCCGACTGACCTAGGCCGGGAAGTAGAGGATGGGATGCCAACTGCGGCGAATAATGTCGCGGGTGAGGCTGGGGGTAGACCACTTGAGGAACCCGCCTAGGCTGCTGGCGCAGGTGGCGATGGCTCCAATATCGTACTGTTCAGCGGCGAGCATAATTTGCTGAATGGGGTCGCCCTCAACCACCGTGGTATTGACGACAAGGCCGAGGCTGGCTAGTTCCGCCTGAATTTTTTCGCATTCGGCTTGGGCCTGTTCAACGGGGTGATCGCCGTGGAACTCGCGCCGGATATTTTCATCAATCACCCACAGCAGCCGAACGCGCTCTAGTACCGAGTTGGGGTTGCTTTGCACCTGCTTGCGCACTTTTTCGATGAGGGCTTTTCCGCCCTGTCGGCCATCGTAGGTGAGCAGTAGGTAGCGGAACAGGTGGCTGGTGCGCAGTTCTAGCTCGGCGGTGGTGTAGGTGGAAATGATCTGGGGCCGCAGAATCATCAGGGGAATGTGGGCTTTTTCCGCTAGTTGCAGGGTGGTGCTGCCAAAAAGCTGTTCCTCTAGCATGGTGCGGGTGGGAGTGCCCAGAAAAATCACATCGGCTTTGCACTGCTTCGCGAGACGCAAAATGTTGTCGCTGGCGCGGCCCATCTGCACTTCGATGTTAACCTCTACCCGGTCGGGCACATCCCGCAGCAATTCCATGAACCGCTGTTTGGGTTTGGCTAAAATCTCTGGATCTTGGCTGGGGATTTCGCGCTCGGCGTCGATGGCGACGTTGTGAAAAAAGGTTAGGGACTGAAACCCACCAGCGGCAAGACTGGGCACAAATTGCGCCAGACGATGCATACCATCGGTAAAGTCGGTACAAATGAGAGCGCGTTGAAACATAGTTGCCTCGTCGTTGCGTCGTTTCAGGGCAAAGTCGCAGACCTAGCCGTACCACATCGAGGGGTGCCCATGGGTAGCTACACCCTACCTTTACTACGATAACGTTTGACTGGGACGTTTCAAGCCGAATCCCACATCCCCTTGACCGAACTCGCCAAAGGGTAGGGGTGCGTGTGCCCTATTGTCCTCAAACGAAGATAATCCGTGAGGCCGATATTCAGACCCATCCTGAAGCGAAGGGATGGAGTCAACCTGGTGAAGGCACCCTCAAACGACGACTGGGTGGCCGCAGCGCAGGCGAAAAACTGGGTTAAACGGGCGTATCAACGCCGTAAACAAGCCAATCCTGACAGAGTAGAATCCTAGGTCTAGAAGTAGACGCCCCAGCATCCCTAGCCTGATTCCTCAGAACCCTGCGAGAGAGGGAGGTCGCCATCTTCAGGACGTTCAAGTTTGGCCTAGAAGACCAAAAAAGGCGCGAAGTAGCGGCTAAGGGAGCTTAAACCTGGGGATTTGGCCCAATGCCCCACTCGTGCTTGAGAAACTGCTTGTACATGGTTTCGCGCATCATCATTTGCTCGTAGAGCTTCACCAAAAATTGCTGGGCTTGCTCACGGCTCATCTGGTTCACCTGAGACTCGAAGGATCGCAGGTTGAACTGTTGTTCCAGAGAGAGTTGCATCGGTTCGTTCATGGATGGACTCCTGAGAGAGAACAAGGTTGGGTAGAGAGTCACCCAACGGGGTATCGTTTGCTCTGCTATGGCCCAGGTTGTGAGAGCAACCTGAGTACGGCCTAGGGAGAGAACTGTGGGGCCAAAACAAATCCTCGAACAATGTTTTACAAATTATAACAATTGTTTGACAAGGAGTCAGTCTTGACAGGCTTGAGATATAGCTAGTAAGCCCTAAATGGGTCAACTTGGCCTCAAACTTTACAATTTTTATCAATATCCCTTGAGTAAAAATGCTCAGTGCGAACGGTTCGGGGAAGGGGGGGGTGGGTGTTGGTTATTGGTTATTGGTTATTGGTTATTGGTTATTGGTTATTGGTTATTGGGTGTTGGGTGTTGGGTGTTGGGTGTTGGGTGTTGGGTGTTGGGGGCTGGTTGTAGGCTGCATAGAGCCAAGGGCGCGGCTCTGCTACACGGCTCAAGGCTACCGAATCGTAGTCCGAGCCTCTGGGGAAACCGCAATGCACCATCCCAGAGGCCGGGGGAGTCGAGCAGGATTAGGCATGAGTGGCGCAATGGGGACAGGTTTTGCCCGGTTGATAGTGGGGAGAAGCTTGATCCTCAGGGCTGAGGGGATAGCCGCAACCACCGCAGAGAACGTAATTCTGGGGCTGGAGGGCATGATCCACCGCTACCCGTTCGTCAAACACAAAGCAATCTCCTTGCCACAGGCTGTCGCTGGGGGGGATGTGTTTGAGGTAATTCAGAATGCCGCCCTTGAGGTGGTAGACCTGCTCAAACCCCTGCTCTCGGAGGTAGGCGGTGGCCTTTTCGCAGCGAATGCCCCCGGTGCAAAACATAGCGACCTTGCGGTGCTGGGCGGGGTTGAGGTGTTGCTCGATATAATCCGGCAGTTCGCGGAAGGAGCGGGTGTGGGGGTTAATCGCGCCTTGGAACGTACCCAGATCGACCTCAAAACCGTTGCGGGCGTCGATTAGCACCACGTCGGGGTCTTGGATCAACGGGTTCCAATCCTGGGGGTCTACATACGTCCCCACTTGCTGATTAGGATTTAGGTCGGGACGGCCCAGGGTAACGATTTCCGGCTTGATTTTCACCTTCATGTGCCCAAAGGGAGCCGATTCTGTAGTGGATTCCTGCACCGTCAGCGGGCCGATGGCGGGATGGGCTTGCAGCCAAGCCACCAGATGATCCACATTTTCCCGAAAACCCGCAATGGTGGCGTTCAGCCCTTCCTCGGCCAGCAAAATCGTGCCGCACAAGCCCCAGCGCTGAGCTTCGGCCAACAGATCCTCCCGCAGTTGGGGCAGATGATCGAGGGGGACAAACTTGTAAAAGGTGGCAACAATCCAGGTCATGGGCCAGGGCAGGGAAGATGTGAGAGAAACGATGGGAGAAAAACTTTGAAGGCGGTTTCCTGCTCCCCTCTCCTCCCCGGGAGAGGGGCTGGGGGTGAGGGCAAGTCTAGGTTCAGGATCTCCATTTTAGGCTTGAGAACGACCTAGTTTACTGGGGATTCGGGGCTTCTGGTCAGTTCCCCTCAGGGGGCGGCTGGGTGGCAATAGCGAGCTGCACGCCCTCCAGGGTTCTGAGTTGATCCATCACCGCCACGACCCGCCCGTGGGGCACGGCTTGATCGGCTTGGATAATCACCACGTTGCCCACCGTCGAGGGCAGTTGAGTTTGCACCACCTCAAGCAGTTGGTCATCGCTGACGGCTTGCCCCCCCACCGCTAGGGCTCCGTTGGCTTCCACCGTTATCACAATGGAAAGCTGGGGCTGGGTTGTGCCCGTTTGTGCCCCCGGCAGCGACACCGTTAGCCCTTCGTTGCGGCTGAGGTAGAGGCTCGAAATCAGGAAAAACGCCAGCACCGCAAATACCACATCAATCATCGGCACAATGTTGATTTGGGGTGAGGATTCGGGCTCGTCAGGCAAGCGCATGGGGTTGGTGGACGTGATTTAGCAATAACAAGAACTAGGCCGGAAATTAGGAGTGATAGGGAGGGCTAACGGATTCTGGTTGGGGAGCACAGTGAAGCGATGACTCGAGGGTAGAGAAGGGTGGCGAGATGGGCAAAACCTGCCCTTGGGTGATGGCCTCGTTGAGGATATGGAGAAGACGCTGCTCGTCGGGCGATAAATCCGAGGCTTGACTCAGGGCATAGACGGCATCAGCAGCCTCCTCCGAAAGCTCGCCAGATTGGAGGGCTTGGCGAACAATGGCTTCTAAACGTAAGATTCGATCCGCTTGAGGTTGGTTAGCCCATGCCATATTGGCAGCCTTGATATTGCCCTGGGGATAGCGCTATGACAACTACAGCCTATCCGGGATTGTGTGATCAATATCACACAACTGACCTTTTTACACAATTCTTACTGGGGTCTGAATGTTGAGTCTTAAAGGTTGTGTTTGGGGATAGTGGTGGGGCAAAAAGCCAGATTGAATGGCCCATGACGACTTCTTTGTAGGGCGCAGGTGGGGGTCGAAGCTGCTGGAAGCTTCATCGTTCCTTCAGAATTATCTGGGTTGCTAGGCCATTTCTTGAGGAATCTAGGCTGCACGGGGTCGAGATCTGCGATTTAGCCCCCCTCTTTGTCAGTTAAGTGGATCGAGCCATGGCCAACAGACGTTCCGCCACCGCATCGGCCACGGGCATCACCGACAGCCGATTACCGCGCCGTACCACCCACAGGTCTTCGGGGGTAAAGGCGTCCTTCAGTTGGTCGAGGGTAATTCCGGTGGCAAAGGTTTCCACATAACCCACAACAACGGTGCGCCAGCGAGGCTTTTCGGGCGAAGATTTGGGGTCGTAATACTTGTGGGCTGGGTCGAACTGGGTGGGATCGACCACGTTGGCTTCCACGATTTTGGCCAGCCCCACAATGCCCGGTGGCTTGGTGTTGGAGTGGTAGAAAAAGGCCAAATCACCCACCGCCATACTGGTGAGAAAATTGCGGGCCTGGTAGTTGCGGACGCCATCCCACAGTTCGGTTTGGTCGCGGGCGAGGTCGTGGATGCCGTAGACATCGGGTTCAGACTTCATCAACCAGTAGGCCATGGCTTAGCAGGTTCTCCAACAGATTGCGATGGGCAGAATTTTGGGTGGATAGGGTGACGTTTCGGCCACCGTTGTCGGCATAGGCAAGGGCAAGGCAAAGCGCCTGGGTCGGAAGATTCGCCAACCGTTCCGCCCATTCAATGGCCACAATGCCGGGGGCGGTTTCTTGATCGTCCCAGTAAGCCTCTAGGTAAAGATCCGTCACCTCTTCACCATCGAGCCGATATAGGTCAATATGGTACAAGGGTACTCTGCCTTCCAGGTATTCATTCACTAGGGTAAAGGTAGGGCTGCTGATCGGATCAACAATCCCCAACCCCAGCCCCAACCCCTGAATCAGCGTCGTTTTGCCGCTGCCCAAATCCCCCGACAGCAGCAAAATCGTCCCCGCCGGAAGCACCCGCCCCAGCCCTTCCCCCAGCCGTTGGGTCGCCGCCGCATCGGGCAACTCAAGTTCCATCACCGCATCATCCATCCCGTTCAACCATCCATCCCCTAGGACTTTATCAGCGATACCGCCAGCGATCTCGATTTATATCCAGAACGCTCCAAATCCACAACCACGATCTACAACAGAACCAGCCAAACCGTCCCGACCCCCAATCACTAACCCCCAATCACTAACCCCCAATCACTAATCCCCAACAACCACTAACCACTAACCACTAACCACTAACCACTAACCACTAACCACTAACC
>JBBAWV010000015.1:0-48763 GCA_040396995.1 Nodosilinea sp. | reverse complement strand
CTAAAATAGTGATTTTCTTGCAATCCATAGGGAGAGTCTTGCGAAGGAAAAAACTGACTGATTTCCTAAGAATGATTAGATTATTTAACCCAGAAAAGTCAGTCTCATTTATCAATCTCTGTCTCGAAAGGTATCTAATGAGTTCTCCACTAAGAGAAGATTTGAATTTAGATGAAAATATTGTTCAACTTGAAAAACTTAGGCCAGCTCATTTTAGAAAGGAAATCAATAATGGCTTTATGACTATTTTCAGTTTTAATAACCAACTGGACATCTTTTTGTCTAATAATAAAATAGAGAAAATTGATGCTGATGAATGGCCAGAAATATTGGAGAATGAACCAGAAACAGGAATCCTTACGTGGTTACATATCAACAAAAGCTGTGATAAAAGCTGGAAAGAGGTATTTTTTAGCCATCTTCTAAATAAGCTGAGTGATCATCCATATAGCCTGATACTTTTTCCTGAAGCTTGGGGAAAAATGGTTGCAGAATTTCCTGAGCATGAAATCTTGTTAAGAAAACTATTCTTACAAGCAGTCAGGCAGAACCATTCATCTTGCAAAAAGACATATCGACCTTGGCCAAGTGCCCTTGAGTTCTGCCCCTTGAAAATTCACGATTATGACGACTATCTTTTACTCCCCAATATCTTAAATAGCCTCTTTTATAAGAGGTATAGATTAAGAAAAAAGAATGACATAAGGGAGTATCAGAAAGAATCATCTTTTCTCATAAAGAACATACAGGAAATGACCCATGATATTGCTACTTTAGAAAAAATAGTTTTTGATGAAGATCTGTCTTCATCGCTTAGAGCCAGTGCGCTCATAGTAATGGTTGTCAACTTAGGCTCCATTGAGAAGCAGAGCCATCAAAGGTTAATGGTTGATTTCCATGCTCAAGACATAGGCCTTTGGTATACGTTAGCCATTGTATTTTGCCTTCAAAGCTTTTCGCATGAATATGATTTGTCTGCTAGATATGTCGTAGAGGGTCTGCTTGAAAACGCTCGCTCTAATTTTGAGGATAGAAGTTGTATTGAGGAGATTCTATCTCAGTGGCGGGAAACTTCTTATGCTCCTGTTCAAAAGAACCAAGTGCAAGAACAATGGCTAGGATGAAACTTTATAGACTTAAAGCCGAGGACACTAAGGAACCTAGGCTTTAAGTCTATATATTATCTATTCGCCTACACCTTCGCTTCTTCCTTCACCAGTTTCTCCCAGCCCAAATCCTTCAGGCTGTCGTTGCGGCGGAGGGGTCGGGTGACGAGTTCTAGGATGTCGCGGGTGTTGCTGAAGCCGTGGATTTGGGCGAAGGTAAACTCCACCGACCACTTGGTGCTAATGCCGCGAGCTTCTAGGGGGTTGGCGTGGGCCATTCCGGTGATCACCAGATCCGGGTGCAGTTCTTGGATGCGTTGAATTTGGTTGTAGTTGTCGGGCTTTTCGGTGATTTTGGGCAGCGGCGTACCCATTTCATTGCAGGTTTTTTCGAGCAGGGCGAGTTCGGCGGCTTGGTAGCGTTTATCCATGTAGGGGATGCCGATTTCTTGTACGGTCATGCCGCAGCGGGTGAGGAAGCGGGCCAGAGAAATTTCGAGCAGGTTATCGCCCATGAAATAGACAGATTTGCCGCGAATGATTTCCAGGTAGTCTTCTACGGATTCCCAAATTTTGGCTTCCCGTTCGTCCAGTCCTTGGGGTTCGATGCCGAAGACGGAGCAGATTTTTTCCACCCAGGCGCGGGTGCCGTCGGGGCCGATGGGGAAGGGGGCACCGATCAGTTTACACTTGCGGCGGCGCATCAGGGTGGTAGCGGTGCGCGACAGGAAGGGGTTGATGCCCGCGACGTAGTAGCCTTCGTCAATCACCGGGAGTTCCGTGTAGCGTTTGGCGGGGAGCCAGCCGGAGACCTTGATGCCCTGCCGCTTCAGTTCCAGGGTCATTTGGGTGACGATGGGGTCGGGTACGGAGCCGAACAGGACGAGGGGCGGGTGGTCGTGGTACTCGCTTTCTTCCGCGACGACTTCTTCTTTTTTGCGGCCAAAGCTGAGCAGTTTTTGGATGCCGCTGCGTTCTTCTTTTTCGGCGGGGGTAACGTCTTCGCTGGTGGGGCAGCGCTGGGCCATGGCGGCAAGGACGGTGTCTTCCCCTTGGGTGAAGGCGTAGTCCAACCCGTTGGCGCGGGCAACGACGATGGGAATGCCGATTTCGGCCTCTAGACGGGGGGCCAACCCTTCCAGATCCATTTTGATGATCTCGGTGGTGCAGGTGCCAATCCAGACAATCACCGAGGGGTTGCGGTCGCGCTTAATACCCTCACAGAGCCGCTTCAGTTCTTCGTAGTCGTTGAGCTGGGCGGAGATGTCGCCTTCCTCTAATTCGGCCATGGCGTAGCGAGGTTCGGCGAAAATCATCACCCCCATGGCGTTTTGGAGAAAGTAGCCACAGGTCTTGGTGCCGATTACCAAAAAGAAGCTGTCTTCAATTTTTTGGTAGAGCCACGCCACGCAGCTAATCGGGCAGAAGGTATGGTAATTTCCGGTGTCGCAGTCAAATTCCAGAGCGGAAGTATTGGGCTGGGCTTGGGCAAGGGTCATGGCAAGGGGTCGGGTAGGGGATCGGGGGACGAGCCTATCTGGGTCTGTCGTTTTCCCGCCCACCGGATCCGGTGCAAACCTCGTCATCGTAGGTGGGGGGCGGTGGAGGGGCCACATCGAGGGTAATGGGTGCAGGGGAGATGGCCTCCGGTTCGGAAACCTCCTCCACTGGCACCAGGGAAACCTCAGGTCGGGCGCTGCTCGGCAACATGTGCTGTGCCTTGGCTAGCGCCTCTAGCTCCTTCACCGGGTTGGTGTTTAGGCCCAGGGCGGCAATAATTCGGTCGGGGCTGCTGCTCAGGCTCACCACCAGGGGCAGCAGATTGTTGAGGTCGGGTTCTAGGGTGGAGAGCACGCCCAGAATAAAGCCCGATGACGGTCGCCGTTGGCCGTCGAGAGTCACCCAAATGCCCAATTTGTCGATCCACTCGCGGTTGTCGCGGTAGTAGGAAAGCCACTTAATTTTTAGCGAGCGCCGCAGTTGTTTACTGTTCACAAATCCTCAAGGCGGGGTTCGCCAATCTCAGGGACGAGATGGATTAAACCAGAAAACCGCGCTCGGAGTCAGTGATATATCAGTGATGCGCAGGAGACTCGCTATAAATCAGAGCCATCGGACAAAAGGGGATGATCCTCGTTGGCGTCGATGGTGGTCGTTTCTGCGCCGTTGTCCAAAATCATCTCCGGGTCGAAGTTCAGACCCAATACCTGCACCAGGGCGTCTTCGTCAGCGTTGAGCTGATAGAAGGGCACCATCAGGTTCGACAACTTCGGTTCCAAGGCGTTAACCACCCCCAAAATCAGGAAAGAGGACGGTCGGCGGCCCCCATCGGGCGTGCGGACAGAGGTTTGCTGCATTTGGATGGTCAACCAGCTGCGATTGGCTTGCACATAGTCCAACCACTTCTGGCGGATGACCTGGGTAAAGTTCTCAAAAAAGGCCATAATCCTGACTCGTTTGCTAATTTGAATGGCTGCGTACCGATGATAATGCAGCCCTCCAAAATCAGAACTTCATCCGGTGAGATCTTTGCAGCGGGGGAGACGAAAGGGACATCGTAGGTTGGGTGAAACGGAGTGGAACCCAACGCCAGGGGTTGGTTGTGTTGGGTTTTGCTTCGCGCCACCCAACCTACGGATTCCCCATAAAGGTGAGGGCCAAAAACTCAAACCATCATCAAATCCATCTCCTCAATATCTTGTTTGGGGGCATCGGCGGGCGGGTTGAGGTAGAAGTCCGACAGCAGGCTGAATAGGTCGCGGTCGGGGGTTTCGGTGGGCACAATGCCTTCGGGACGGGCCAAAATTTGGTCGGCGATGTTGAGGTAGTACTGGCAGACGGGCTCCAGGCTGGGATCGGTTTCCGCCATTTCAAACACCGTTTTGCCCTTAACGCGGGAAACGCGGATGTCTTCAATCAGCGGCAGAATTTCCAGTACGGGCATGGGCACATGCTCCACGTACTTGTCGATCAGGTCGCGCTTGGAGGTGCGGTTGCCGATCAGCCCCGCCAGCCGCAGGGGATGGGTGCGGGCCTTTTCGCGAACCGAAGCGGCGATGCGATTGGCGGCAAACAGGGCATCAAAGCCGTTGTCGGTGACGATCATGCAGTAGTCGGAGTAGTTCAAGGGGGCGGCAAAGCCGCCGCAAACCACATCGCCCAACACATCAAACAAAATCACGTCAAACTCGTCAAAGGCGTTCAGTTCCTTCAGCAGCTTCACGGTTTCGCCCACCACATAGCCGCCGCAGCCCGCCCCCGCCGGAGGCCCACCCGCTTCCACACAATGCACGCCGCCATAGCCCTTGTAGATCACGTCTTCGGCCCACACGTCTTCGTAGTGGAAGGACTTTTCTTGCAGCGTGTCGATGATGGTGGGAATCAGAAACCCGGTGAGGGTAAAGGTGCTGTCGTGCTTGGGGTCGCAGCCAATTTGCAACACCTTGCGACCCCGCTTAGCCAGGGCCACGGAAATATTGCAACTGGTGGTGGACTTGCCAATGCCCCCTTTTCCATAAACGGCGAGCTTGAGTGTCTGGTTGTCCATAGGGATGACGCGATGTAGGTAGGGCAAAAAATTAGCTAACAGTCCGCCCAGGGGCACCTTGCGGTTGGGGGATAGGCAACCCGCCGTTGGCAAGGCACCCCCAGATGAGCTGTTTTCAAACTTGGTCTACGTCGATGGGGTCTGACGCAGCCCAGGGTGTTTCGGCTGTTTGGATTATGCGCACAGCCCACGGGCCTTGAGAAGGGGCGCTGAGAATGGCTAGAAGCCTAAATCGGGCTTAAGAGGCCCATAGAGATACCTAACGGATTTAAAGACCCTAGAAGCCTGATTAACCTTATCTAGTGGATCTTGTTAAATTTTGAGTTTTTAATAAAATTAAATTAGTACAAAAACAAAAAATCGATTCTTAAATCTTTTAGCGCAGAATATTCCTGCCTAGGCTCCGTCCGTAGGGCATTCCTCCGCCCTAGCCCCAAACAGCAGAAGCCTGGATCGGCCTGCAATGCCTAGGTTCTAAACGGCGTAGATTGGGTTTGCGGTAGGCCGCTGTCCTTTGGGGCGAGTTGGCGAAATCGAAAATCGTCTATAGATTTGTAAAACTTTCCTCTATGCAACGAACTGTTGCCGATTGTGTGGGGATAGTTGCAATCGTCGATACCACTCAACAGCATGGGTGCGTTTGGGATCGCCTAGCTCACGGTACAGGGACAAAACTTGAGGTTAGCAGGCTGAAGGACTGACTCGTAGAGGGTTGACGGCATGAGGAATAGAGAAGGAGGTGCGCTAGGAATTACTAACCTACGCTCCCTCCCCATGACTCAGATGAACCGACTTCAATTCGCAATGCCGTTGACCGGGCCATCGCCACGGGCCAAACCCTAGAGCAGTTCCGCCAAGAGTTCGACCGCATCGTTGAGCGCACGGACTGGACGTTCCGGGGCGGCAGCGCATGGCGGGCCAACGTGGTTTGGAACACCAACCTGCGCACCAGTTCCGCCGCTGGCCGCTACGAGCAAATGCAGCAGGTGACCACCAGCCATCCCTACTGGCAATGGCGACACGGCGGCAGCGCCCACCCCCGACCCCAACACCTCTCCTTGGATGGCCGCGGCTTCTGCCACGATGACCCCTTGTAGCAGAGCTTCGGCAGTCCGCCCCAGGGCTACGGTTGTCGTTGCAGCCTCTTCACCCTCAGCGACCGAGACCTAGAGCGGTCGCCCATCCCCGACCTGCACGGCAGCAGCGGCCCAGAGAGTAGGGCGCGGCTGGCTGATATAGTGACTCGCAGGCTAGACCCAGAGCTAGCCGTTCAGGTGCGACAAGAAGATGAGGCGACCTTGCAGCGGGTAGAGCAGCGCCTGCTACGCGAAGGAAACCTTACCGGAACAATAAGAGGTTCAGCACGTTAGGTGTGACGACGAGACAACCCCAGACGGGACGAAGTGGCAGGCGCTAAGCAAGCCCTACGCCGCCCGCAAGGCCCGAAAGCGAGGTTGGCGGTAGATGACTTCACACTGGTCTACCCCGCCGTCACGAGTGCCTGGAGTGGGTCTCCTGTGAGGCTAAAGGGTCGGGCTTCGGTAATTTTTACTTTGATGAGTTCACCCTTCATTGTGGCGATGTCGCCAGGGAAGAAGGTGAGGCGGTTACCACGGGTGCGGCCCATCACCTGGGCGGGATTTTTGGGATTGGTAGCTTCAACGAGTACTTCTTCGATGCGGCCCTGGTAGCGCTGGGAACGTTCGGCGGCTTTTTGGGCGACGAGGTGATTCAGCCGTTGCAGTCGGTCGGCTTTGACTTCCTCGGAAAGCTGGTTTTCCCACAGGGCGGCGGGGGTGCCGGGGCGGGGGGAGTAGGCGGCGGTGTTTAACTGGTCGAAGGCGATGTCGTTGACCAAGTCAAGGGTGTTCTGAAACTGCTCCTCGGTTTCGCCAGGGAAGCCCACGATGGCATCGGCACTGATGGCGGCATCGGGCATATAGCGGCGCACGGTGTCGATGATGCGGCGGTACTTTTCGTGGGTGTAGCCCCGCGCCATGGCTTTGAGCAGGTCATTATCGCCGGACTGGAAGGGGATGTGGAAGTGTTCGCAGACCTTGGGCAGATCTGCACAGGCGCGAATTAGGCGCTCGGTGAAGTAGCGGGGGTGGCTGGTGGCAAAGCGGATGCGCTCGATGCCGGGGACATCGTGGACGAAATAGAGCAGGTCGGTGAAGGTGTTCTGATGGCGACCATCGGCGGTGGAACCGGGCAAATCCCGTCCGTAGGCGTCGATGTTTTGGCCCAGCAGCGTCACTTCCTTGAATCCCTGGCGACCCAGTTCCTCCATTTCCGCCCGAATGGCCTCCGGTGTGCGGGATTGCTCGATGCCGCGCACCCCCGGCACTACGCAGTAGGTACAGCGCTCGTTGCAGCCGTAGATCACGTTCACCCAGGCCGTTACTTCGCTGTCGCGGCGGGGCTTAGTGATGTCCTCCATGATGTCGATGGCCTCGGTGGCGATGACCTGGTTGCCGTCCATCACCTGTTCCAGCAGGTCTTGCAGACGGTTGGCGTGCTGCGGCCCCATGATCAAATCCAGTTCCGGCACCCGTCGCAGCAGGGATTCCCCTTCTTGCTGAGCCACACAGCCCGCCACGATCAGCGTTAAATCGGGCTTCTCCTGCTTGCGTTTGGCCTGTCGCCCCAGGTAGGAATAGACCTTTTGTTCGGCGTTGTCGCGAATGGTGCAGGTGTTGTATAGCACCACATCGGCCTGGTAGGGGTCGTCCGTCCACACCATACCCATATCGTCCATAATGCCCGCCATTCGCTCGGAATCGGCCTTATTCATCTGACAGCCGAAGGTGGTGATGTGGTACTGACGGGCAGAACTCGACATGGGTCTTGGCACTGGGTAGGGGAACGGGATAAAAGGCTGGGAGCGCAATTAGATTCGGTTTTTTATCTTAGCGTGTTGCGCTAACCCCAGGGGAAGTCCCACGGCGATACAGAATCGACCATGCAGATCTTGCTCCCCAATCTTGCTCCCCAATTTTCAGCGGGTAAACTCACTGGCAAATTGGGGAGTTTTGCTGAGTAATCCTCAACAAATTGCCCCGCCGCTGGCCTCCAACAGCGTCGGGGGATCGGCTTTTCACGCGATTGCGTTTGCCCCACCGATCTGCCGAGTTCGGGCCTATTGGGCCGCTAACGGCGCTGCTTCCACCAGACCCAGCCCAGGCCGCTGGCGAGGGCCATCAGCCACGGCATCAGGGTGGCCGCAGCGGTGACGTAGTGACGATCCAGGCTGTCGTCTAAGCTGATGCCGTCGTAGATGATGCCCGTATCGCCCACGGGCACTGTCCAGTAGTCGGCATGGCTCACGTCTTCAGACTCGATGGCAATTTCCCAATCCCCAGGAATGGATTCGTCGGGCAGGAAGGTAAAGCGGCCCTCGGCATCGGTGGTGAGGGTGCGCCAGGGGCGGTCAGGTTGGTTAGGGGCATAGATGGTAACGGTAGCCCCGGCGAAGGGTTCGCCCTCGCCCAAAACCGACTGAAACTCGATCTGGCTACCCAAGGTATAGAAGGTTTCGACTTGGTGCGCCCAGGCCGCACCGGGCAACCCTATCAAAGCCAAACAGGTTACTAGGGCAACAAGCAAGGATTTCATGACAGCGTGATCATGGCAGGACAGAGCCCATTGTAGCGAGTGGTTTCCCGATTCCCCCAGTTTGTTTGGGCCAGTTTGTTTGGGGTAATTTGGGACAGGGAACCAAAGAAATACCGCCATTGCCTCAGCTTGGCCCTAAGGATTTGTTATAGTTTGGAACATATACAGGACTGAGTTCGTCCTGTAGATACACCGATGGTGTTAAGGAGGCTTTTTATGGCTATTCAACATCCCCTGGCTGCTAGCGTGGGTCTGTTAACCGTCCTAGGCTTGACCGCACCGAGCGTCCTAGCCCAAACTGTGCCTGCCAGCAACCCCACAGCCCCCCAAGTGGTGGATCCGAACGAAGGCTTTAGCAACAACGAAAGCAGCGACAGTCCCTTTGGTGGCAATACCGACTCGCCCTTTGACCTGATTCATCGGGCGGTGCTGATGAATGAAATGAGCTTGTCCGACTTTAGCCGACTGCACCAAAACCGCATGAACACCGAAGCCGACAACTTCCGGGCACTCCAGCAGGAGGCCATTCGGCAACAGCAGATGGGGGTAGAAGCGGCAGAACAGGAAGCGGAGCCTAGCCTTCCCAGCATCGAACCCTAGGGGCTGATTTCAGCAATCTGCGACTCAAGGATCTTCCTTGCGCCACCGTCTTAGCTTTCGCAAAGACGGTGTTTTGCCTATCTGGTAGTTTTCTTGGGATGGTGCGCCCATTCTGCTCTGCCTGGAGAAGCCTGTTAAGCTGAACGTAGCCGTTTATCCTGCTGTGGCACCATGACCATGACAGTCTGGCCGGGGCGTCCCCATCCCCTCGGCGCAACCTGGGACGGGCAAGGCACCAACTTTGCCCTGTTCTCCGAGAATGCCACCGCTGTTGACCTGTGTTTGTTTGATGCAGCGGGCCAGGAAACCCGGTTGGCCCTCCAGGAAGTGGAGAACTACGTGTGGCATGGCTATGTGCCAGGAGTCCAGCCCGGTCAACGCTACGGCTATCGGGTGCATGGCCCCTACGATCCTGAAATGGGCCATCGCTTCAATGCCCATAAATTGTTGATCGACCCCTACGCCCGTGCCCTAGATGGCAATGTGCAAATGCATCCCGCCACCTTTGGTTACAACATGGCGGAAATTGCCGAGGAAGACACGGAACTCTCCTTTTCGGCAACGGATAGCGCCGCCTACATACCCAAGGGAATTGTGATTGACCCTAGTTTTGACTGGGGTGACGACCGCCATCCCGACACTCCCTGGCACCGCACCGTCATCTACGAAGCCCATGTGAAGGGCATCACCCAGCGCCACCCCGACCTGCCAGAGGAACTGCGCGGCACCTATGCAGGATTAGCCCATCCGGTGATGATCGACTACCTCAAGTCCCTAGGGATCACCGCCATTGAGCTCCTTCCGGTACACCATTTCCACGCCTTTCCAGGGCACCTGGCCGGAACGGGGCTACGGAACTACTGGGGCTACGATTCCCTCAGTTACTTTGCCCCCTATGCAGGCTATAGCGCCACCGGAACGGCGGGCCAACAGGTGAACGAATTCAAGCGCATGGTGAAGGCGCTGCACCGGGCCGGAATAGAGGTGATTTTGGACGTGGTGTACAACCACACAGGGGAGGGCAGCCACCTGGGGCCAACCCTGACCTTGCGCGGCATCGACAACGCCGCCTACTATCGCCTAGTGGAGGACGCGCCCCAGTACTATATGGACTTCACGGGCTGCGGCAATTCCCTCAACGTGCGCCATCCCCAGGTGCTAAAGCTGATTATGGACAGCCTCCGCTACTGGGTGCAGGAGATGCACGTCGATGGCTTCCGGTTTGACCTGGCCTCGGCCCTGGCGCGGGAGCTCTACGAAGTGGACAGCCTCGCCGCCTTTTTCGACATCATCCACCAAGACCCTGTCCTCTCCACCACCAAGCTGATTGCCGAGCCCTGGGACATTGGCGAGGGCGGCTACCAAGTGGGCAACTTTCCGCTGCTGTGGTCGGAGTGGAACGGCAAATATCGCGACTCTTTGCGGGACTTTTGGCGCGATCACGACTGCCGTTTGGGGGAATTTGCCTTTCGGATCACGGGCAGCTCCGACCTCTACCAGGCCAACGGCAAGCGGCCCCACGCCAGCATCAACTTCATCACCTGCCACGATGGCTTCACCCTGCGGGACTTGGTCAGCTACAACGAAAAGCACAACGCAGCCAACCAAGAGGACAGCCGCGACGGCGAAAGCTACAACCGCTCCTGGAACTGTGGCGAAGAGGGCGACACCGACGACCCCGAAATCCTGGCCCTGCGCCAGCGGCAACAGCGCAACTTTTTGACGACGCTGCTGCTCTCCCAGGGCGTACCCATGCTGCTGGGCGGCGACGAACTGGGCCGCAGCCAGGGCGGCAACAACAATTCCTACTGCCAAGACAGCGACATTTCTTGGTACAACTGGCACCTAACCCCAGAAAATCAGCAGCTTCTCGGCTTCACCCGCCGCCTGATTCAACTCCGCCGCCAGCACCCCAACCTCTCCCGCCGCCACTGGTTCCAGGGGCGAGAAATCCACGGTTCCGGCATCCACGACATCGGCTGGTACAACCCCAGCGGCCAAGAAATCACCGAAGAGCAATGGCATGATGGTGAGGCCAAGGCCATCTGTGTCTTCTTCAACGGTGCCGAACTGGTGGCCCCCAACCGCAAAGGGGAACGGGTCGTAGACGACAGCTTTTTGCTAATGTTCAACGCCCAGCCTATCCCCCAGGAATTCCACATTCCCCCCACCCTTAAACAAAAGGTCTGGACGTTGGTCCTCGACACCCAAAAGGACACGGGCTTTGTGGAGGATGCCCACAGCTATATCCCCGATGAAGTCATCACCCTGGCGGATTTTTCCGTCGTCGTCCTGCGCTGTCAGCAGTGTTTCCAGTAGTGGACTGACGATCATCGGCGTTGGCGATAGTGAAGGAGAATTGGGCTATGCTGACCTACGACCGCATTTACGCCATCGTGCGGCAAATCCCCCCTGGCCAGGTTGCTACCTATGGCCAAGTAGCGGAACTGGCGGGACTCTTCGGCAAGCCGCGTCTGGTGGGCTATGCCCTCTACCGGGTGGATATGGAAAACGACGATGTGCCCTGGCAGCGGGTAATCAACGCCAAGGGAGAGGTCTCCGAATCGCCCTTTCGCAATGGCACCGACGACCTTCAGCGGGTCATCCTAGAGGACGAAGGCATCGAGTTTGACGCCAAGGGCCGCATTGACTTAAAGCGCTATCGCTGGCAACCTGCAATGGAGGTGATTGACGCCGCTCTCGCCCCCATCGCCGCCGCCGAAGCCACCGCCCCCTCCTAGGCAACGAACGCCTCCAGCCCCCGCTCGACCGTTCCAAAACTCGATCAGCACTCAGAACCAGCTTTGGAAAGGTCGAGTAGACCTGGCAGCGGAGACGTTCACCGTCATCATGTCCACGCTTTTGGGACAATGGTAAAGGACTCCAAGGGAAACAAGCGGCATGGACATTCATCAACTGCGGGCGTTTCAGGATAACTATCTTTTTGTGCTGCATGATCCGGACACCAACCAAGCGGCGGTGGTCGATCCAGGGGACGCCATCCCAATCTTGAACTGGCTAGAACAACAGGGCGCAACCCTCGTGGCGATTTTTAACACCCACCACCACAGCGACCATGTCGGGGGAAATCAGCGGTTGTTGAGCCGGTTTCCATCGGCCAAGGTGTATGGCGGGGCGGAGGATCGTGGCCGAATTCCAGGGCAAACGGTCTTTTTGCAGGAGGGAGATCGGGTATCCTTTGCAGACCGCACCGGAGACGTTCTATTTGTCCCTGGTCACACCCGCGCCCACATTGCCTATTATTTTGCGCCGGATCGGGCTGAGAATTGGGGTGAGTTATTCTGTGGTGATACGCTGTTTGCCGGGGGCTGTGGTCGTTTGTTTGAGGGCACCCCCGCCCAAATGGTGGAGTCCCTCACCAAACTGCGCCAACTACCCGATACCACTCGCGTGTGGTGCGCCCACGAATATACCCTCAAAAATCTCCAGTTTGCGGTTACCGTAGACCCTAACAATTCTGCCCTAACTCAACGCCTACGACAGGTGGAAATAGCCCGTCAGCAAGATCAGGAAACAGTGCCTTCAGAATTGGGGTTAGAAAAGCAAACTAATCCTTTTTTACGATGGGATAATCTAGTGATTCAATCCGCTATGCAAGGGGAAAATATAGCCCAAACCTTTGCTCGATTGCGCGGCAAAAAAGATCTATTCTAGTCGCATCATATTCATAGGAACTTTTTGGGCTGCCTTCTCTCCCACCGATTCAGAATTAACGGCTACGGCCCACCCATCCTAGATTGATGCAGTATAGCTACAGCCTTTGAGTAAGGGGCTTAAGGCTGTTGTCTGTGCCGGATTCTACGGCAATTCGCTATATGCTAGATCTGGATCGCTTGCATCTGATATCAGCGAGGGGAGAAGCCTTGCCCCCCGGTGTATCGGACTGGGAAGGCTGAGGTTTCTTAGTCCGATTTGGTGCCAGCATAATTGTTGTTAATAATTCATCCCAACATGGAAAACAAAATAATTGATCATGACAGATATTCCTCCGTGGAAGCCTTAGTAAAGCTGGGGGAACTTAACCTTGGATATATTCCCTGGACAGCCTCGGCAATGACACCGCAGGCTACCGTCTATATCCTGAATGAAATTATTATCAACCAGCGTCGCCGGATACTAGAACTTGGCATGGGAGTATCGACGCTTTTCATAGCCAAGCTTATGCAGGACATGCCGGATATTCAGGCGATCTCGGTTGATCACGATCACGAATGGATGGATATCTGTTGTTCTCAACTTAGGTCTAAAAAATTAGATACAGATCGGCATAGGATGATTCACGCCCCCTTACGAAAGATAGAACAATCCAGGCTTGAGGCTTCTAATTTTAAAGCATCTGAATACTACGATATGGATGCGCTTGGTGTGATCCAGGACTTTAAACCTGATTTGGTGATTATTGATGGCCCTCCAGCTTGGCGAGAGGATATTTCTGAGGCTAGGGTTCCAGCCCACGATATTCTTCTGCCCATCATTCATAACAATGCAACCATCTTTGTTGATGATTACCAGAGAAAGGGTGAATCAAAATTAGTCGATCTTTTCATTGCCGACCCGAACTGGACCTTGGCGCTTAAAGACCCCAATGCTAATGTTGCCATCCTGAGAAATAGCTTAGTCCATTACAACATTTTCTAAACCCCCAAAAAATCGCCTAAACATATAGCGGACTTCAGCAAGATGGCATTCCTAGGCAAAAAGCTGAAGCCCCTTGTTCTCAGGTAAGTAGGTGTAACTGACCCATGTGAGAACCACGATATTTACCGCGATATTTTGGGTGCATAATGGTCAAATTTTCCTTTCCTACAGCACTTTTTCTAGGAACTGCTGGGCACGGTCACTTTTGGGGCTGCTGAAGAACACATCGGGGGGGGCATCTTCCACCAAATAGCCGCCATCAAGGAATAGCACTCGGTCGGCGACTTCGCGGGCAAAGCCCATTTCGTGGGTGACGATGCACATGGTGATGCCCGTATCGGCCAGCCCCTTCATCACGTCTAGCACCTCTTTTACCATTTCGGGGTCGAGGGCGCTGGTGGGTTCATCGAACAACATGGTGTTGGGCTGCATCGCTAGGGCGCGGGCAATGGCCACCCGTTGCTTTTGGCCCCCAGAGAGCCGGGAAGGATACTGATCCGCCTTTTCGGCGAGGCCCACTTTGGTGAGCAAATCCAGGGCAATTTTGCTGGCATCGGCCTTGGAAAGCCCCTTCACCTTCATGGGCGCATAGGTGAGGTTATCCATCACCGTTTTGTGGGGAAACAAATTGAAATGCTGGAATACCATACCCACATTTTGGCGTACCTTGAGAATGTCGCATTTGGGGGAGGTGATATCCATTCCATCCACAAAAATGTGGCCAGCGGTGGGGGTTTCTAGCAGGTTAATGCAGCGCAGCAGGGTGGATTTTCCTGACCCGGAAGGGCCAATAATTGCCACAACTTGCCCTGTTTCTACCTCCGTGGAGATGTCTTTTAGGACTTCTAATGGCCCAAAGGATTTAACCAAATGTTCGATTCTAATCACTGCGGCGCATCCTCCGTTCCAACACTTGGGCGGCCTGGGTTAGCCCCATAACCATGATGTAGTAAATAATTCCAACCACAATTAGCGGCTCGAAGTAGAGGAAGGTTTGCCCTGCCACCACCTGCGCCCGCCGCATCAAATCCAGCACACCGATGGTAGAAACAAGGGCAGAATCCTTCAGCAGGGCGATACTTTCGTTGACTAGGGCGGGCAGGATATTTTTGAAGGCTTGGGGCAAGATGATGTCAAGCATCATCAGCTTGTAGGGCACCCCCAGAGACATCGCCGCCTCCCGTTGGCCCTTATCCACCGCCATGATGCCCGCCCGAATAGTCTCGGAACTGTAGGCGGCGGAATTGAGGGCAAAGGTGAACACCCCAGCTTCAATGGGGCTAATTTTGTAGCCGATCAGCTGGGGGGTGGCGAAATAGACCAGGGCCAACTGCAAAATCAGTGGCGTGCCCCGAAAAATGGAAGTGTAGAACTCCGCAAACCACCGCAGGGGCTTGATAGACGAGATCTTCAGCAGCGACAACAGCGTACCCAGGGTAAACCCGAACAACGCCGACAGCAGGGTGAACTGAAGGGTTACCACAATGCCCTTGAGGATAAAGGGCAGCGACGGAATAATTTGGCCAAAATCTAGATTCATGGTGACGGCCTAACCTTCCCCATCGCCAAACCACTTCAGAATCAAGTCCTCCATCAGGCCGCTGTCCTTCATTTCCGCCAGCACCCGGTTGAAGTCTTCCACCTTGTCGGAATCCTTGGGAAAGGCAATGGCCGATCCTGACGCTTCCTCATCGGGGATTTCCACGGCCTTCAGGTCAGGATTATTCGCCAAAAAGCCCGCTGCCACCGTGTCTTCGATGATGGCGGCGTTAACTCGACCCGACTTGAGTTCCTGGATAATCTCGTTAATGCGGTTGAGGGGGGAGAGCTTGATGTCGGGGTTTTCCGCGACCAGGTCGTTCCCCAGCCCTTCCTGAATCGATCCCAACTGTACCCCCAGGGTTTTACCCGCCAAATCCTCTACCCCGGTGATGTTCTCGCTGGCCGGGAACACCAGCATATTCTTGGCTTCAAAGTAGATTTCCGAGAAATCCACGTTCTGCTTGCGTTCTTCGGTGGGGGTCATCCCCGCCATCACAAAATCGGCCCGACCCGCTTGCAACGCCGGAATCAGGCCGTTAAAGTCCATATTGGTGATTTCCAGCTCATAGCCTAGTTCGGTGGCAATGTGGCGAGCGATATCCACATCAAAGCCGACAATTTCCTCAGTGCCGCCAGCAGTTTCCACAAATTCGTAGGGGGGATAGTCAGCGGAGGTGGCCATCACTAAAACCTGCGGCCCACTGTCCCCCGTTGAGGATCCGCCGCCCCCGCAGGCCGCAGTGAGACCAACCGTTAGACAAGCTACAGCGGTAGTGGAAGCCAAAAACCAGCGGCGTTTCATGCAAACTCCTTCACAACAGTTTCACAATGGGATTTCCTAGGGCATCGGTACCATATCGCTAACCAACGGATTGATCCATCGGCGTTCTGACAACATCATCAGACTTTGGGGCGATCAACCGGAATCTCTGGGCCGTCGTTCTAGCCACTAGGAAGATTAACCCCCGAATATAGTTCATCAACCGGGCTTTTGCCATCCCTAGGCTAATCACCCCCGCTACCGAGTGCTGGCACGTAGATTACATTTTTTTAGTTTGGTACCTGTGCTGTCCACCGCCTCGGCTGTCCGAAGCGCCTGAATGCTCACCGTCACACCGTGGATTACCCTAAGAGTGATATAAAGGAATTGCTCCCCTATCCCTGGAGAGGTGGCAGAGTGGTCGAATGCGTCCGACTTGAAATCGGATGAGCCGCAAGGTTCCGAGGGTTCGAATCCCTCCCTCTCCGTAAGCATTTCAAGGCTTTCAGCCCTTCCATAGGATTTGTAGCACCTGCAGTTAAAGCAGTTTTTGGGCTTAGAAATGCCTTAATTGCGTAGAAAACTAAATCTCACGTTTTGACCTGTGGAGCGGGTAGACTAGGCCATTGAACGGGCTAACCAAGGGCTGAACCGGATGAAGGTTGTGCATCGTGGTCGCCAACTTTCCCTGCGTGGCTCATTGCCTATAGCGGTTCTCGTTCGGATGAGGTGCAGTAGTGGTTCATTGTGAACCAATTGCGAATATCTTCTGGGGGAACTTGAGAATAGGCAAAATCAATCGCTTCTTTCAAGGCTTGATAGGTTCGTGCACCCCTGGAATTTAAGCTCGTCTGGACCTTCGGCCAGAACGGTTCAATGGGCGAGAAATCTGGGGAATAAGGCAGCAAGAATAGGCGTCGGGCACTAACCGCCTCAAGCTCGGTGGCGTGCAGCGTTTTTTTTATGGGTGAATCCAAGTTTTTGCACCATCCGGCCCATCGTCGAGCGACTGATCCGAATGGATGTGGCGGCAGGCGCTGAGCTTTTACCACCAGGCCCTGCCCATCTATCACGAGTTAGGTGATCGAGAGAGCACAGACGGCGTACAAGACAATATCAATTCTATTTACGACTACCTAGGAATGTAAGTCATCTGGACTGAGGGGACTGGATTTGCTGTGCCTCGATTGGCGCATCCAATTTTTGAGGAAACCTGTGTTTTGGCGGGGGCAAAAAATTTTTCCGTATAGTTAAGGTCTGATTAAATGCGGGCTGGGCCTTAGCATAGTGATGGGTCTAGTCTTTTCCTAGGCCGTTGGCTTGGCCGTCTCTCAACCCCGTTGTGCGTTCCTATGTCTCTAGTTCATCTCCAAGAGCAGTTAGACCGTTACTACCAGCAGGTGAAGAAGGTGATTCTGTCGCGGCAGCATCCCGTCAGCGGCCTCATGCCCGCCAGCACAGCGGTGAACAGCCACGGCAACTACACCGATGCCTGGGTGCGGGACAACGTCTACAGCATTTTGGCGGTGTGGGGCTTGGCCTTGGCCTATCGGCAACTGGATGACGACCAGGGCCGCACCGTGGAGCTAGAGCAGAGTGTCGTCAAGCTGATGCGGGGGCTGCTGGTGGCCAAACTGCGCCAAGCCCCAAAGGTAGAGCGATTTAAGGAACGCCAGCACCCTCTCGAAGCCCTGCACGCCAAGTACGATACCGCCACGGGCCACCCGGTCGTGGGCGATGACGAGTGGGGCCATTTGCAGATTGATGCCACCTCGGTCTTTTTGCTGATGCTGGCCCAGATGACGGCCTCCGGGTTGCAGATCGTCTACACCCTAGACGAAGTCAACTTTGTGCAAAACCTGGTCTACTACATTGGCCGCGCCTACCGCACCCCAGACTACGGCATCTGGGAGCGGGGCAACAAAATTAACCACGGCAAGCCGGAACTGAATGCGAGTTCTGTGGGGATGGCCAAGGCGGCGCTGGAGGCGATGCGGGGCATTAACCTGTTTGGGATGCGCGGCGGTCAGGCGTCGATTATCCATGTGCTGACGGACGAAATTGCCCGTGCCCGGATCACCCTAGAATCCCTGCTTCCAAGGGAATCCGGCTCGAAGGAAGTGGATGCGGCGTTGCTGAGCGTGATTGGCTTCCCGGCCTTTGCGGTGGAAGATGGGGACTTAGTGCGCAAAACGCGCCAAAAAATTGTCGATAAGCTGCAAGGAAACTACGGCTGCAAGCGCTTCCTGCGGGACGGCCACCAAACCGTAATCGAAGACACCACCCGCCTCCACTACGAGCCGGAGGAACTGCGGCAGTTTGAACACATCGAGTGCGAGTGGCCGCTGTTTTTTACCTACCTCTGGCTGGATAGCCTGTTTGCGGGCGACCAAGCGCAGATCACCTTCTACCAAGAACGGCTGGCCGCGCTGGAAGTGCAGCGGGACGGAGTGGGGCTGCTGCCAGAACTCTATTATGTCCCCGAAGACAAGCTAGCCCTGGAACGGGACAAGCCCGGTAGCCAAACCCGCGAACCCAACGACAACCTGCCCCTGGTGTGGGCGCAGAGCCTCTATATCCTGGGCCAACTGGTGCGGGAGGGTCTGCTGAAACCGGGGGATCTGGATCCGCTGGGGCGGCACTTAAAGGTGGGCGAACAGCGCTATCCCCTGGTGCAAATTGCCCTGCTGGCGGAGGATAAGGCGCTTCAGGAGGAACTCAGCACCTGCGGCCTTTCCACCCAAACCCTAGAGGAAAGCGATCCCGTCCAGGTCTTCTCCGCCTCGGAGCTATCCGCCATCTACGCCGAAATTGGCAAAAATGAGACCCTGGGGATCAGCGGGCGTCCAGTGCGGCGGCTGCGGAGTTTGACCACCTCCCGCGTGTTTCGCATCCAGGGCCAGCCCGTGGTCTTTTTGCCCTCGTTCCTCGATCAGCAGCGGTTTTACCTCACCCTGGACTACCACTTTTTGGTGACCCAAATCCGCAGCGAACTGGCCTATATTTACGACCACTGGCGCGAACCGGGCCGCCCCACGGTGACGCTGCTGCTTACCCACGCCATGTTCCAACTGGGCCATAAGCCCATTCACCAATCGCCCCTGCTGGCCCTGATGAAGGAACTCAGCACTGGACGCTGCGACCATGTGCCCGTGCGGGTGGGGCCGCTGCACCAGTTGATGATGACCACCAGCCAGGAGCGCGTGGATAACGTCAACAACTACCAGTTAGGGAGCAATTCCGTGGGCTACAATTCCCTGGGGACAGGCTATCTAGGCTTTGATCCGGGGCGGGACGATCCCCTCTCCCTGCTGGAGGAATTTGATTTGGAACAGGAGACCGACCTGGAGCGAATCCTTCGGCAACTGCAAGAATCCAGCAACGTCTATGAACAGATTGAACTGCTCAGCACCCTCAAACACCTGAAGGGGCTGGGCTTTGATACGGGGTTCGGTGGCCCTGGCCGAAGCGTTACAGTCAAGAACCTGCTGGACGAAATCTACGCCAAGGCCAGCCAGTTGGAACAGTGGGACATTCTGCGGCGGGCGGCGGGCCTACTGGAAAAGGCCGACATCACGCTTTCCGATGCGGTGACGGAACTGCTGGTGCGGCAAAAGCAAATCTCCGTCGGCAAATCCTACAGCGAAGACTCGCTCATCACCGAACCCATGGCCCATGGAGAAATCGTCGAAAAAATCCGCACCTTCTGCGGCGACGACGTACGGGATCATGTGCTCACCCAGGAAGTGTTGATCGACCTGAGCTTGTTGATGAAGGCGGAACCTAGCCTCTTCAACGGTCTACTGACCCTGCGGGTAGGCTACCTGCTGCTGCTGCTCACCAGCGAACTGGCCCGCGAACGCGACCTCCCCCAAGACGAAGCCTACGGCGAATTGCTAGCCCTCAGCCCACACACGCTCAAAGCCCGCCTGCGTCAAGTTCTGGCCGGGTTCAGCGGCCTCAACCAGTCCATCTTCCAGCGGGAATCCCTCCACGTTAAGCCCCATAGTGCCATCAACTGGCAGGTCATCCCCGACGATCTGGAGGACATCCCCGAAACCGAAACCCCCACCCCCCAAGACTGGTGGCGAATGCGCGTCATCGACGGCGAAATTGCCCGCATTCCCCAGGAATTCTATAGCCAGGTGTGGGAGGTGCTGCGCCATTCCAAGGGCATCGTCATCGGCAACAAGCTAGACCGCAAAAACCGCCTCGACAGCGACCACATCCTCTCGGAAATGACCCCCGGAGAGCAAAACTTCGAGCGCTGCATTACCCACCTGCTCAGCAAAATCCAAGCGCCAGAATATCGCCACGTCAACCTCGAAGCCCTGCGGGAAATGGGGGAAATCTTTAAGGTCAACCCCGATCTGTACTTTGAGGACTACATTTATCTGGATGTGCTGATCGGCCACGCCGTCCGCCTCGGCTGGCTCGATCAACAGCCCGACCGCTTTGAGACCTACGAATCCGACAAAGCCCAGGCGTGGCAGTCCTTCTATCAACTGCCCCCAGCCCAGTGCGCCACCTACATCGCCATGGCCCTCCAGTTCCTTACCGTCCTCGGCGAAGGAGAAAACGAACCGGAACCGGAATCTGTCGCCTAGGCCCAAGGGAGGAAGCGACTCTAGCCCCTACCGAAAAGGAATGGCGGGGGCTAGGATAGGCCGGAAGCGGCTAGGTTGACATGGCGGCCATGGCCGTTGGTTTCGGCGGTAAGGCGTTCGACGTTGAACCGATAGCCAACGTTGCGCACGGTTTGGATGATGTTGGGCTGACGCGGATCGGCCTCGATTTTTTTGCGTAGGGACAGAATGTGGGTATCGACGGTGCGAGGGTTGTCGATGGCATCGGGCCAAGCTCGGCGCAGCAGGTCGGTGCGGCTGAGGGGTGAACCGGAGGCTTGGGTGAGCACGTAGAGCAGGCTAAATTCCTGGGGGGTGAGGTCAATGTATTCGCCGCGAAAGTGCACCCGACGCTGCACGAGGTCGATATTGAGATCCCCATAGGTGAGGGAGGCCGGGGCATTCATCAGGCGAATACGGCGGGTGAGCGCTTCTACCCGTGCCAAAAATTCCTGCATCCCAAAGGGCTTGGTGAGGTAGTCATCGGCCCCGGCCCGCAGCCCCGCCACAATATCCGCCTCGGTGGTACAGGCCGAGAGAATCATAATCAACGGCTGACCATGGCTATGGAGCCAGCGGCACAGTTCCAACCCATCCCCAGTGGGCAGTTGCGAATCTAGGATGACTAAATTGGGCTGTTTGGCCTGAAAAAGATCGCGGGTTCGCACCATATCGGCTGACTGAAACACCTTGTAGCCAGCTTGCTGAAGGTGCCAACCCAAAAGCGAACGCAAATGGGGGTTGCCCTCAATGACATGAACGGATACAGAGCCCACAGAGATTAGAAATAGACGGCAAATTTTATCAGCCAAACATATCAAAGCCCGTCGGCCTTTTTTGTAGCTAGGGTTACCCCATGCAAGGCAACGACTGAGGGAGGATCGTCCCCGATGGTGGGGGAGATGAACCCGGTCGGATCGACCCATGGGGAAAGATCGTCATCAGGTCACCATCCATGCCCGTCCCTACTCAATCTGGCTGGCTGGCCCACTACCACCGGACAGATCCATCCCAGGAATGTTACTAATCGGTTTATAGACCCTAAAAAAAGTGGAAGATCAGCAGAATGAAAACTGGGCTAAATCCTCTTAAAACTGTGAATTAAGGCCAAAACAGCCACAATATACCCTAAATGAAGCCCTTATCTCCCCAGTACTATGGGGGTAGCTATGGTCTTTCCAAACATGATCCCGACTCGCGACGGTTATATTCTCGTTCTCGCTCCAGATCATCAGGAAATTCGCAACATCCAAGCCATTCAGGCCGACTTGCCCTACCCGATGGTGGTGGCTCGATCTGCGGAGCAAGCGATGACCCAATTAGGCCAGGGACAACCTTGCCTGGTGATTTTAGTGGATCACAATGGCCCATCGTGGCCGCAGACCTTGGTGCGCCATTTGCGCCAAACCTTAGCCCCCACAGAGATGACCATTGTTGCCCTCACCGATTCCGCGAGCCCCCAGTGGAACCATACCGAAGACACCCCAGAACTCGATGGTTTCCTGGTCAAACCGCTCAGCTTGGATATCGTCAAATCGCTCGTGGAGTCGGCCCATGCCCGACAAACTTGGCGCGGCATCTAAGCCCCCAACCAAGGGCTACTTCAGAGGGATAGCATAAATGTTAAAAAAATTTTTATTTCGACGGGTATTTTAACCGTTTAAACATGGAGGAAATCAGCCATTAGTCGGAAGAACTGGGTATGCTCTGAAGAGGTCAAGGGGGCCTTTCCATGCTGCCAAAAGTCCTAGAAGAACGTCGCATCCAAATTTTTAAGTTTTGGTTTGGGGGATCCTTGCAGGATGGCGCTCATTACCACAATGAGCTGTATTATCGAGCGCTGACGGTGGAGAGCGCCAAACGCACCCGCTTGTACCACCTAGCCTGCAAACTCAGCGAGAAAGGCGGTGCTGTTGTCGTTTCCTTGGATGATGACCAGTGCAGCCTGTGGATTAGCCTGCGCGACCAAGCCCTGGCCCACAAAACCATGGATGGCCGCATTGCGGGTCTACCGCGTCCGTCGATTTAGCCACCCTTGAGGTCGCCTGAGGGGATGCGTTTCAGCCCATTGAACACCATTGTCCCTGGTCGATGATGCCCTGCACCGTCCAACGCTGGGGATCAAACACCGTGACGTTGGCGTAGTACCCCGGCGCAAGACGACCCAGGTTTCCTTCAACCCCAATAGCGCGGGCAGGATAGAGGCTGGCCATGCGAAGCGCTTCCGCTAGGGGAAGGCCCACTCGCTCCACGCAGAGGCGCACCGCTTCCATTAGGGTCAAGGCCGAACCACCTAGGGTGCCCTCCGCCGACACACATTTGCCGTCGCGATAAAACACCTCCTGCCCGCCGATGATGAAGGATTCCATCGTGGTGCCCACCGGGGGCGTGGCATCGGAAACCAGCAGCAGGTGATCCCCCTTGAGGCGATGGGCCAACTGCACCGAGTCGAGGTGGACATGGTGATCATCGACGATGATTCCAGCGTAGACCTCTGGACGGCTAAACGTGGCCCCCACCAAACCGGGCGACCGTCCTAACCAAGGGGACATGGCATTAAACAAGTGGGTCACCATGCCCACCCCGGCCTCAAACCCGGCCATCGCCGCCTCAAAGCTGGCATCGGAATGGCCCGCCGAAACCCGAATTCCGGCCTCCACCAGGCGACGAATCTGATCCGCTGGTACCTGTTCTGGGGCCAGGGTCACCAGTCGCACCCGTTCCGGGCCAGCCTGGGCCAGCTTGGCGATCATGGCCGCATCGGCAGGGCGCACGTAGCTACCATCGTGGATGCCCCGCCGCTTGGGGTTGAGGTAAGGGCCTTCTAAATGCAGGCCAAGAACTTGGGTGGGGTGGTCGCGTCGATAGGCGTCCATGAGCGCGATGGCCTGATCCATCGCCTGATCGGAGGTGGTAATCAGCGTCGGCAGAAAGCTGGTGGTGCCGCTGCGCAGATTAGTACGGTGCATGGTGTCCAGGGTGTCTGCCGTGATAGCGTCGTTGAACATTACCCCGCCACAGCCATTTAGTTGCAAATCAATGAACCCCGGAGCCGCCGACCCGCCCTGGCCCGACTGTTGGGGCATATCCGAGGGCAGTTGCGCCTTGGGCACCAGGTCAAGAATCCTCGGCCCATCAATGATTAGGGCGTGATCCTGAAGGGTGCGAGTGCCCGTATACAGGGTGCAGTGGGTCAGCGCATACATCGCGATGGGTTCCGTGTTCCGTCGTTTTCCTCAACCAAGCCGTGATGGCAACCAAGCCGTGATAGCAACTCGTCACCCTTCAGCCATCGTCCTAACGCCTAGGTAGGTTTTGACCGTGGCGAGAATGCGTTCGGAGGCGTAGCCATCGCCAAAGGGATTGACGGCCTGGGCCATGGCCTCGTAGGCGGCGGAGTCGGTCAACAATTCCAGGGCATGGTGGCGGATGGCCTCCCGGTCGGTGCCAATTAACCGGGCGGTGCCAGCCTCCACCGCTTCGGGCCGTTCGGTAGTGTCGCGCAGGACGAGGACGGGTTTGCCCAAGCCGGGGGCTTCCTCCTGCAAACCACCGGAGTCGGTCAACAGCAGATAACAGCGCTGCATCGCCCCCACCAGGGCGCGGTAGTCCAGGGGCTCGGTCAAAAACACGCGGGGATGATCCCCCAGGGCAGCGGTGAGGGGTTCTCGCACTAAGGGATTGCGGTGCAGAGGCAGCAGCAGGGCCGTATCAGGCTGGGCTGCTAGGATGTCTAGGAAGCCAGCGGCAATGTCGCCTATCGGTTGGCCCCAGTTTTCTCGACGGTGGACGGTGGCCAAAATCACCCGATGGCGATCCCAATCTAGCCCGTCAATGGGGCAGTCGGGGTGTTGGGCGGCGACGGTGAGCAGGGCATCAATCACTGTGTTGCCCGTGTGGTGAATTTCCCCCACCACGCTCGACGCCTTCAGGTGTTCCACGGCCTTTGTGGTAGGCGCAAAATGAAGGGTGGTGATCTGGGAAATCAGCCGTCGGTTCGCCTCTTCGGGGTAGGGGCTATAGATATTGTCGGTGCGAAGTCCGGCCTCCACATGGCCCACCGGAATTTTTTGGTAAAAGGCAGCCAGGGCAGCGGCAAAGGCCGTGGTGGTGTCCCCCTGCACAATCACCAGGTCGGGCGGTCGGGTTTGGAAATGGGCCTCTAAGCCCTGAAGACTGCGGCAGGTAATGTCTGTCAAGGTTTGCTTGGGTTGCATAATGGCCAGGTCGGCGTTGGCCTGTAGGTCAAACAGGGCCATCACCTGATCCACCATTTCCCGGTGTTGCCCCGTCAGCACCACCTGGGTTTCAAACTTGGCATCCTGCTGAAAGGCCCGAATCACCGGGGCCAGCTTAATCGCCTCTGGTCGCGTTCCCAGAATAATGCACACCCGTCGGGGAGAATCTACCATCGCCATGTCCATTCGCCATCTAACCCTTCGACATCAAAAACTGACATCAAACCTGACATCAAAGCCGATACCCATCATGGCACGCCCTTTCCCCCCTGCCACCCCCCTGCCACAATAGAGGCTGTCCCGTTTTGCCCAATTCCCCATGGCCCACACCATCACCCTCCGCGATCACCACCTGCAAACCCTCGATCTCAGCCCTGCCACAGCGGTGATTGAACCCTTACTGGTCAGTGAAAAGGGTATCACCGAAGCGGAAGGACTACGGTTTGATATTGACATTTCCCGTGACCCCACCGACCCCAGGGAACTGTCGGAGTTGCCAGAGGTGCGGCTGTGGTTCCTTCGGGTGGATAGCCAATACCCCTGGTTGCCCCTAGTGCTCGACTGGGAAGCCGGAGAGCTGGGCCGCTATGCCGCCATGCTGGTGCCCCATCAGTTCAGCCCCACCGATGGCATTCGCTACAACCCCGAAGCCCTAGAAATATTTGTGATGCAAAAGATTTTTGTCATTGCCGTATGGCTCAAGCAGCAGGGCCGCTTTAACCCCACCAAGCTCAAATTCATGACCCAAATGCTGGGCTACGACATCGACGACGGCCTGTTTGACCTGCTCAAATAACCAACTTTTCCCTACCCCTTCACCCGTCGCCGCGACCAGCACAACCAGGAAACGATCCTGCATGTTGTGCCAACAGCCTAGACCCCCGATAACGAAGGAGACCACACATTCCATAGCTGAGACTGCCTCAGTAAAAGCATAGAACGCATCCGCGCAGACAGGTTTTTACGAGGCAGCGGCATGGAAGATTCGCGATTAGACAAAACCTGGCAGAACAAAGCGACCCCGTTTCTCCTCTGCTCTGGATTCAAATGTACTATAGTTTTTGTGTCAGTCCCAAACTGGCTTACGGCAAAAAACGATCTAGCGCAGCCTTAAGTTCGGCAATTTCCTCGTCAATATTGCCAGCCTCTGCCGCACGGCTGATGCATTCCGTCAGGTGTTCATCCAAAATCACACGGGCGACCCGATCCAGTGCTCCCCGCACCGCTGCCACTTGCACCAGCACATCAGGACAAGGACGACTCTCCTGCACCATCGTCTTAATGCCACGGATATGGCCCTCAATGCGCGACAGGCGGTTGACAATGCGCCGCAGCGAGTCAGGATCGTGAACGTGGGGGTGCATGGCCCGATGGCTGTCGCTCGGCAGATCCACGGTGGAATAGCCATCATGGTCATGGGGGATGCCATGGTCATGGAATTCGGGATGACCATGGGCCTGGATTGGAGAACTGGGATCGTGCAAGGGGATAAGGAGGGAACGAAACAACAGCCGAGGGATAGAATCAGCGGCCTAGCGATATAGGGACAGGTTCCCCAAAAAATACATCACCGCCCATACCTAGGGAAGCAACGGGCGGTTCTAGACCTAGGGAGGAATCAGGTCAAGGAGCGGGTTGAAGGCCCGATAGTTGGGTCAAGTCCTCCAGGGATTTCACCCCAGGGTAGAGCTGACCCTTAATTTCCCAGGTGGGATAGGCTTGGATGCCCTTGGCACTACAGAGATCGGGCTGGGCATTTTCTCCGTCGGCGGCACATTCCACGTAGGGTACCTGGTCAATGGCATCGCCAAACATCGCTTTTTGATCCGCACAGTGGGGGCACCAGTAGGCTCCATACATTTTACTATCTGTGGCGGCGAGGTGCTGCGCCAGAGCGGCCTCCGGAGTAGTAGCGGCGACCTCAAGGCTACCGTTGTCTACGGCAGAACCGCTCGGCAGAGACGGATTACCCCCGCATCCCACCAAAAGCAAAGCCGTCAAAACAAGCCCGCCCCAAAGACAGGAGCGCTGAAGTTGATCCTGTCTGGGCGGCTTACCAAACCAAGGAGCAATGTTTTTCATGATGGTCATGCTTCCTCCCACCGTGGGCCTTGATGTCTTTAGCCAATATAGCGCTACCACCTTCATCCTGACCGTCTATTCGCCTAGGGACGGAGGTGATGCGGCAACTGGGCGGCTAACCTACAAATCTTGGCTGAGGGAGGGAGGTGACGGGTTAGCGGCGTCGTAGACAGGGTTGAGGATGCCATTAAATACCGTGAGCACCTGGGGCGGGGTAGCATCGGCGGGATAGATTAAATCGACCGCTACATCCCGGCGGGTGTTGGGGGGAATCGTGAGCCGCAGCAGAGATTCTCCCTCCTGGCCACGACGCTGAACGAGGTGAACGTCGTGGGTTTGCTCCAGGCCAATCTGGTTTCTAAACCGTAGGCGCATCGTACCCCGGAAGAAAATCCGGTCTTCGGGGGGACGACGGAAGCGCAACCCAGCCACCAGGTTGTCGTCCTGCAACGGCGTCTGGAACTTGAGGGTCACCGTTTGGGCGGTGTCTGTGTTGTTTTGGAGGGGTAGGGTGAGGCTATAGCGCACACCGTAGTTGCCGTGGGAGCGAAAGGCGGTATCGGGATATCGGGCCACCATGGGCGCACTTTGAATTTGCCCTGTACCCAAGGTATTGCGATCCACCGAACTGATCACGTAGGAAATAGAGTTCCCTGGATCAGGCACCGTCAGTGCCTCAGAGTCAGCGTTGTCAGTGAGATTAGCCCGCCAGACCGATCCCTTAGCCACCCCGGCCACCCGGCCATAGTAAAAACGACCGCTGCGATAGGTGGAGGGATCCGAGGGGGGGATATCCCTTGGCCCCGCTAGCCGCCCCTGCTTCAGAATCCGAATCCAGTTGCTGAGGGTGGGCACCTTTTCATCCCCGGAGGCGGTACGGTCGGCATATTTCGCGAGGCTGGCCACATGCACCGGGCCATCGCTGGTTAAATACATCATGGCGGTGCGGCCATTGCTAGGGATGGGGCGAGCGGCAGGGGGAGGGGGAGGCAAGACTTCGCCGTTGTCACCCAGAATCTGGGCCTCAGCGGCAGCCACTGTCTCCGGGCGCACCTGGGGTTTGGGGATGATGGCCCCCTGGGGATGGCTACCGTTGGCGGGCACCGTGAGCTGTCGCAGCGGAATTGGCATGTTCATCAACAGATGCACATGCCCCGGCGGAATGGTGACGGAACGAGGCCAGTGGGGCTGGGTGGCACCGCGTAGCATGTCCGTCGCGGTACGGCTCCCTGGGCCTGCAAACACATTGCCGTTGGTGCTGAGCCGCATATCCGGCAACTGAATGAAGGGGGCCTCTTGGCTGAGGTAGCTCACCCCTTGATCGATGGTCACTGTGACGGGCTCACTGCCGGGGTTATAGATCACAACGCCCAAAAATAGCGTGCGCCGATCATCGGCATCCAAGCCACGGGCAATGTGGTGGGCAAAAATGTCGAAGCGGCCATTGAAGGCATAGTTGAGGTGGGCCGTTGGGGTAGCCATGCCCTCCTGGGGAAAGGTAGACAGCAAAATGCCTTCCTGCTGAACCACCTCAGGGCTGTTGCTATTGAAGACCGGAACATCATCGAGACCGCCCGGAAGAGGCCGCACCTCCTGCCGCCGAATCACCTCAGCATAGGTGCCATCGCGGGAAAGGATGACGGTTTCCGTGGGATCCGGGATGACCACTCCGGATTGAGGAGCCTGGGCCAAGACCGATGAAAGCGTCAAGGCAGCGAACGCACTTAGCATAGCGATCTCAGAAACTACGGACAATCAACACGACAAGCTACCCCAGCGGAGGCAGCGCAAGACAGTAGACCTACCCCACGAACGCCGACTGGCTCGAAACCAGTTTTAGCCTAATCCAAGATATCATTCTGCGGCCATACTCATTTCATGCCCAATGACCAGAAATTGAAGGATCTCTCAACAATTCCCCCAAAGGCTGACCACCGGGCACCTTCCGGGGAAAACAGGGGCTAGGATTGGGGCGCATCCCCATTCGCCCATAGGGAAAGTCAAGCGTATCAGCCGAGGGGAAGCTGGCCGGAACGACTCTGTGAAGATTAGTCACCTCAGACGAAACCTCCCAGGGCTGATCCCGTAGGATAAAAGTGTTAGGGAAAATCTAATATGACCTAACCTCAACAAGGGTTTAGTTATTGTCATAGAGTCTACTAAGATCAAGAAATTATTCGTTGTGATTCTCTTCGACTAAAAAGCCGACGAGCCTTGATTTTAGGTCTAGATATAGCGGTTCTCGCTTCAGTGAGGTATAAGCTTGTTTAGCTTCAGATCCCCCCAGTTTATTGCTGTAGAAGATTCACCTTGTACCCCCCTTGTTAAGGGGGTCTGGGGGGATCTTAGCGGTGTACTTCATTCGAGTGAAATCCGCTATAGAGTGATTTTGCCTTTGCTGACCCTGTTTATTGTCATTGTAAACCTGATAAGGTGACGCCCATGAAACGCTCCATGCTTTCGTTTTTTGGCTCTGCTCTTGACGGGTTAGCCCAGTATTTTGTCGATCCCATCGCCCGAATTTTTGGCCCTAGCGATGACAACTATCCGGCCATTGGCGTTCAGCCCTTTGAGGGTGAGCCCTTTGCCCAACGAGTTGAGGTTTCCGGTTAAGGTTTCCGACGGCAGTTAGCCACCGCCCTAGGGTGCCCAAGGAGTCCCCTAACGGCAAGCCAAGGCCAACCCAGCCCCCCAGGCTGAGTCATGGGGCCAAGCCCAGACGCGGGATTTAGGATCAGTTAGGTCACCAAGTCCCTCTTCCAAATTGGGAGAGGGATTTGGAGTGAGTACCAAGATTAGGGCAATAGATCAAGGTTGTGATCTTGTGATCTACTGAGGATGGGTGACGTTCCCGCCTAGTATGACTCTGTTGCGTTCATGATGCGTTTATGACGTTTTCGGATTCTACTCCTTCCCCCCAAACCCCGATTAATATTCGTCCCGCTACTCCGGCGGATGTGCCCACCCTCGTAGCGCTGATTCAGGCATTGGCCGAATACGAAAAGCTTTCCCACGATGTGACGGGATGTCCGGCGGATTTAGCCCGCTACTTGTTTGGGGAACGGCCCTATGCTGAGGCGGTGCTGGCGGAACTGGACGGAGCCACGGCGGGGATGGCGCTGTATTTCTATAATTTCTCGACCTTCCTCATGCAGCCCGGTTTGTACCTGGAGGATCTCTTTGTACGGCCCGATTACCGTCGGCGGGGGGTAGGGCAAGCCTTGTTGAAGTATCTGGGGCAGTTGGCCGTAGAGAAGGGTTGTGGGCGGTTTGAGTGGAGCGTCCTAGACTGGAACACCCCGGCCATTGAGTTCTATCGGCGCATGGGGGCCGAGATCAAACCAGAGTGGCAACTGTGCCGCCTCACGGGGGATGCCCTTCAGACGTTTGGGCAGAGGTAGGCTGCGGGAAAATCCGTCCCAATCGCCCAGTTCATAGGTATGATTCTGGCCAGAGAGTTGCTCAACCCCTTGTCACCATGGCACAGATTTTTATTTCGGCGGGCCACGGCGGTTACGAAGATGGCGTAGCCGATCCAGGGCTGGTGTTGGTCAGCACCACCGAGGCCGCAGAGATGATCCAGGTGCGCGATTTGGTGGTGGCGGAACTGCGTTCGCGGGGTTTGCCCGTGCTGGCGGTGCCCGACGATCTAAGCACGGCCCAGGGCATTGCCTGGATTAATATGCGCTGCCAGCCCCAGGATGTGGCCCTAGAAATCCACGGTGGAGCCTACAGCGATCCTGGTGTACGCGGATCCTCGGTGTTCTACATCGCCCAAAACGAGGTGCGCCGCTCCCATGCCGAGATTTTGCTGTTGGCCCTGCGGCGACGGGTGACGCAACTGCCCAGCCGAGGGGCTAAACCTGATACCGAATCGCCCACGGGCTGGCTCGGCTTTACCCGTTCCCTGCGCTGCCCGTCTTTGCTGATGGAAATTGGCCATCTCACCAGCCCAGAGGATTTGGCGATTATCCAAACCCAGCGGCGAGACGTGGCCCTGGGCTTGGCCGATGGACTAGCCTCCTGGAGTCGGTCGGTGGCTCCGGTGGCGGCAGCGGCGACGGCAGCGACTAGCGGATCCACCTTTCCCGAAGTTCGCATTAGCATCAACGGCGGAATCTATCCCGAAACGGGCATCATCGTCAACAACAACTCCTACGTACCCGTAGACCTAGCCGATCTGCTGGGGGTGAACCTCACCAACGCGCCCAGCATCACCCGCCTGCGCTACGGCAACGTGGTCTATATTAAGGCCGTGGATCTACGGAGCTATAACGTTTCCGTCAACTGGAACGGCGAAACCCGCACCCTGCTGCTGCGATCTGCCACGGGGATGGGCATCTGTCCAGGATCGATGGATCGGCTGATGGGCCTAGGCAGTACCTCCGAGGTGCAGTTGATTATGTTCCTCAAAACCGTCAACGAATCCGCCGTCACCCAGTACCAAGACCTCGCCAAGCTCTACCGAGAAGAGTCCGCCATCGAGGGCATCAACCACGACATCGCCTTTTGTCAAATGCTGGTGGAAACCAACTCCCTCCACTTTGGCAGCGGGCTGAATCCCGCTCACAATAACTTCGGCGGCTTGGGATCTCCCACGGGTGGCCCAGAGGGGTCTTCCTTCCCCACGGCGCGGATTGGCGTTCGGGCCCAAATTCAGCACCTCAAAGCCTACGGTAGCCTAGAGCCACTGATTCAAAGCCAAGTGGATCCGCGTTTCCAGTTTGTGCGGCGCGGCGTTGCGCCCCTGGTGGATCAACTCACCGGACGCTGGAATAGCGACCCCGACTATAGCCGCAAAATCCTAGCCTTCATGCGCCGCCTGTACGAATCGGCAGGGATGCTGTAAGAGGATATGAGGAGCGAGACCCAACGCCTAGCGCCGGAGCCCTTGATTCCCAGCGTGTGACCAGTGCGGTGATGGTTAGCCAATCGGTCGGCTAGGACGGGGGCAAGAAAATCAAGGGTCGTAAGCGCCTTACCCGGGTCGATACGATGGGTCTCTGGATCGCGGTGAAGGTGGTTGCGGCTAGTGTGCCAGAGCGGGAGGGAGCCCCACAACGGCTTCAGGCCGTCCAAGGGGAGCGGGAACGTTTGTCTCGTCTGGGTCTAATCTGGGTGGATGGCGGCTTTTCGGGCCAAGACTCCTTCAAGACCGTGATTGATGCGCCATCGTTCTGGGGGTGGTGCTGCGGCCCAGAACGATGGCAAAGGCTTTGTTCTGCCCCCTGGTGGGTCGTGGAGCGCGCTCCATGGGTGTCGTCGGTTGAATGTGGACTACGAGCGCTTGCTCGAATCCTCGGAGGCGCTCATGCATATCGCCATGATTCGCGTCATGCTACGCAGACTCCCGTGGGGCGTTTCATACCCCTTCTCCCTCTGATAGCAGGGGAGATTGTGCAAGAGGTTATTAAATAGGGTTGAGGCGTTACGCTGGCGCTAACACGTCCTGTCACCTTGGCCCCTACGCCCTAGGATCTGCGGACTTTTGGGGGACAGGCTATGATGAAGGACAACGTTGACATTTCTTAATGTTGGCTAGGCTCTGTGCTGTCAAGGATCCAACTCGTCTATGGCTGTATCGTCATCGTCCTCTGGGGGCATCAAAGGTTTCCTAGAGAACCGTATTCTCCAGGGGCAACCCCTCACCTCTGAACTGGTGGCCATTTTGATGGTCTACTTTGTGCAGGGCATTTTGGGGTTGGCGCGGCTGGCAATCAGCTTTTTCCTCAAGGACGATCTGGGCCTCACCCCGGCGGAAGTGGCCGCGTTAACGGGGATTGCCGCCTTGCCCTGGACGATTAAGCCGCTGTTTGGCTTTATTTCCGACGGTTTACCCATTGGGGGCTATCGGCGGCGGCCCTACCTGCTGCTGTCGGGGTTGTTGGGGGCGGCGGCGTGGCTGGCCCTGGCCACGGTGGTGCAGTCGGCCTGGGCGGCAATTTTGGCGATTACCCTCAGTTCCCTTTCCGTGGCCATTAGCGACGTGATTGTTGATTCCCTAGTGGTGGCGCGGGCGCGGGGCGAATCCCAGGGCGAGGCGGGCACGTTGCAATCCTTGGCCTGGGGGGCTTCGGCGGTGGGCGGGCTGATGACGGCCTACCTGGGCGGCGTGTTGCTAGAGCAGGTCAGCACCCGCACGGTGTTTGCCATCACCGCCAGTTTTCCGCTGATTGTCTCCCTAGTGGCCTGGATTATCCAGGAAGACCCCGTGGAGGAATCGCCCACCTGGTCGGTGATTCAGGGGCAGATGGGGCAACTCTGGCAGGCCATCCGGCAGCGGGCGATCTGGATGCCAGCGCTGTTTTTGTTCCTGTGGCAGGCGACCCCCACCGCCGATGCAGCCTTCTTCTTCTTCACCACCAACGACCTAGGCTTTCAGCCGGAGTTTTTGGGTCGGGTGCGGCTGGTGACGAGTGTGGCGGCACTGCTGGGCATTTGGGTATTTCAGCGGTTTCTGCGGACGGTGCCCTTCCGTACCATTTTTGCCTGGTCAACGGTGCTGTCTGCGGTGTTGGGGATGTCAATGCTGCTGCTCGTCACCCACACCAACCGCAGCCTCGGCATCGACGACCAGTGGTTTAGCCTGGGCGATAGCCTGGTGCTAACGGTGATGGGGGAAATTGCCTTCATGCCCGTGCTGGTGCTGTCGGCGCGGCTTTGCCCGCCCGGAGTGGAGGCTACCCTATTTGCCCTGCTGATGTCGATTGTCAACCTAGCGGCGCTGGTCTCCCACGAATTGGGGGCCGTCCTCACCCACTGGCTGGGCGTGACGGAAACTAACTTCGACCACCTCTGGCAACTGGTGCTGCTCACCAACCTCACCACCCTGCTGCCCCTGCCCCTGTTGTTCCTGCTGCCCAACACCTCCTCCCAGAGCGAGGGCACCGAAGAGGCCCAAATTCTCTGGCAATCCCCAGCCGAATCGCCCCCAACCGCCCCCGACCAAGAAACGGCCTCGGTTTAATTCCATTGAATTAAGTCCCCGCCTTCCCAATAACCAACAACCAATAACCAACCTCCGATAACCATGACCGCTCTCCAACCCAAACCCACCGCCAACCCCACTTCCTACACCCGCGAAGACTGGTGCAGCGGCTACCGCTCTCAGCCCAACGAGTACAGCTATTGGATTAGCGACATTGAGGGGGCCATCCCCACCGAGCTAGAGGGCACCCTGTTTCGTAATGGGCCGGGGTTGCTGGAGGTGGCGGGCTATCCGGTGAAGCACCCCTTCGATGGGGACGGCATGATCAGCAGCATTGCCATCAAGGATGGGCGGGCCTATTTCCGCAATCGCTTTGTGCGGACGGCGGGTTATCTGGCCGAGCACCGGGCGAAAAAGCCCCTCTATCGCGGCGTGTTCGGCACCCAAAGGCCCGGTGGCCCCCTGGCCAACGCCTTTGACCTGAAGCTAAAAAATATCGCCAACACCAACATCATTTACTGGGCCGACCGTCTGCTAGCCCTGTGGGAAGCGGCCCCACCCCACCGCATGGATCCTGTTACCCTAGACACCTTTGGGCTAGATACCTTCAACGGCCTGATCGCTCCAGAGGGAGCCTTCACCGCCCACCCCAGGGTCGATCCGGAGCATCACGGACAGCCTCGTTTAGTTGGCTTTGCGGCCAAGGCCGGACTTTCCAGCACCATCACCCTGTATGAACTGGACGCCGAAGGTAACACCCTAGCCCAGCACAGCCACACCATACCCGGCTTTGCCTTCCTGCACGACTTTGCCCTCACCCCGAACTACGCCATCTTTTTCCAAAACCCAGTCAGCTTTGGGCCGCTGCCCTTCCTGCTGGGCTTCAAAGGCGCGGCGGAGTGCATTCGCTTTGACCCCAAACAACCCACCAAAATCCTCGTCATCCCCCGCAACGGCACCGACCCCATGCAGGTGATTGACGCTGACCCCTGCTTTGTCTTCCACCACGCCAACGCTTTCGAGCGGGACGGCCAACTGGTGATTGATTCGGTGTGCTACGACGGCTTCCCCAGCCTGGAGGACAGCGCCGACTACCGCACGGTGGACTTTGACAAGGTGCCCGCTGGCCAACTGTGGCGCTTTACGGTGGACTTGGCGACGAACTCCGCCCAGGTGGAAACTCTAATTTCCCGCTGCGTGGAATTTCCCACCCTGCACCCCGACCGCATGGGCCGCGACTACCGCTATCTGTTCATCGGCACCACCCACGCCGACCAGGGCAACGCCCCCCTGCAAGCCCTGCTGAAATGGGATGCCCACACCGGCCAAACCGAGGTCTGGAGTGCGGCCCCCCGTGGCTTTGCCGGAGAACCCCTGTTTGTGCCCCGCCCTGGTGCCACCGCCGAGGATGACGGCTGGGTGCTGATGCTGATGTACGACGCCGCACGGGGCTGTTCTGACCTGGTGATCCTCGATGGACAAGCCATCAGCGCTGGCCCCATCGCCCGCCTGAAACTCTCTAACCATGTGCCCTACGGCCTGCACGGAAGCTTTGTGTCTCAATACTTTGGGCCAGAGGAGTAGGGAGATTTCTGGATAAAATCTACCCATCTGAGCCTGGGGTAGCGTATTTAGGGCGTAATGAGAGGAGATTCTAGCCATGCTGGATCTGACAATGGCCGATATTCGACAAACTCGCTTTTACCAAGAGGTCTTTGCAGAGGGTCGAGACCAGGGACAAGACCAGGGATGAGAGGAAGGACGGGCACAGGGGGAAGCTGCCGTACTCTTTCTTAGGTTTGCTGCCCCGTCGTTTGGGGCCATTGCCGGAGGCGGTAGCCCACATTCAATCCCTGAGGTTGCCGCAGTTGGGGGCTTTGCTGGATGTGGTGCTGGATTTGGCGGATGGGGCGGCGTTGGCAAACTGGCTAGCGGCGCATCCGGTCGATCCACCCTCTAGGTCGGCGGAATGATTGCAATCTTAAGACCACCTGAAGAACATAAAACCGCTGCTGCCTCCCATAAAATGGGCTACACTGGGCGGCGTTGATATACACCTTCCCTCTATACCAGGCTTCCTCCAGGGCATCGCTATGAGTAATCAGGTTTTGCGGGTGAATCGGGCCACGGTGTTTAAGCTGCGGCCAGAGCCAGCGGATACCCTGCAACCCAACGAGCAATCGGCCATTGCAGCGGGCAGCACCTACCCCCTCCACTCCTATGCCTACGCCGACATCAACGGATCCTTCAACGGCCACATCAAGTTTGCCCTCAAAGACCGCACTATCAACGGGTTGAACACTTGGTTTGTCTCTAGTTTAGATGCCCAAGTGGAGGCCGACGGCACGATTCTCTACCCCCTAGAGGATCAGGAAAGTATGCCCGTGCTATGGATTAACCGCGACACAGTGCTGAAGCGACGCCCCCTCGATTCCACCCTGCTGCCGCCCATTGAACAGGTGGAGGTGCAGCGGGGGAAGGCCATCAACCTGCATTCCTACGCCTTTAGCGACTCCCAGGGCAACTTCAACAATCACATTAAGTTCGCCATTCGTGATTCCGAGGACTTCATCCAAGGCCGCAGCACTTGGTTTGCCTTCACCCCCCACGCCTTTGTTACCTTCGATGGCGATGTGGTCTATCCCCGCGAAGATCCTAACGCGTTTACCTTGCGGGTGAACCGAGATACCCCCTTCAAGCGGCGACCCCTGCAATCTAGCCAACTTCCTGCCGAGGAAATGGTGCCCGTCACCCAGGGCAGCACCTTTGTGTTAGCCAGCTACGCCTTCGCTGATGCCCAGGGTAGCTTCAACGGCCACATTCGCTTTACGTTTAAGTACGTCAAGGACGACCTAGCCGGATTCAACACCTGGTACGTCTTTGAAGGCCACGCCCAGGTCGAGCAAGCAGGCCGAGTGGTCTATCCCCGCCCGGTAGCCCCACCGCCGCCCCCCCCCCCGCCGCCGCCGCAATACACGGGCCGTCCCTTCCGTCTACCGGGGTACGAGTCCACCTTCTACACCGACCAGCCGATTATTCCGGGGGGCAGCTTTACCTGGGGCGAGGCTACCCGCGACGCCACCCGCATTCCGCCCACCAAGGCCATTGCAGATAACATCATCGCCCTGGCCAAAGCCTTACAGCCCGTACGTAATCGGCTAGGACGGCCCTTTCGGGTGACATCCTGGTATCGGCCCCCGGCGGTCAACGCTGCCGTGGGCGGGGCAACGCGTAGCCAACACCTAGTGGGCAATGCCGCCGACTTGCAAGTGCAGGGGATGAGCGGTCGCCAAGTGGCTAACGCCGTGATGCTCACCTGGCCCGGTGGCATCGGCATCTACAGCAACATTCCCAACATCATCCACCTAGACCTTGGGCCGAAGCGCACCTGGGGGTTCTAAACCCTGCCCCATTATGGTCATGAGGGAGACTGCCATCGCAGGGGCTTCAGCCGTATTCTGGTGAGCTCCATGCTTGGGTTTCTATCTGCTCAGGGGACTAGGCGCGGGGCAAGTTTTCTGGGGAAGTAGAGGTCCGCCGCTGGTTAATTTGGGCCATAAAGAACTCTTCTAAGCTAGGGCGAGACTGCTGAAGAGAAATAAGTTCGCTCCCCATCTGCGAGAGTTGTTGTATGAAGGCATAGGGATTGCCTGTCAGGTGGCCATGCCAAAGATCTCCCTGCAAGGTCAAGTTATCTAGCCAGGGATCGAGCTGGCTGAATTGGCCTCCCCGCCCCTTTACCTGGTATTTATCGGCGGTGCCTAGCAGTTCGCTGAGGTGGCCCACGCAGACCAACTTCCCCTGATCTAAGATAGCCACCCGATCACAAATGACCTCCACATCGGACAAAATGTGGCTGTTGAAAAAGATGGTTTTTCCCTCCCGTTTCAGGGCCAAAATAATTTCCCGCACCTGAAACCGTCCGGTGGGATCAAGTCCCGACATCGGCTCATCTAAAAAGACCAGATCCGGATCGTTAATCAACGCCTGGGCAATGCCAATGCGTTGCAGCATCCCCTTGGAATACTGCCGCAGTTGTTTCTTTTTAGCGGCGACCTGGGGCAGTCCGACTAAATCCAGCAGTTCCACGATGCGGCGCTGGCGGGCAGCGGCGGAGAGGCCAAACAGTCCAGCGGTGTACTGCAAAAATTCCCAGCCTGTCAAAAAATCATAGAAATAGGGATTTTCGGGTAGGTAGCCTAGCCGTCGTTTCACGGCGTAATCCCCCAGGGGTTGCCCAAACAACTGAGCCTGTCCTGCGGTGGGTCGAATAATGCCCAGCAGGGTTTTCAGCAGCGTTGTTTTTCCGGCACCGTTAGGGCCAAGTAAACCAAAAGTTTCCCCTTGGTAAATGGTGAGGGAACAATGCTGGAGCGAGGTCACTTGCTGATTCAGCCAAAACCCCGTGCGGTAGGTTTTGCCTAAATCCTGGGTTTCAATCACCACGGGCTTTGCCGGGAAATTGGCCGGGGGGGATACAACGTTGCTCATAAAACCGCGAGCCCAACAAGGATATCAACACCTGTCCTAGAATACACAGACAACCCCCAAGGGGTACCCCCTGTGTGAGAAAACCGCCATGGATCGCTCAAAAATCGTTGCTATCGTCACCGGAGCCATTTCCCTCCTCCTTGCGGTGGGCTATTTGCTGCTGGTGCAACTCCTAGACTTTCGCGGCGAGATGCTCCCCGCCCCGATTTCCCTCCTTCCTCCCAGCCCAATGGTGGTCGCTATGGAGAACGGGGGCCAGGGCACAGCTCACCTGGCCTAGACCCTTGGCCTAGAGCATTTCCTGCCGTAGCCGGATGCTTCTTCTAGGGAAACCGCTTCAACCATAGGAAAGAATTGACGATAAACCCCAATGAATATTAGAAATTTCTATAATTGTGTGAATTTTCTTCCTCCGAGGTCTGAATAGCCCCTAGGACTGAGACTAGCGGCCTCTAGGACAATCAGCCATCCCCTGTCGCAGGGTAGCCCAGAGGCCAGAATCCGACCTGGCTAACTTTCCCATAGTATTATTGCGATTAAAATCAAAAAGTTTATTCCTTAGCAAACCAGCAGGACACCATGGCTATGCAATCGTTAGAGACTGAAACCACCTTTGACTATCAGTCTGAGGGTTACAAAGACGCCTACAGCCGCATCAACGCGATTGTGATTGAGGGTGAGCAAGAGGCCTACGACAACTACTGCAAGCTGGCGGAAAGCCTGCCCGACCATGGGGCGGAACTGCTGCGTTTGGCCAAAATGGAAAACCGCCATATGAAAGGCTTTCAGGCCTGCGGCAAGAACCTCTCCGTCACCCCCGATATGGACTTTGCGCGGGAGTTCTTTGCCCAACTGCACCGCAACTTCCAGCAAGCCTGGGCCGAGGGCAAAATCGTCACCTGTCTGCTGATTCAGTCCCTAATCATCGAAACCTTCGCCATTTCGGCCTACAACATCTATATTCCTGTGGCCGACGACTTTGCCCGCAAAATCACCGAAGGCGTGGTGAAGGACGAATACATGCACCTCAACTTTGGCGAAGAGTGGCTGAAGGCCAACTTTGAAGCCTCAAAGGCCGAACTGGAGCAAGCCAACCGGGAAAACCTGCCCCTGGTGTGGGCCATGCTAAACCAAGTGGCCGATGATGCGCGGGTGCTGGGCATGGAAAAAGACGCCCTAATCGAAGACTTCATGATCACCTACGGCGAAGCCCTGGCCAACATCGGCTTCTCCAGCCGGGAAGTGATGAAGCTCTCCGCCCAAGGGCTCGCTGCCGCCTAGACCGACCCTTCGGTCAAATCACCCCCGTTTGCCGTAAGGTCGCCCATCCTGCGGGAAACTAGCTTCGCCTGAACCGATTTCTAATCCTCGGTGATGTCGTCTAAAGCACTTCCGCAACCCCTCTCCTGCCTGGGAGAGGGGTTGGGGGTGAGGGTCAAGGGGATTGAGTCTCATCCGCCAACCCTGCCCCATGGGCCGATTCCTCCCTGGGGTTTCCGCCCCCCATGGGCCGATTCCTCCCTGGGGTTTCCGCCGCCTAGTTTCCATTGGGTCGGTAGCGGTTTATTCTAGGTAAATTGTTCTCCTGCACCAATTCCCCTGGCGCACCCTACGCAGTAACCTAATTTGCAATGTTTGGCCTAATCGGACATCTCACTAGCCTCGACCATGCCCAAGCCGTCGCTCGTGATCTGGGCTACCCAGAATACGCAGACCAGGGAATTGACTTTTGGTGCAGTGCACCGCCGCAAATTGTAGACACGATCAAAGTTACTAGCGCCACAGGGCAGCAGATCGAAGGCAAGTATGTGGAGTCCTGCTTTTTGCCGGAGATGCTGGCCTCTCGGCGCATCAAAGCGGCCACCCGCAAAATCGTCAACGCCATGGCCCATGCCCAAAAGCACGGCATTGACATTACGGCCCTGGGCGGTTTTTCCTCAATTATTTTTGAAAACTTCAACCTCAGCCAAATTCAGCAGGTGCGCAACGTCACCCTAGAATTTGAGCGCTTCACCACGGGCAACACCCACACCGCCTACATCATCTGTCAGCAGGTGAAGGCCGCTTCTGCGATGCTAGGGATTAACCTATCGGATGCCACCGTGGCCGTCTGTGGGGCGACCGGAGACATCGGCAGTGCCGTCTGTCGCTGGCTGAATGCCCGCACGGATATTAAGGATCTGCTGCTCGTCGCCCGCAACCAGGAGCGTCTGCAGAACCTCCGGTCAGAACTGGGGCGGGGTACACCGATGGATTTGGATTCGGCCCTGCCTAAGGCCGACATTGTGGTGTGGGTGGCCAGTATGCCCAAAGGTGTCACCGTTGACCCCACCACCCTAAAGCGCCCCTGCCTGATGATTGACGGCGGCTATCCCAAAAACCTGGATCAACAGTTCAGCTTCGAGGGCGTCCACGTCCTCAAGGGCGGTATCGTCGAGCACTCCCTTGACATCGACTGGCGGATCATGAGCATCGTCAACATGGATGTGCCCGCCCGCCAGCTTTTTGCCTGCTTTGCCGAAGCCATGCTGCTGGAATTTGAGAAGTGGTACACCAACTTTTCCTGGGGCCGCAACCAAATCACCCTGGAAAAAATGGATCTGATCGGCCAAGCCTCCGTCAAGCACGGTTTCCGGCCCCTGCTCGATCTGAACCGCCAGCCCCTCACCGCCAAAGCCTCTTAGGGAGATGCCGTTCTCGCCCCAGACCCGTTTTCAAGACCTAGGGCCAGCGCTAGCCGCCATGGCACAACTGGCTACCGAAGCGGCCCAAAAGCCAGTGGGAGCTTTGGATGGCCGATCCCTGGCAGATCGTGACCCCGCCCAAATTGACCGGATGTTACCCTTCTTCGACTGGGTGTATCATCACTATTTCCAGGTCGAAACCGACGGCTGGGAACACATCCCCGCCCAGGGGCCGATGCTGATCGTCGGTTCCCACAACGGCGGACTAGCCGCCCCCGATACCCTGATGATGACCTACGACTGGCTGCGTCGCTTTGGCAGTCAGCGCACCGCCTACGCCATCATGGATCCAAGGATTTGGCGAGTGTTCCCAGCCCTAGGACGCATGGGAGCCTGGGTAGGGTGTCTACGGGCCGATTCCCCCGCCGCCGCCCGTGCTCTGCGCCGGGGTTTCCCGCTCCTGGTCTATCCCGGCGGTGCGCGAGACGTGTTTCGCCCCCATCACCTGCGCGACCAAATTTGCTTCTTCGGCCAAAAGGGTTTCATCAAACTGGCCCTGTGCGAAGGCGTCCCCATTGTGCCCGCCATTTCCTACGGTGCCCACGATACCCTGTGGGTGCTCGAAGACTTCTACGACCTCGCCAATACCTGGCGACAACAACAGGGCTGGAACTGGCCCCTAAACCTGGATCCGGGCACAATCCCCCTCTACCTCGGCTGGCCTTGGGGAGTCGCCCTTGGCCCTCTCCCGAATCTCCCCTGGCCAAGGTTTCTGCACACCCGCGTTTGCCCACCCATCACCTTTCCCCGCTACGGCCCTACTGCCGCCCAGGATAACGCCTACGTCAACGCCTGCTATGACCAAGTCTGCGGCACCATGCAGAAGGAACTCGACCAACTCTTCGCCCTCTACGAATAGCTCATCCCCCCGATTCCTACTATCCTCACCCTAGACCCATGACCATGAGCACCGCTGTTCTTCCCGCCGCCGCCGCTGGCCTCACAGAGTCCACCTCCATCGCCATGGCCAAGGCGATCCAGTCCGTAGCGATCCCAACCTCCCTGGCGGAAAATCCCATCCCGACGGCCTATGCCTTAGCGGGGACAGGGGACGATCCCATCCTGCTCATCCACGGGTTTGACAGTTCCCAACTGGAATTTCGGCGGCTGTGGCCTTTGCTGGCCCAATCCCATCAAACCTGGGCGGTGGATTTGCTGGGTTTTGGCTTTAGCGACCGTACCCAGTGCCCCCAACTTTCCCCAGCGGCGATTAAGCAACACCTCTACGCCTTCTGGCAGCAGATGATTCGACGCCCGATGGTGCTAGTGGGCGCTTCCATGGGTGGAGCCGCCGCCATCGACTTTGCCCTCACCTACCCCGATGCCATCGCCTCCCTTGTGCTGATCGATAGCGCTGGTTTTGCCGCTGGCCCTGCCATGGGAAACCTGATGGTGCCGCCTTTGGATAGCCTCGCTACGGGATTTCTCCGTAGCGCCTGGGTGCGCCGCAGCATCAGCCGTTCCGCCTACTTCGATAAAGCCTTCGTCACCCCCGATGCCGAACTCTGCGCCGCCCTGCATCTGGATTGCCCCCTTTGGAAGGAAGCCCTGATTGCCTTCACCAAAAGCGGCGGCTACAACTTCCTGGACGACAAAATTGCCCAGATCACCCAGCCGACCCTCGTGCTGTGGGGAAAACAGGATCGCATCCTGGGCACTCGCGATGCGGATCGATTCCAGCAGGCCATTCCCCACAGCCAGGTGGTGTGGATCGACGCCTGCGGCCATGTGCCCCACCTGGAACAGCCTCAGAATGCTGCTGAGACCATCCAAACCTTCCTGTCCCGCCTCTGCCCCACCAGCGCCTAGCGTCGGGAGGTCAACCCCTGAGCCTGACTTTTGCGCTTATCCCATCCCCTAGATTCAGGCTGTAGGACAGGGCAAGTTCTCGGCGGTGACTCCCTGCCATGGCTGATTCCATCACCCTCGACGATGTCTATGGCCTATTTCGGGTCTTCCAGGCCAAAGCCGACCAGCGCCTCCAGCAACTCGAACAGCTTCAGGCCCAACTTAGCCAAGCCGCCAACGCCGACTGAATCAAGGGCTTATAGTTCAGACGGCTATTGTGCAGCCCGCAGCTCAAGCGGCGTTGTTTACTTTGCGCTTGCACCCCTCGACAGGGGACATAAGGCAGCTACCGCTTCAGACTCACCTCCCCCCGCTGGAGCAGCGCTACCACCATTCACAGACAAGTCGTCAGATGGGCTCGATGCGCCCAGGGCACCGATTGCCCCAACCAGGCCCACGACAGCCAAAGGTTGTCAGCCTAAAATTCTTAGGTCAATTAGCCAGACTCAGTAGATCACAAACGCGCTCTTTTGCCGCGAGCCAGCCCTCACCTCTTGGGAGAGGGGCTGGGGGTGAAGGGTGTAGAGACTTTGCGATCTACTGAGACTCGATATGCCCTTCTCGTTCTGCCGTCCGAAAAAACCCCAGTCACGACGTCAAGGATGACCCGTCCGACGTCTGGAAAGGCTTCGGCACACTCACTCAGGCTTCTCAACTTTCGTTTCGGTAGCACGAGGTACTGGCCTAATGCGGCTTCGAGGACGGGCTGTAGGCGCGATGTATCCAGCGGTTGGTCTGCAACCGGTCGAGGTTAAACAGCAGACCGGCGAGGTCGAACCTGGGATCGCCCTTGACATCAAACAGGATGTCGATGAGTGTGTCTTCGACACATGCCAGTCGAGGGGTGTGTCCACCCTGCTAATGCTGGGCACAACGGAGGGTCGTGAGAGGATCTACTCTATTTCATGGCACCTCCTCTTCATGGCACCTCCTCTCACCAAGCTAGCCCAGGCATTAGCCTAAATCAGCGGCTCAGCCTAAGCTCCCACGGGTTGAACTTCCCGACTGGCCTCGCGGACGCCCTCAATGGCCCACAGAGTGGCCTCTGGCGTAGCAGGCAGGCCCAGGGGCACATAATCGGCATCGCCAAAGGCGGCGACGGCGGCGCGGATGGCTTCCCGGACGGACATAGCCAGCATGAAGGGCGGTTCACCGACGGCTTTGCTGCCGTAGATCACGCCATCCTGAGAAGCGCGTTCTAGGAGATGAACCGTGAAGTTTTCTGGGATTTCGCTGATGGTGGGGATTTTGTAGGTGCTGGGGGCAAAGGTGCGCAGACGGCCTTCGCCATCCCACACCAGTTCTTCCATGGTCAGCCAGCCCATGCCCTGGACAAAGCCGCCTTCGATTTGGCCCTTGTCTACCAGGGGATTGAGGGATTCGCCGACATCGTGGACGATATCCACCTGGCGCAGCTTGAAGGTGCCTGCGAAGCCGTCTACCTCCACTTCAGACACTGCCGCACCGTAGGCGAAGTAGTAGAAGGGGCGACCTTTGTTGAGCTTGGGATCCCAGAAAATGTTGGGGGTGCGGTAGAAGCCCGTGGCGGCGAGGCTGATGCGTTCGCTGTAGGTTTGTTGCACCACCTCATCAAAGGAAATACGGGCGCTGGGGTAGGTGCGGCAGTAGATCCAGTCGTCCTCAAACACCATGTCTTCGGGGGCGTCTAGGTTCAGCATCCGTACCGCCACGGCAGCGAGGCGATCCCGCAGAATTTCGCAGGCGTTTTTCACCGCTTGACCATTCAGATCAGACCCGCTGGAGGCCGCTGTAGCCGAGGTGTTGGGCACTTTGTCGGTGCTGGTGTGCATCATACGGATGCGGTCGATTTTTACGCCGAGCGCTTTGGCGGCGACTTGGAGCATTTTGGTATGCAAGCCCTGGCCCATTTCGGTGCCGCCGTGGTTGAGTTGAATGCTGCCGTCGGTGTAGATCAGCACCAGGGATCCGGCCTGGTTGTACTGCACCTTGTTGAAGGAAATGCCGAACTTGACCGGGGTGATGGCCAGACCGCGCTTTTTGTAGGGGCTGCTGGCGTTGAAGGCGGCGATGTCGGCCTGCCGTGCCTCGTAGTTGGAGTTGGTCTTGGCTTCCTGCCACACACGGGCGATGCGGTTATCGACGATTTCCTGGCTGTAGTGGGTGGTGCTGGTTTCCCCGGTGCCGTGGTAGAAGTTGCGTTCGCGCACCACGTCCGGCGGCAAATTCAGGGTACGGGCGATGCGGTCTACCACCTCTTCGGCCACGATCATCCCCTGCGGCCCCCCAAAGCCCCGGTAAGCGGTGTTCGACACCCGATGGGTTTTGGCGATGCGCCCCTCCACCACCAGGTTGGGGATGTAGTAGGCGTTATCGACATGGAGCATGGCCCGCGCTAGCACCGGGGGCGACAGATCGAGGCTCCAACCGCCATCGGCCACCAGGAGGGCTTTCATGGCCAGGATTTTACCCTCGTGGTCAAAGCCGACCTCGTATTGGTTGAAAAAGCCGTGGCGCTTCCCGGTGATGAGCATATCGTGGTGCCGCCGCAGCCGAACGCGAGCCGGACGACCCGTTTTGTACGTCGCCAAGGCCGCTGCCGCCGCAAAGGGATTCGCCTGGGATTCCTTGCCACCAAAGGCTCCGCCCATGCGCAGACAGGTGCAAACCACCTGATTCTTGGATAGGCCCAGCACACGGGCGACGATTTCCTGGGTTTCGGTGGGGTGCTGGGTGGAGGCAAACACCTGGAGATTACCCTCGCCATCGGGCACCACCCAACTGGTCTGGGTTTCGAGGTAGAAGTGATCCTGTCCACCCACCTCGACCTCACCAGAGAAGGTGTGGGGAGCCGAGGCCAGAGCCGCATCCGCATCCCCCCGCCGAATGAACTGGGCATCGTTGTGGTAGCTGCTGGCGGCGATGGCTTCCTGCACGGTCTTCAGGGCAGGAAGGGGTTCGTATTCAACGATCACCTTGCCAGCGGCTTCCCGCGCAGCGGCTTCCGTTTCCCCCACCGCCCAGGCGACGACTTGCCCGTAGTAGTAGACCTCATCGGTGGGCAACAAAATTTCGTCGTGAACGATCACCCCGGTGTTGTTCTCCCCCGGCACATCGGCGGCGGTCAGCACCGTCACGCAGCCGTCTACATCCAGGGCAGGACTAGGATCCAGCTTAGTAATGGTGGCGTGGGTGTGGGGCGAAATAATTGGAAACAGCGACAACATCCCCAACGGTTCCCGCTGATCGTCGGTATACACCGCCGTACCGCTAACGTGGGCGGCGGCACTTTCGTGGCTCTTGCGCTGACCAACTGGACTCATGGGGGATTACCTCGTTGTGGGGGGGAAGGGGTGGGTGGGTAATGGGGTGGGGAGAAGGTGGGATGGTGAGCGACTTCCGGCTCCCCTCTCCCCGTGGGAGAGGGGTTGGGGGTGAGGGCTGAGGGATGGTGGGCGGTGCCCACCCTACGGGAATTCGGAGAAGAATTTCTCGAACAAGTTCACCACTAGGCGCTTGCGATATTCGGCGCTGCCTCGTAGGTCGGTTAGCGGCGTAAAGGCGTCCTGAAGAATAGGCTTTACGGCTTGAACGGTGCTGTGGTTCCAGGGTTTTCCGACTAGGAAGGCTTCGGCTTCAATGGCTCTAGCCGGGGTGGCGGCGACCCCACCGTAGCCCAGGCGAGCGTGGAGGATTTGGTTATTGGCATCCACATCCACCAAAAAGGCGGCGGCGACAATGCTGATGTCGTCGGTGCCCCGTTTGCCAATTTTGTAGGACTGGGCGAGGCGGCGATCCGTGCCGGGGGTGGTTGCCTTGGGAATCGTCACAGACACAATCACCTCCCCAGCTTGCAGTTGGGTTTGGCGATAGCCCACAAAGAAATCCGCCAGGGGCATTACCCGTTCGCCGCTGGGGCCAGCCAGTTTTAGGGTGGCATCCAGCGAAAGCAGCACCGGGGGCAGATCGCCAATGGGGGAGGCGGTGCCGATGTTGCCGCCTAGGGTAGCTCGGTTACGGACTTGGCGAGCCGCGAACCAGTGGATCATCTCATCCATACTGGGGAAGATGCCGTGCAGGTTGGTTTCGATGAGGCTGAGAGGCACGGCAGCGCCAATGTCCACAAAATCTGCCGTGTTCTGAACCTGCTTGAGTTCCGCGACGGCCTCTAGGGAAATCAAAATCGGGTAGTGCTGCCGATGCCAACTCATCTCCAAGCCCAGGTCAGTCGCCCCAGCAACCAGAGTGGCGTTGGGGTTTTGTTGCAGCAGGGCGATTACTTCCGCCAGGGAATCGGGACGGTAGAACTGCTCTTCGTGGCCCGTGTAGGCTATGGGGGAAAGCTCCGTGGAGGCCGCCACCAACTGCTCCGAAAAGCTGTCCTGGGGAGTCTCTGCCGCCACCATCGCCGCTGCCCGACGGATGGGGATATAGCCCGTGCAGCGACAGAGGTTGCCCTCCACCGAGAGGTCATCCGGCCCGCCGTTGTAGTAGGCGGCAAACAGGCTCATGATGAAGCCCGGAGTGCAGTAGCCGCACTGGGAACCGCCCGTTTCTACCATCGCCGCCTGGACGGGGTGCAACTGATCCAAGGTGACGGGTTCTTTGACTAGAGGACTCTTGGGAATGCGGCACTGGGCGATGCCATCCGCTGTATACACTTGCCGCCCCGCCACAGCTCCTAGGGGAATCAGGCAGCTATTCACCGCTTGGTAGTGGGGTTTGCCATCGGCTCCTTCGCCAATGAGGGCCACGGTACAAGCGCCACAATCGCCATCCCCACAGCCTTCCTTTGTCCCGGCCCGCCCGCTCAGGCGCAGGTATTCCAACAGTGTCATCGCGGGGGCAATCCCTCGGACAGAAACGGGTTCTCCGTTGATGGTGAGGGTGAGTTGGGTTTTGAGTTGCTGAGTCACAGATCTGCTTCCCCTAGGAATACCTGATACAGCGCCGCCGCCGATGCGGGAATGAGCCCTTGCTAACCGCCATACACCAGAAAACCGGGCAAGAAACACGATCTAACCCGGCTGTTGTTGAGGAAGCTAACGAGACAGCATTCGTTGATCCATCATCGTTGTCGCTATAGACGTTGAGGCTAATCGGTTGTGATAGCCAGCATAAGTAGCCCTAGCTACAAAGTGACGATTTTTAATGCCAAATTCGTTTTTAGGACGACGGATTATCCGAAAGAATAGGGCTAGTTGGGCAAGATTTCGGGGATCGTTGGTGAACCTGAGTTCGGTTTCAGCTCAGTAGCCCGATGCCCTGGTAGCCCTCACCCCCAGCCCCTCTCCTGTAGAGCTACTGCCTATACAGGAGCCTCTATTCCGTTTCGCCCCGAGGATTGATCCCCCCTAGCCCCCTCTTGGCGGACGTTTGAAAAGCCAAAGCGTGTCCCAAGTTATACCGATGAGGTCAGCCTCAGCCGTCAAAAATTCCGTAGATTGACACCGATCTCGCGACCAATCGCACCTGAGGCAACCCTTTTCAAACGCCCTCTGACCAAAATTTCATCAAATTGAAAAATGTTGTAGCCGTTCTGATGGTTAAGCCTAGATATCGTCATCGTTTTTAATTAGTCTTAATCCCCCTTATTTCTCTGGCGCGATCATCTTTCACCAGGATGGAAAGGCCGTCTGGGGTCTTGTTGGGCAGATTCACCAAGTAGTCCATAATTGCTTGCCACTCTTTAATTTCTCGGCTGGCGGCATTGATGGCTGCGAGGTCGGCGTTGAGGTGGGTGGTGGCGGGCAGCACGTAGGGGCTAGTGGAGTCCCTGGGGTCAACGATGGCTTCGGCCTTGGTGGTGAGGGGGCTGCCATCGGCCTTTTTGGGCTGGAGGGTCAACGCGCCTTTGGTGAGTTGAGGAATGTAGACCAACACCGATCCGACGTACAAGCTGGTGGCAAAGCCATAGAGGGTGGGGGCAGCGAGGTCAAGGGGGGTGTAGCCGTCATCCAAAGTGCCTAGTTCTAGCGCGGTGACTTGGTTAAACCGGG
>JBBAWV010000014.1:0-49385 GCA_040396995.1 Nodosilinea sp. | reverse complement strand
GCCCAGCAAACCGTAGGGGCGAGGTCTCCTCGCCCGCTGATACCGGGGGCAAACCAGTCGGATTTGGTATTAGGGAATATCCTGGGGAAGGCATTGATTAATCTATCGTCACAAATTGAGCTAAGGCTATAAGAAATCCTAGTCATAAGTTGCTGTAATTGGGATGACATCTCTAAAAACCTTAACTATAATAATGAACGTGTGAGGAGCGAACCAGAGGAGATGCCGAGACGAAACACGGCCAGTCGTCGGCATCTCTTTTGTTTTAAATACTGTTTCCCTGCCATCCCTTCATCAGGCAGAATCCATAAAATCTCAGGTAACAGCAGGAGTACGGCACAGCTAGATAAGCTGAGTTCGGGATAAGCCAAGGCCTTCAATTTTGGGAAACCTGCTTCTGGCTTGCGCGGTAGCCCCAAGGGAGAGGGACTTTAGAAGGCGGTTTTCGGGTCTTCTTTCCTTGGGATTGCCTGATCCCATCCCGAAACCAGATTAGGCCAAGCTGCCCCGTTGACGTTGTTCCCGTTCAATGGCCTCGAACAGTGCTTGAAAGTTGCGTTCCCCAAATCCTTGGGCGATGATGGGCCGCTGGTTGGCCCAGCTTTTTTGGCGTTGAATGATCTCAAAAAACAGGGTGGGAATGGGAAAAATCGGCTGGGTGAAGGTTTGCAGCAGCTTGGCCTGGGGGGTGTCGTCGTCCCAATCGGCCAAAATCTGAAGCCGTACCCAATCTGCCTCAATCCCCCCATCGCCCGGTCGTTGAGCTAAGGAATGGTAGTAGTCCTGGGGCACGTTTAAAAAGCTCACCTCCAGGGCTTTCAGGCGCTGCACCGTCTGCACAATATCCTCCGTGTGCAGGGCTACATGCTGCACCCCAGGGCCACGGTTCCAATCCAAAAATTCCTGAATTTGCGAGTTGGCGGTGGCGGGTTCGTTGATCGGTAGCGTGGCCCCGCCCTGGGGATGGATAAGCACTTGACTGCGCAACCCCGACCAAGGTGTATGGATGCTAAACCGCTGTTGGGGCTGAAACCCAAATTGCTGGACATACCAATCCACCGCCGCTGCCATTTGCCCCGCTGGCACATTGATCACCCCATGGTCAATATGGCTAATCGGCAATTGATGGAAGTTGGGGAGATCTGGGGTTTGCATTGGAGTTTGACGCCCTGAGGCTCGTAAGGCTGGGCTTCGCAACGTGGGACTTAGCAAGGTTGAGGTTGGTACCGCTGAGGATTCTGGTATTGAATCCTGCGCCAGCGCCCCCGGCACCCAGGCCATCGGTCGCTCCGACTGCACGAGGGTGTGGCGCAAATGGCCCCAGCCCTGCACTTGGCACCAGCGCCCGTTGGGGGCCTCGGTAATTGGCGTGAGGGCTTGTCCTCCATGGGCCACCAACCGTGCTAGGGCCATATTCAGATCCGGCACCCAAAAGGCCAGATCGCCCACCCCCAGTGGATGCTGACGGAGGTAATCTGCCACCCCGTCCCCCGGCTGCTGGGGGGCACTCATCAGCAACGGAACCGATCCCACATACACCAAGGCCGTGTATTCAGCCACGGAGGGATGCACGGCCTTGGCCTGCCCACCCCAGTGCTGAACGAAGCGATCACACCAACCCGCTACATCATCGACATAGAGGTGCAAGTGGTTAAAGTCCATGGCGTTAGCAACATTGGCAACAGACACCAGCCTAGTACGACAGCTTAGGCCATGGGCAAGTCTTCAACCTTAATGGGGCCAGGTTAGAGGCCATGGGCCTCTTAAGGGGCCAAGTGGAGCGCTGTTTTATCGGTTTCCCACAGGCGAAAACCACCTAGGAAAGCGTTGCTATTTTGCCCCGCCCGACAACCAGGAGGTAGCTGCTTCAGCTCTTTGACTTGGCCACCGCCCAGCACCACGTCATCCAATTGCAGGGCCGCCATAAAGTAGCTCACGCAAATGTCTACGTGATTGCGCCATTTTTTCTTGCCCAGGCGAGCCAACCCCCGCTTGCCCAAATAGTCCTCGTAGGTGCCTTTTTGGTAGGGCAGGTGGGCCAATTCCAGCGGCACCACCACCCCTTCTACCACCAGCGCCGATCCCAGCCCCGTCCCCAGACCCAAAAACAGCATGGTGCCGCCCCCATAGCCGCCTAGCGCCTGCATCGCCGCATCATTCAGCAACCGCACAGGCTTGCCAAAGGCCGCTTCAAAATCAAACCCCACCCAGCCCGGAGCCAGGTTTTGGGGTTCCCGAACAATGTTTCCCTGGCGCACCACCCCCGGATAGCCCAGGGTAATCACGTCATAGGCCCAGTCTGCCGCCAGTTCCTTCACCCCCGCCACCATCAATTGGGGCGTTAGGCTCGTCCCCGACGGAAACTTGCGGGATTGCTTCTGCCCCGTCGCCAAAATTTTGACGTTGCTGCCACCGACATCAATCACCAATACGTTCATTGCGCACCATCACCTGAGAAGACCAGGGCCGCGAAACCCCTAGGGCCAGTCTACCAAGGGTCTCTCCTGGCATCGGGTTGTGTTGCAAAATCCACCTATAGTGATGTTGAGCCCGCCGCCTTGGGTGGTATCTGCGACAATGAAAAACATCTGAGGTCAGCGGTTACACCTGTGCCCCTGGCCCGTTTCTTACGCCATAGGAGAACCGTTGATGACCGCTGAAACCACCGTAACTCGGCACCACCAACAGATTCTCACCCTTCGCAGCCAGGGCAAAGCGCTCCTGCGGTTTACGTCCCAGGTGCAAGAGGTGGTGCGGGACTCAGGCGTTACCACGGGCCTGTGTACGGTGTTTTTGCGCCACACCTCAGCCAGCTTGATTATTCAAGAAAACGCCGACTCGGACGTGCTGGCCGATTTGGAAACCTTTCTGTCGCGCCTGGTGCCGGAGGGCAACCTCTATCGCCACAGCACCGAAGGCCCGGACGATATGCCCGCCCACATTCGCACCGTGCTCACCCACACCTCGGAAACCATCCCCATCACGCAAGGGCGGCTGGCCCTAGGCACCTGGCAGGGGATCTACCTATGGGAGCATCGGGCGCGAGGTTCGGCCCGTGAGGTGGTGGTTCATGTGACGGGTTATTAGGTCGCAGAAATCCGGTTTTTTCAAGACACTGGGTTGCTTACGCCCCACGGCTACACCACTTGCCTGCCGATGATGCGTAGTGGGGGCCGATAACCGGACGGAGGCCTAGCGCCACCTGTGCAGAGCTGGCCCAGCCTGGGTTTAGCCTGATCTTCTTCACCCTTGGCAGATCCCCATGGCCTTTCTATAATGCCACGGTGCTATTTCGCAGGACGAAACGTCATAAACTGGGATACTGCTTGGCTAAAATGAACAGCTACTCCGTGCCTTGAACGGTCGCGTCGCTATCCCGTCGTTCTTGGTCTGCAACCCCTGACCCGTAACCCTAACCACTGAGTTGAGATCTCTCCGCCGTGAAGCTATTTCTCTATCACATCCCTGAAGAAGTGCCCGATGGGGCCACCCCCGACTGTGCCATTGCCATCGACGTGCTGCGGGCCACCTCTACTATGGCCGCTGCGTTGGATGCCGGGGCTGAAGCCATCCAAGTGTTTAGCGATATTGATGAACTCCTAACGGTCAGTGCCGATTGGCCCAGCGACAAGCGTCTGCGGGCGGGGGAACGGGGTGGCGGCATGGTGGAAGGTTGCGATCTGGGTAACTCACCGTTGGATCACTCGGCGGACAAAACCGGGGGAAAGCGGCTGTTTATGTCCACCACCAACGGCACCCGCTGCCTCAAACGCATTGAACACACCCCCACGGTGATCACCGCCGCCCTCACCACCCGCAAGGCTGTGGTCGATTTTTTGCTGGAACGCAACCCAGAAACCGTGTGGCTGGTGGGATCTGGCTGGGAAGGCACCTACGCCCTGGAAGATACGGTCTGTGCCGGGGCGATTATCCAAGGCATTCTGGACGCCACCGGACAGGGCTTTAAAGAGTTGGCGGGCAACGATGCGGTGATTGGGGCCGTGAGCCTCTATCAACAATGGCAGGATCAACTGCTGGATCTGTTGCACCACGCCAGCCACGGCCAACGGCTGCTGCGCCTCAACAACGAAGCCGATTTGAAGTACTGCGCCCAGTTGGATGTGTTGAATGTGGTGCCCATCCAGCAAACAGCGGGGGTGCTAGTGCGCTAGGGTGACCCAGGACGATGGGGCAGGCTGTTCTGGCCATGGCAGGCCGTGGGGAGTTCCCCTGGATAGCTTGCGTGAATACCGCAGTTCTTGAGGAAACTTTTACAAAAAACGTATTGTTTCTTTACAAGACATCCCCTATCTTGAGTTCAAGCCACCAGGCAACTATGTAAACCCCCCTAGACAGACCCCCCTATAGCCTCAGTTGCCTAGTCTCCTATACTGAACCCTCTATGTCTGATGCCATGGCCCTGCTTCTTCGGAGGTGGGGCCATGGTCATGGGGCCGTTGGTTGGAAGCCCTCTTGTTTGGATACACCAGGTCGGATCTGTAGGGGCGTAGCCGTCTTGACAAAAGTAGCAGCCCCGTCGCATTGACACCAACAGAGGGGGTCAGACGGGGCTGGAGACGCAGTTAGGAGGTATCTTGGCTACTAGCATATCGGCCCGCCAGGATTTGGGGCCTAGCCTTAACAAGTTTTTAATGTCTTTGGGGATTTAGTCTACTAAGCTCCACCAACCCAGGCTAGGGCCGACGAATCGTAGGGTAATCCAAAAGGCGATGACGAGGATAATCATGGCCCAGGTGCCACGGGTTGTCCATTTCATGAAATCTTGGGATTGCTGCTTGGTGATGGGCAGCCAGGGCAAAATGGGTTCTGCTTGGCCGTATTTTTCGCCCAGTTGTTCGCGGCGGCGTTTCGATTCCCCCATGACGATCCTCCTTCCTTAGGTTGTGATGGTTGCCTGAAGCATGATTGCCTGGATCATAGCAACTGTGTGAGCCTAGTAACGTTGGGTTGGGGCATTGGGGCTCAGATTCCAGTCGGGGCGGAGGGATCGGGTGGTAGCGGAGGGGCTGAGGGCGTCTAGGATCTGCTGGCCATAGCTGCGGTAATGGACGCGGGTATCGAGCAACGCTACAAGTCCTTGGTTGGCACGGAGGGGCGCGATGGCCCGCTGAATTTCGGCCATGGCGGTGGGAAGCAGGTATAGCCGAAACCAGTCTTGGCGACGGCGTTTGTGGAAGGCCACTCGGCCTGCGACGAGGGGATGTTCTAGGGAGGGCAAGGGCAGGGTGGCCATAATCAGCAGGGCGGGGGTGGGCAGGCGGTGGCGATGCTGGTGCCAAAAATCCCAACCGCTAATCAGAATCGTGCTTTCGGTGATCTCCAAGTTTTCTACCTGCACCCGCGAGCCAAATTCTCCCGCCAAGGCTGCGGCCAGTTGGCCCTTCAGGGGGAGATCGTTGACCAAAATCAATGCAGGGCCGGGACGAGTTGCACAAACCAGCAACCGCCGAATTTCTTGATGGACGCGGCTCTGAAACTGGGGCGTATTAGGCAGGGGTAGGTGATCGGGCAGGTAGAGGTTGACGAGGTCGTTGTGGCGGTCGGGGGAAAATTTCAGGCAGGTCAAGTCTTCTAGGCCAAAGCGCTGGCAAAAAATGTCCGCCTTGGCGTCGTGATCTAACGATGCTCCAATCAACACCACGGGCTGTGGTTGCCAAAGCTTGTTGCGATGGACGGCCAAATCCACTGGGGTGCAGTGCAGGGTAATGTGGCCCGATTGACGGTCAGTAACAAACCAGCGCAGGCGATCGGCATCGGCAAAGACAGGCCAAAACCGCTGCCATGTTGGGGGCATGGCTTCCGCCCGTCCGTCGGTGGTGAGTACCTGATGGAGGTGATGGAGGCGGGCGCTATCGCCATCTTCTAATAGGTGGCAGTGGTAGGGGTTGGGCGGATGCTGAAAGGCCGCAAAGGTCAGGGCCACGCGGGTATCGCGGATTAACGCCCGATGCTGGGGATAGGCTAACCCCAGGGCTTCCCAGTCGGCCTGGGTGAGGGTGGCGGTGAGCAGATTCCCCAGCCAGGTTTCCAGGTCATCCACATCGTCAATCAGGGTTGGAATCCCGCTGGGAAACTGGGTTGCATCGCCCAAACGGTCGGCTAGCCAAGCCTCTGGGCTGGTGATGAGCACCCCGGTAAAGTCTTGTCCCGGCCAAGCATCGCCCACCTGCACGGGCTTCGTTAGGCCCAAGCGATCCTGTAAACGGGGCAAATCCCCCAGGAGTAATCGTTGCCGCGTCTCCTCGGCCACCACCAACACCGCTGGCCCTGGCCACAGCAGCAGCGCCACCAAATAGCTCAGCCGATAATCGCCCTGGTAGGCCGACAAGCCCCCCACCTGCAACAGCGCACTGCGTCCCAATCGCAACGCCCGTGCTACCAATCGGGCCAAGGTCAAATGGTGGGGCCAGGTCGAATCGCCGCAGTCTCGCAGAAACTCGCGCAGTTGCTGATGGACTTGGGCTTCAATCACCATAATCCGCCACCACGGCAGAGAAACGACAACGGAACGACCGAAGGAATAAGCCTCCATTGTTGCACACCTGATTGGGCCGCGAGTCGCGAGGGCTACGGGGTCTGTTACCCGCTCCGGGGGACGCTGGGCGGAAAGGTAGCCTGTGCCCAGGAAACGGAACGATTAGAATGAACCTGATAGTCCTGCGCTCCTGCGGTCGTGATGATGGTGCCGAGCTTCGCCCTTGGAATTGATTTTGGTACCTCTGGGGTGCGTGCAGCGGTGGTGGATAGACAGCGCCAGGAGCGATGGCAGTATCGCACCAACTACGGGGATCAGCCGCTCTCCTACGAAGCTTGGAAAAGCACCCTCTTTGTGGTGCTAGCGGCCCTGCCGCCGGATCTCGCCCCCCAGATTGGCCGCATTGCTTTGGATGGCACCTCTGGGACGGTGTTGCTGTGCAATGAGCTTGGCCAACCCCTCACCTCGGCCCTGATGTACAACGATGGTCGGGGCAAGGCGGTCTTACCCCAGGTGCAAGGCCTGGTATCTGCCGAAAGTCCGGCCCGTAGTGCTACGTCAAGTTTGGCGAAAGTCCTGTGGTGGCAAGCGCACCTGCCGCCTGAACGTTGGGCACAAGGTCGCTATGTGCTACACCATGCCGATTGGCTCAGCGCCCACCTCCATGGCCGTTGGGGCATTAGCGACTATCACAACAGCCTTAAGCTGGGCTACGACCCAGGAGCCTTGGCCTACCCCGATGCCCTGATTCGCCAGCCTTGGGCGCATCGGCTCCCCCGGGTGTTGATGCCCGGTCAGGTTGTCGGTCGGGTGACGACGGATCTCGTTCAACGGTTTGGGCTATCGCCCTGGTGCGACGTTGTGGCGGGCACCACCGATAGCATTGCCGCCTTTTTGGCCAGCGGTGCCCAGCGGGTGGGGGATGGTGTCACCTCCTTGGGCTCAACCCTGGCGATTAAGCTGCTCAGTGCCCAGCGAGTAGACGCCAGCGAGTACGGAATTTACAGCCATCGCCTAGGGGATTACTGGCTGGCGGGAGGCGCTTCCAACACCGGGGGGGCGGTGCTAAAGCAGTTTTTTGATGCCGATACCCTGGCCCGCCTCAGCCAACAGATCGACCCCGCTGCCCCGATTGACCTAGACTACTACCCCCTGCTACAACCGGGGGAACGCTTCCCCATCAACGATCCCCACCTTCTCCCCAGGCTCAGCCCCCGCCCAGCGGAGGATGTCACCTTTCTCCATGGCCTGCTACTGGGTATCGCTCGGATTGAACAGCTAGGCTATGACCTCCTGGCCCAACGGGGATCTTCCTCCTTACAGCGCCTGTATACGGCTGGCGGCGGCGCACAAAACCCCACCTGGACAACGCTGCGGGAACATCTCCTGAAAGTGCCCATAAAAAGCGCCCCCACAACCGAGGCGGCTGTAGGAGCGGCATACTTAGCCCAAGGGGGAATCAGCCCATTTAGCGCTGACCCATCCCACTGAGTCCATCAAGGCATGGGTCTAGCAAGCAACCCTAGAGGTCGAACTGGTTGCCCCGGCGATATTGCAGGTAGGCCGCCACAAACAGCCCCGCCAACGTCACCGGAATTAGCCCCAGAACAATGCCACTCAGCAACGGCTCAACCACAGTCGAACTCCTTAAACTCGATACAGCAACAACGTGAACCTATCATACCACCTGGCTTTGGTTGGATGGGTCGGGAGGGGAGTGGGGAGTTGGAGACGTGGGGAGTGGGGAGAGTTCGGAGGCAGAGGGGAGTCGGTACGTGGGGACTTTGGCAGGCGGATGCTGTTGGTGAATTCTGTAGAGAGTCTGTGATTTTTGACAGGCTGTTGAAAAACCCTGTTTGATTGTGTACAGTGCTGAAAGATTGTCGATTTTTGCTTGGCAATAGCTTAATTTTCCTTCATCCAAGGAGTGTGATGAAAGGGAGTTGCATCCAGGAAAAGAACCATTTTATAGCGTTCCTAGGCTGGAGCAATGCTTTGTTTTTGACGGAAGTAAAAACGACTTTAAAGCTTTTTCTCTGTTGGAATGGCGTGGCCTCAGAGGTTAGGAAAACTAAATCAACAAGCGCTGAATTTATAGATGTGTTTGAGTTCAGGAAGGGTTTCATGATCCACTATCTTCATCGAATGACGAATCAGGTTGCCCAGGGGCTCGTTGCTGGGGTGTGTGCCCTCGTATTGATGGGTGTTGCGCTGTTTGGGTCTGTGTCTTCGGCCTTTGCTGCCACTGGAGGTTCCGTGGCCGAGACGATGGATCTCAAGATGGATAAAGCGGCTCAGGAATTTGTTTCCGCCATCCTGGGAGAGTATGAGGATGCCCTGGAGGACAGCTTTAACGGCACCCTCAAGCCGCTGAAATCGGTCACGAAGGATCTGACGAAGCAACTCAGCAAAATTGCGATTTCCCCAACGCCCGATACAACTACCCTGGAGCCTAAGCTGATGGCCTCCCAAACGGCCCTAGAAACCGCCGCCGCCGCTTTTAGCACTCTGGTAGACGATACGGCTGCTTTCAAAACAACCCTCTCCACTAGCCCCGAACGGCTGAAGGAAACCCTCGCAACCCAGATCGGCACCAAGTTTGACGATCTACAAGCAGCCTTTGATGGCGTGGCTAAGGCGCTGTCATCGTTGAGTGAGGATACCGCCGCTGTGGATGGAGCTGATGTCACCGCTGCCGTGGGTAAACTCACGGAGGATAGTACCTCCCTCGCCCAGGCCATTGAACTGGCCAAGACCGCCATCAGCAGCTTTGGCGATTAGATCACTGAGATGACTGGCGTTGCCTTCTAGGCTTTCTCCTAGCGTCTTCCTAGCTTCCCTGGTGCCAATCTGGGGAAGCTTTTTCATGGCCTAGCTCTGGCTGGTGGGTGGGGGTGCCTCGGATGGGGCCGTTGCGCCAAGCCCCTGTACCACCAGCACCGCACAGGGGGATCGATGCATGACGTAATTGCTAACGCTACCGAGCAGCAGTTCGCTAAGCCCGTGCATTCCCCGCCGTCCCAGCACGATGAGATCTGCTGACCAGTCTTGGGCTAGGGTGCAGATTGCCTTACCCGGATCGCCCACTAACTGGGTGGCAGTGGCGGAAATGCCCTGTCCACGGGCCATCTCAATCCAGGCATTGAGTTGTTCTTGGCTTTGTTGCTTGAGGTTCTCCCAGTTGGCTTGATATAGCTCGTAGTTCTGTAGATTAATGGCATTCAAAGCCCCGTCGATGGTCATATAGGCCGGGTCGGGGTAGCCGCTGCGCAGGGGAGAAAGGACGTGCGCTAGGTGCAGTTCGGCCTGCTGGGCGGCGGCCACGGCTTGGGCTTCGGCCAAGACCTGGTTGGCCATGGTCGGTTCGCGGTCTACGGCCACCAAAATGCGCTTAAACATGGCATTCCTCCCTCAGATACTCTTCAGTATGGCAAGGCCGTTCCCTCTAGGGATCGCTGTGCAACCTGTCTTAACCCTTTGTCTAGACAGAGCCAGGGTTTAAGATGCTCTCGTTAGCCGTTTCGTCGCCGTTTCGTCTGGTTGGCTTTGTCCAGACGTTCAAGTCGCGTTGTCTCTCCAGGTGAGTTGCTATGGGTCAGTATCAGCGTATTTTGGCCGCCATCGATCAGTCGGCGTTGTCGGAGCAGGTGTTTGCCACCGCCCTGGGGCTGGCGAAATCCCAAGGGGCGCACCTGCATTTGGCCCATTGCTTCACCCTGCCGCTGCCCACCAATTTAGACTTTGGCGACCGCTACCGCGCCAGTGCGAAGGAGTTTCTGGCCATCGCCCAGGCACAAATGGATGCCACCCTAGAACATACCCGTCAGTGGTTGGCCACCCTAGAGGCCCAAGCCCAAGCGGCGGGGATTGAGGTGTCTTGGGACTGGCGCGGCGGTGAAGTGGGCCCACAAATTTGTGATATTGCCAAGCAATACGAGGCGGATTTAATTGTGATTGGGCGACGGGGACGTGGACGGTTGCAGACGGCCCTCCTGGGCAGCGTGAGCAACTATGTGCTGCACCATGCCCACTGCTCGGTTTTGGTGGTGCAACACAGCGATGACAAAAAAAATCCCCAGCCCTAGGGCCGAGGATTTGATCAGGGTGCATCTACCTTTCTATAGTTCGGCGATGGAGAGGCAAATCAGGATAATTTACTCGATTGTCTAGACAGATTCTTGTGGAGCCCGATGGCGTCGTCAGCCGATGGCGTTGAATCCCGATTGTGTCGGAGAACATCCAGGAATTTGGCAAGCCGCGCTATGGTGACCTATAGCCCTCCCAAAGTCCCGCTATGACAGCCCCACTATGCCCGATACCTTGAGCCTGACGGCCTACGACTTGTGGAAACAGTACGATACTAGACCCGTGGTGCAGGGAGTCAGTTTTGCCCTGCACCCGGGGGAAATTGTCGGCCTGCTGGGGCCAAACGGGGCCGGAAAAACCACCACCGTCGGGATGCTGTTTGGCACGGTGATTCCCACACGGGGCTTTGTGCAGCTTGGCCCTTGGCAAATTCCCGCCCAGGCGGCCCAGGCCCGTTCTCAGATGGGCATTGTGACTCAGGACGATAATCTTGACCCCGACTTCACGGTGTTCAAGAACCTCACCCATTTTGCCCACCACTACCGCATCACCGGGGCAGCGGCCAAACAGCGGGCGGGAGAACTGCTGGATTTGGTGAATTTGTCGGATCGCGCCACCGCCCAGGTAGACGAACTCTCCGGCGGCATGAAGCGGCGGCTGGTGCTGGCCCGTGCCCTGCTAAATCGGCCCAAAATCATCTTTTTGGATGAACCCACCACCGGGCTAGACCCCGATGCGCGTCAGGATTTTTGGCGACTGGTACAACACCTCAAAGCCGAGGGCTGCGGCATTTTGCTGACGACGCACTATATGGACGAAGCGCAACGCCTGTGTGATCGCCTGCTGCTGCTGCAACAGGGCCAGGTGATCGACGAAGGCACCCCCGACGACCTAATTTTGCGGGTCATGGGGCGCGAAATCGCCGAAGTCGAAGGCGTTCCGGAGGGCGTGATCAAATCCCTGGCTGAGCAAGCTGGGGTGTGGTCTCGTCCCTTTGGCAGCGGTTACTTGATCACCCTCCCCGACAACGACCCCGAAACCCTCTGGAGCCAGATCGAAGCCCACCATCCCCGCCGCCTTCTGCGCCGACAGGCTAACTTAGAAGATGTGTTTCTTCGCCTCACCGGGAGCCTGCTGGAATGAAAGCCATCGCCGGACTAAAACCCGTTTCCGCCTCCCTCTGGGGGGTCTATTCCGTCTGGTGGCGGCATTTCCAGGTCTACCGCAGCACTTGGCTGGTGAACTGTCTGCCGCCCATCTCCGAGCCGATTGTCTACCTGCTGGCCTTCGGCTATGGACTCACGCCGCTGGTGGGGGAAGTGCAGCACCTCGGCCAACCCGTCCCCTATCCACAATTCCTGGCACCGGGGATGATCGCCATTGGCGTGCTGTTTCAAGCCTTTTTTGAAGGAGCCTACAGCAGCTTCATTCGCCTCAATTTTCAAAAAACCTGGCAGGCCCTTTTGACCGCGCCCCTCAGCTACACCGACGTGTTCTTAGGGGATTGGTTTTGGGCCGCCACCAAGGGCACCATTGCCGGATTCCTCACTGGATTGGTCGCCGTTTTGGCCAATCTCTACGATCTGCCTAGCCTGCTGCTGTCTCTGCCGCTGATTGTGCTGGGTAGTCTGCTGTTCGGGGCCTTTGGCCTCTTGGTAGCGGGGGTGGTCAACAAGGTCGATCAGGTGAACGTCCCGATGTTTCTGATCGTCATTCCCATGTTCACCCTCTGCGGCACCTACTTTCCACGGGATACCCTGCCGCCGCTGATGGCCAAGGTTGCCGGATTGCTGCCCCTGGCTTCCCTGGTGGATTTGCTGCGCTGGCCCCTAGGGTTGCCGCCCTGGTGGCCCCTCTCCCTGCTGTGGCTGCTAGCCTGGATGATCGCCATGGCCCGCCTTGCTGCTCTACGAATCTATCCCCGCTTGTTTAGTTAGACCATAAAACGCCAGATCCGTAGGGTGCATTCGCGGCCACAAGCCCCCTCTGGCAATACCTCGATAACCGTCATGAGCCGCAATGCACCACAAGTTCGGCTGGTTTGATTCCGGTATAAGCGGGCGAGGAGACCTCGCCCCTACGGTTTGTCGGGCTGTTCCAAGTTGGATTTGGAATCATTGGGGCTACGGATGCCCTGGGGTGTTTACACCGACTGGGAAAACTGCCGAATGGTCTTGTTTCGCAGGTAGGTATCAAACACGGCGGCGATATTGCGAATCAGCAGCCGTCCGGCGGGGAGAACTTCGATGTGATTGGGGGTGAGTCGCACCAAGCCATCGGCCTCTAGGGCTTGTAGGTCTTGGCGTTCGCGGGCAAAGTAATCGTCAAAATCCTGATCAAAACTAAGGTGATATTTTTCTTCGATGGCGGCTTTGGATAGCTCAAACTGGCACATCAGTTCCATAATCACCGTGCGGCGCAGGATGTCGTCTTGGCTCAGCACCACCCCCCGTTCGATGGGCAGCACATCGGCGTCCATGGCTTTGTAGAAATCCCGCAAACCCTTGTGGTTTTGGGCATAGACATCGTGCAACATGCTGATGGAGGTCATACCAAAGCCCAGCAGGTCGGATTCGGGCTGGGTGGTGTAGCCCTGGAAGTTGCGGTGTAGTTGGCCCTGGCGTTGGGCGATGGCCAGTTCGTCGTCGGCCTTGGCAAAATGATCCATGCCGATGAATTGGTAGCCGCCAGCGGTGAGGCGGTCGATGGTCATGTGGAAGATTTCTAGCTTTTCTTCGGGGCCAGGGAGGGTGGCGGGGTTAATGTGCTTCTTCTGCACGGGTTTTAGCCAGGGCACATAGGCGAAATTGAACACGGCAATGCGATCTGGATCTAGTCGCAGGGTTTTCTCGATGGTGTCTTGAAACGTGGCCAAATTTTGGTAGGGCAGGCCATAGATGAGGTCTACGTTAACACTTTCAAAGCCCGCCTGCCGCAGCCAGCCCATGGCGTTAAACAGCATGTCCTCCGGCTGAATTCGGTTCACCGCCGCCTGCACTTTGAAATCAAAATCTTGTAGGCCAAAACTGACCCGCTTAAAGCCCAGATTCTTGAGGAAATAGACATACTCCCGATCCAAATCCCTGGGGTTTACTTCAATCGAAATTTCTGTCGCTGGGTCAAAGTCAAAATTTTGATGCAGCACATTCCACAGCCGCTCCACCTGGGCCTGGGTGAGATAACTAGGCGTGCCACCGCCCCAGTGCAGTTGGTTTACGTTACGGTTGCTGACCTGATCTGCCATCTGGACAATGTTGTGTTCCAGATAATCTAAATAGGGATCGGCTACTTTTTTATGGCGCGTAATTACCGTATTGCAACCACAGAAATAACAAGCCGATTCGCAAAAGGGAATGTGACAATACAACGAAAGCGGCGTTTGCTTATAGTTGCCAATGGCAATGGACGCTTCCAAATCCTTAGCGCTAAAGCTCTCCTTCATTTCTGTAGCGGGTGGATAGCTGGTATAGCGGGGCAGCGCCTGATTGTACTTGTGCAGCAGGGCAGAATCGAAAACAACGGGATTGGCAACAGACAGCATAGTTATCGGGACTTATGAAGGGTGGATCAAAAGCATGGGATAGCCCTCACCCCCAGCCCCTCTCCCAAAGCAGGAGAGGGGAGCCGGAATTGGGGCATAGGGTGTAGGGTGTAGGTTGGGTGGAACGGAGTGGAACCCAACACCAAGATCTGGGCTTGTTGGGTTCTGCTATCGCGCCACCCAACCTACACATCGAGATCGATTATTCCGTTGCCATCAGCGCCACCATGCCGTGGTGGGGGTGGCGTTCGGTGCTGCCGGGACGATCTTGGCGGGTAATCAAGTCAAACACATGGTCGCCTACGGCGGCGCGAACATCGGGTTCTAGCTCGTGGAAGACATCGCGGTTGAGGGCAAAGGCGAGGTTTGCCTCGTCGATCATGGCTTGAGTCAGCGCTTCATCAACAGGCAAAGCGTTGAGGGCTTCCCGGTAGCGGATCTTGAAGTCGCGTTTGGCTTCTACGGTGGGCAGTTGGTCAAATTCGTGCAGGCCCGTGCCCTTGTCGGGGGGCAGATTCAGGGCCGAGCGCACGATATGCCGCAAGCCTTGGCCGCCGGAGAGATCGCCCATATAGCGCACGTAGGCATGGGCCACCAGCAGGGCGGGATGACGTCGGGACACTTCCCGAATACGGCTGACGTAGTGGGCACCAGCGGGGGTCGCCTGAATGAGTTCCCGCCAGTTGTCGCCATAGTAATAGGCCAGATCGTCTTCCAACTTGGCCGTCCGCAGTAGTTCGCCAAATACCATCGGCCCCACCACGGGATGATCGGCATGGCGAGCCATTTCTTCCTCTAGGGCACTGTAGAGAAAATACAGGTCGGCAGTGAGCTTTTTGAAGGGTTCTAGCTCCACCACGCCTTTCAGGAAGCACTTCATAAAGGCGGTATTTTCCGACAGGGTGTGGGAGGTTTGGCTGCCTTCCCGCAGCCGCTGAGCCAGATCGGTCATGGATGTACCTCGCAGAAGGAAACAGTTAGAGAAAAATCTTTTCATCACTATACAGCTATGAAGCGTAAAGCCCAGATTTAAAAGTTAAGTTTTGTATCTCCCCAAGGTTCAGGTGAGGGTATGAGCGAAATTCGCACCCGCATGAATCTTGTAAGTCTTATGGAGCAATTGTTAGGAAACGTTACCTGGGATGGTCTAGAATCGCGAATCCGCCTCACGTCTAGTCTTTTGAGAGCCTCAAGGGATCGACTAGGGCAGGAGGTCATTTCAATTTTCCTAAACGGTGAGGAAAAAGGATGATCGGCTATGCTAGGCTTAATAGCCATAAAGCGATAAAGTAATTTTCCTGGGTCGCAAGGCCCTGTCGCTGAGTTTGCAATCTTCTCTCTCAACCCATCCCCTCCCTGGAGGGGACTTTTGTAGGGGCCATGCGCCCCCTTGTTGAATTGCCCTTTATGAATTCCGCAATAGCCCTATGGTGACTGCTCTCCCTAAGCCAGCCCCACAACCCGGCAACAGCCAAGTCAAAACGGCCATTGAAGAAAATCTGTTGTCTCCCCGGTTTTACCTCACCGATTTTGATAAAGCCGCCGCCCTCGACCTTTCCCTAGAAGCGGAAGGGATTCAGGCGATGATCGAGGAAATGCGGGCCGACTATAACCGCCACCACTTTATTCGCGATGATTCCTTTGATCAGGTCTGGGATCACATCGAAGGGGAAGAACGCAAGGCGTTTATTGATTACTTAGAACGTTCCTGCGTCTCAGAATTTTCGGGCTTTTTGCTATTCAAAGAACTGTCCCGTCGCCTCAAAGATCGCAATGCGCCTCTATCGGAAATCTTTCACCTGATGGCCCGCGACGAAGCCCGCCACGCTGGCTTTCTAAACAAATGTATGCAGGATTTTGGTATTTCTCTGGATTTGGCGAAACTCACCAAAAACCGCACCTACACCTTCTTTCCGGTGGAGTGGATCATCTACGCCGTTTACCTCTCAGAAAAGATTGGCTACTGGCGTTACATTCTAATTTTTCGACACTTGGAACAGCACCCTGAACACAGGTTTTATCCTCTATTTAACTACTTTGAAAGCTGGTGTCAAGACGAGAACCGCCATGGCGATATTTTCAAGGCGCTGATTCGTTCCCAGCCCCACATGTGGGACACCTGGAAAGGCCGTTTGTGGAGTCGCTTTTTCCTGCTTTCTGTCTTTGCGACCCACAGTTTAACGGTGCATGAACGGGCCAAATTCTACGAAATGCTAGGTCTAGATGCCACGGAATTTGACACCCAAGTCGTTCGCAAAACTAACGAAACCGCTGCCCGCGCCTTCCCCGTTTCCTTGAATGTGGATCACCCTCAGTTTTTCCCTCGCCTAGAACGTTCCGCCGCCCGCAACCTCAAAATTAAGCACATCAGCGAAGGGGCTGGCCCCAACTGGCTGAAGTCTCTGCGGAAATTGCCCCTAATCTTTGGCATTGTGGGCGATCTGCTGCGGCTGTATCTGATTGCACCTGTGAACGCTGAAGCCCTGCGCGGCACAGTGCGTTAGCCTGAAATCCTAGGCGCGTGTTGGGTTCTGCGTTGCTGCACCCAACCGACAGGATTAAGGGGACAGGCTCTCCGATTTTAAGTTTGGTCACGACCCCTCAGGGGGTTCCTCCGAAGCCCCAGGCCACTCCAGTCTGGGGTTTTTCTTAGATTAGATATGGCGCGACTCTGTAACAGATTGCAAGCAATGGTAGGGAAATGGTTAACAATTCTCTCGGCATCGAAGCCTAAAGGCTAGGATTGCGGTGATTCCTTCGTTGATAGGGCGGTATGGGATGACGGCACCATTGAGAGCTTCGGCTCAATCCATGATTCTCACCAATATCGAAAGTGTTCCTGGCAAAACAATCACCAAGCACCTCGGTTTAGTACAGGGAAGTTCGGTGCGATCAAAACACATTGGCCGAGACATTGCCGCTGGTTTAAAGAACATTGTGGGCGGCGAACTCAAGGGCTATACCGAACTGCTTCAAGAAGCTCGTGATCAGGCTACTCAACGCATGATTCAGGATGCTCAACAGCGCGGTGCTAACGCCATTGTTAACGTGCGATTTGCCACGTCATCGTTAACCCAGGGTGCGGCGGAACTCTTTGCCTACGGCACAGCGGTTCGGGTGGAATAGTCATGATAGAGCTACTGATCTTCGCCACGCTGCTGATTGTGGGGCTATATTTTGGTACCCAGGCAGAACAGCAACATCTGAAATCCCTCAAGCGACGGGAGCAGGCCGTTCAGCACTTGGGGATTAGCGTTTCGGGGGGAAAGGAAGAATTTCCCCACGTCCAAGAGGCTCAACTCTTTACGGGCAGTGTGGTAATTTCTTCGGACTTTTTCAAGACCTTTATCGCGGGTTTAATCAACCTCATTGGTGGCGAAATTTCAACCTACGAAAGTTTGCTAGATCGCGCCCGCCGAGAGGCCATGCTGCGAATGGAAGAATCGGCCCTCGCCTGGGGTGCCAATCAGGTTGTGAATGTGCGTCTGCAAACGGCTGAACTGAGCGGCAATTCTGGCCAAGGGATTGTGGCCGTAGAGGTGATCGCCTACGGCACGGGTCTGCGTTGATGAAGAGAATCCCAACGGGGCACGGTGGTCACGGCAACTCGACGGGGGAGGGGCACTAGACGGGATGAGTGGCAAGACTGCGGTAGGGGCCGCAGGGGTGAGGTGTCAATTCGCTAGGACGCCACTGTCTAGCGCGAATCCATGGGGCAAGCGCTAAACTTTAAGGCTAGGTCATGGCAGACTATCATTAAGAAAGATGTAAGTCAGGCGGCAGATGCCGTGCCTTTGCGGTGCTAGTCTGGCAGCACCTTGCAGACCGACCGATTGCAGACTGACACCTTGCAGACCGACCACGAAGGAGACGCCAAAGGGAATGGGAAAAGTAGTTGGCATCGACCTGGGCACCACCAACTCGGTTGTTTCTGTCATGGAAGGTGGCAAGCCAGTGGTGATTGCCAACGCTGAGGGGATGCGTACCACGCCTTCGGTGGTGGCCTTTAGCAAGGAAGGAGAGCGTCTGGTGGGGCAGTTGGCGCGGCGGCAGTCGGTGCTGAACCCCCAAAATACGTTCTACGGCGTCAAACGCTACATGGGCCGCAAGTATGCGGAACTGGATGACGCTGCTAAGCGGGTGCCCTACACCATCCGCCGCGACGAGGTGGGCAATGTGAAGGTGCGTTGTCCGCGCCTAGAAAAAGACTTTGCGCCGGAGGAACTGTCGGCCATGGTGCTGCGGAAACTGGCGGATGAGGCCAGCCGCTACCTGGGCCAACCCGTCACCGGGGCCGTGATTACGGTGCCCGCCTATTTTAACGACACCCAGCGCCAAGCCACCCGTAACGCCGGACGCATCGCTGGGCTGGATGTGAAGCGTATTTTAAACGAGCCCACCGCCGCCGCTCTGGCCTACGGGTTCGACGAAGCCTACAACCAAACCATTCTGGTGTTTGACCTGGGGGGCGGCACCTTCGATGTGTCCATTTTGGATGTGGGCGACGGCGTGTTTGAGGTGCGATCCACCGCCGGGGATACCCAACTGGGTGGGGCGGATTTTGACCAAAAAATCGTGACCTGGCTAGCGGAGGAGTTCCTAGAGCAGGAGGGGATTGATCTGCGGAAGGATCGCCAAGCCCTGCAACGGCTCACCGAGGCGGCGGAAAAGGCCAAAATCGAGCTGTCTGGCGTGGCCACCACGGAAATCAGCCTGCCCTTCATCACCGCCACCAAGGACGGCCCCAAACACATCGAAACCCGCCTCAGCCGTTCCCAGTTTGAGGGGCTGTGTGGGGATTTGATCAGCCGTTTGCGCGGCCCCCTCAAACAGGCCATCAGCGATGCTAACCTGTCGCCCAACGACATTGACGAGGTGGTGCTGGTGGGGGGCGGTAGCCGCATGCCCATGGCCCAAGACCTAGTGCGGTCGCTGATTGGCCTAGAACCTAGCCAAAACGTCAACCCCGATGAAGCGGTGGCGGTGGGGGCGGCGATCCAGGCGGGCATCCTCACCCAGGAGGTGCAGGACATTATGCTACTGGATGTCACGTCCCTGTCCCTGGGCTTGGAGACCATCGGCGGCGTGATGAAAAAGGTGATCCCCCGCAACACCACGATTCCGGTGCGGCGGTCGGATATTTTCTCCACGTCGGAAAACAACCAAACCTCCGTAGAAGTGCACGTCCTCCAGGGCGAGCGGGAAATGGCGGCGGATAACAAATCCCTAGGCCGTTTCAAGCTGATGGGGATTCCCCCTGCTCCCCGTGGCGTGCCCCAGGTGTTGGTGTCCTTTGATATCGATGCCAACGGGATTTTGCAAGTCTCGGCCATGGACAAAACCACTGGGCGTGAGCAAAGCCTGACGGTGCAAGGCGCGGCCAACCTGGAGGAAAGCGAAGTGCAGCGGATGATCCAGGAGGCGGAGGAATTTGCCGAAACCGACCGTTTTCAGCGAGAACGGGTGGAAAAACGCAACCGTGCCGAAGCCCTCACCTTCCAGGCCGAGCGACTGCTGCGGGAGGTGGCGTTGGATTTTGGGATGCAGTTTGCCCGGGAGCGTCGCCGTCGCATCGAAAGCCTGGTGCAAGAACTGCGCGATGGCCTAGAACGAGGGGATGAGCGCGGCATCGACATTGCCCAAACCGAACTGCAAGACGAACTCTACGACCTCAACCGCGAAGCCTACCTCTACGAAGCCGAAGACGAGCAGGAGGGCGGCATTTTGGGCCAAATCGGCAACACCCTGAAGAAAACCTTCTCCTTCGACGACGACCTCGACGCCCGCCCCAACTACGGCTACCAGGGCGGTTCCTGGGGCAACTGGGACGACGACTGGGACTACGACAGCCGCAGCCGAGGGGGCCAAAGCTACGGTCAGCCCCCCAGTTACGGCCAATCGCCGAATTACAACTCGCCCAGCTATGGTCAACCCAGCTACGGCGGCAACAGACCCACCTACGGCGGCGGAGCCTACGACACCTACCCCAATTCGGGCTATGGCCGTCAGGGGTACGATAACCGACCCGCCGATAACCGACCCGCCGATAACCGACCCGTGGATAACCGACCCGTGGATAATCGCCCCCGCTACGACAACCGCCCCGGCATTAACGACAATCCGGGCTATGGTCGCCGTGGCTACCAGGATTCTCGCTACGACCAGGGTTCCACCTTCGATGCGAGCCGTTCGGGGGATCGCTATGGGAACCGTCCCCCATCCCCAGAACCGGGCTACGGCCAGGGACGCAGTGCCGATCCTTATGTGCCCAATCCCTCGGATCGATCCGCCAATCGAGAACCAAGTTGGTCAGATCGCCCCGCCGCTCCCCGCAACGAACGTCCCCCTGCGCCTAGGGAGAATAGCCGTCCGGCCCCGTCCTACCCTGGGCGAGAGGCCGGTTATGGCGACAGCGAACCTCCCACCAACCGGAGACCATCGCCCCCTGAGGCACGGCCCCAAACGCGGCCCGATAGTGACTTCGGGGGTGACACAACACCCCGACCCACCGCTCGCCCCGATCCGGGCTACGGCCCTAGCCCGACCCCGCCCGCCAATGGTACCGGGATGTCTATTCCGCCCGTGGCCCCCCGTGGTTCAGAATCAGGGGTTGATAATTGGGACGACGATCCCTGGGCCGAACCTAGCGCTGGGAATCGGCGTTCAAATCCGCAGCCTAGCGCCCCAGAAGACACCTGGCGCGAACCGCGTCGGCCCAGCCCTCCTCCCCGGCAACCCGATTCCGACTACGGTAATAACTGGGCCAGCCAAGACGAATGGGTCTAGGATCATCCGCTTTCCATCGCCCCTTCCTTTTATCCTTCAATACTCGGTATGCAAAACTTTCGGAACTACTACGAGATTCTGGGAGTTTCGAGGGAGGCTGACTTTAGCACCATCAAGCAGGCCTACCGCCAATTAGCCCGCCAGTATCACCCCGACCTCAACCCCGGCGACCAGGTGGCCGAGGAAAAGTTTAAGCTGCTGGGGGAAGCCTACGAGATCCTGTCTGACACCGACAAGCGGGCGCAGTACGAACGGTTTAGCCAATACTGGAAGCAAAAGGGATTTCAGCGACAGCCTGAAGCGGCAGCAACCCGTGAGACCGCACCCAATCGCAGCGGCGGGCGGATTTCCCTAGAAGACTTTGGCTTTGGGGAATTTCCGGACTTCAACAACTTCGTTGATCAACTCTTGAACCGTCGCGCTGATTCGGCCCAGGCCACGGTAGATGCATCAGCCTATGCCCGTGAGCCGGAATATAACGCTCCCCCGCCGCCAGAACCCCGCCGAGGGGGACGCCGCGATGCCGAAGCGAACCTCACCGTTCCCCTGGAAAAAGCCTTTCGGGGTGGACGGGAGCGGATTCGTCTAGAGGATGGCCGTTCTCTGGAAGTGCAGATGCCCCCTGGCATGGTGACAGGGCAGCGGATTCGCCTGCGGGGTCAGGGCGTGGGCGGCGGCAACCTGTACCTCCGCATTGAGGTGGAGCCTCACCCGCTGTTTAAGCTTCAGGGCAGCGATATTTTCTGCCGTTTGCCCATTACCCCCAGCGAAGCCGCCCTCGGAAGCACCATTGAAATTCCCACCCTCGATGGCCCCCAGCGCACGACGCTTCCCCAGGGAGCACAAACGGGTCAGCGCATACGCTTGGTGGGGCGGGGCTATCCCATTGGCCAAGAGCGGGGGGACTTGATTATCGAACTTGAGGTCGTGATTCCCACGCGATTGAGTGATCGGGAAAAGGCGCTTTACGAAGAATTGCGCCAAATGGAGAGCCTCCAACCGAGATCTCGCCTGATGGGGCTAGCCTAAGCTTTCATGACAAAACCCCCGGTTTCTGTGTGGTGGCCCTAAGGGAACTGTGCCCCTAGGGGCGAGGCGAGAAACCGGGGGTTTTAAAGTAATCCAACGAATAAAACGTCCAGCCTTTGGCCTCATCGCCCAACCCCTTCTCTCTAGGGATAAGGGGATCTGGATTCAGAACCCCTCTCACTCAGGGCTACTGTTTATACACATCTTGACTTTCCCAATCACAGTCTGAACGATCCCCCTGAATTCCCCTTGAAAAGGGGGACTTTGACTGACTCCGGCTCCTTTCCAATAGGGGGAGGGGGGATCAACCCTCGGTACAAAGCGGGATAGAGACCTATGTAAGGGGGGCTAGGGGGATCTCAGCGGTGTAATTCATTCGAGTAAAACCCGCTATATGCCGATGTCTTAGTAAGCGCCTTTGCGATTGATCAGAACCGTCACGGTTTGCAGAATCAGCTTGAGGTCGTACCAGGGCGACCAAATGCGCTGGTAGATCATATCAAGCTTGACGATTTCCTCAAAATCCTTGATGGCGGAACGTCCACTCACCTGCCACTGTCCGGTTAGCCCAGGCTTCACGTTGAGACGCTTCCAGTGGTGGGGACGGTAGCGCGACACTTCATCCGCAGTAGGGGGGCGGGTACCGACGAGGCTCATTTCGCCGCGTAGCACGTTCCAAAATTGGGGAAACTCATCCAGACTGGTTTTACGCAGAATGCGCCCCACACGGGTGATACGAGGATCGGAGTCGTTTTTGAAGATGAGCCCTTGGGCTTGGTTGGTGACCGAGGATTTTAGGGCATCTGCGTTTTGCACCATGGAGCGGAATTTCCAAATCCGAAAAGGCTTACCCTTCAGGCCGTAGCGTTCTTGGGAGTACAGCACTGGGCCGGGGCTGTCCAGCCTGATGGCTAGGGCAATGGGTAGACCAATGATGGCTAGCAGGCCCAACCCCACCAGAGCGCCTAGAATATCGAGGGAGCGCTTAATGGTGCAGGTGACGGAGGGATGGTGTCGAAGCAGCGGCGATTCGGTAATTGGTTCACGGTGAAGTGACAGCATGAGAGACCCTGTTATTTAAGCGTTATCGTTATTCGATCATTGGCAACCAGTTGCAGCGCAACTCGGCTAGGAAAGGCCGCAATCGGGTGAAAATCGTGAATACTAGGGGAGCCTAGCAGCGGGCTAACGATGACCTACGTAGTCCTGTGGCTTGACGAAGCATTTCTTAGATAGATGGCTACCAAGACGGGTGTACCACCGTATATCTACATAGGTTGTAAGGGAGACTATAAGGTTTTGTCCGGAAGGATCCGTGACGGTATGAAGTAGCTTTGCCAAAACTTTGAAGGGTACCTGTTAATATGAAGTTTTAATAAAGTTAATCAATCTTAGTGCCCTGCACCGTGTCTGCCCAGGCCGAAGGGAGAGGAACATGGGGAGCACAGCGATTAAGATGAAAGCCTACCGTTGGCCTTAGGTGGTGCAGGAAGGATCGCAAGTTCATGAATATGGCAGACAAGGTGGCTGATCAGTGGCTGTCGCGGGTAAGGGTGGATTATCCTGACCAGCCAGAGGAGGTATATCAGGGGGTTTTGGGCTGGTTGTTAGGGCATCCGCCGGATCGCTGGGAGGCTTTCTCGCCGGAGCAGACTAGCGTGGCTCAGCAGGCCATCGCCTACCGTTATCGCATTTTGCAGCAGCGCTATTGGGGGGTGGGGCCAGAGCAGGGGTATCGTCGGTTGATTCAGCGCCTCAGCGGGCTCTTTTTAATTCGCAACAAAATTAGCACTTGGATTGCCCTCAGTCGCGACCGTCGCCGCACCGTGGTGGATGTGGTGCAGGAGGTGGTGCAGGAAATGATGCGCAGTGATCGCTACCTGGGCCAGGAAATCCAGCGAATTAGCACCTGCACCGATCAGGCCCGATTGCGAAACCTGCTGATGCTAGCCAGTCTGGAGGAATATTGCCTGCGGCCCATTCGCAATCAGCCCTTGATCATGTACCGCTTTGTGAACTACCTGCGCCGCAGCCAGCGGGGCGGCATGACCCAGGTTCCCACTGGAACCTTAATTCGTCTGGTGTCCGATGAAATTGCCCCCGACGGTGGCGACGATGCCCTCAACTTGCTCGATGGCGAAGCCTGGAACCAGTATCTAGAGGGGCAGCAGGATCTCGAGCAGCAGGTACAGCGCCAGCAGGTAAAGGACTCGCTGATCACCTACTTACACCGCCACTTGAATGGAGAGTCCGTGCGGTGGCTGGAGTTGCATTTGCAAGGGTTTTCCCAGGAACAAATTGCCCAGAGGATGGATTTGCCCGTGCAGCAGGTCTATCGTCTGCGAGAAAAAATCAGCTACCACGCCCTGAAAATTTTTGCCCTTAAAGAGCAGCCCGCCCTGGTACTTCACTGGCTCAAAACCTCGCTCCAAGATCATAGCTTTGGCCTCACCCCAACCCAGTGGCAAACCTTCTGGCAGCAGTTGTCCGCCGAACAACAGCAGATTCTTGAATATGCCCGAACCGACCAATCCCTAGAGGAGATCGCCCAACACCTAGGGCTCAAACCCAGGCACGTACAGGGACAGTGGGTGAAGATCTACCTTCAGGCACAGGATCTCCGTGCCTAGCCTTGGGGGTTTAGTAACGTTTCGCGTGTAGGGGTCGCCAGTTTGGGGGATACCTCCTAGGATAGGTAGGTAAGGTGTGCCCCTAGATCAACGTAGTTTTCCCTACAATCGTCTTCTTTACAGTAGAGCCATGCCGGAACTCAATGCCCCGGTACCATTCGAGGAGATCGGCTTTCCTGCCCAGAGCAACGATGGGGCGCTGGATCAGCGTGTCAATGTGGATCAAATGTTGTCCTTGGTGGACAGCATTTTGCCTTTTGAAGCCTGTTTATTTCACCAAATCATTCCTCTTTCCATCGAAGCCGGACACCTTAATCTGGGCATGGTAGACCCCACGGACGCAATAGCCCTAGAGTATGTGCGACGACAGGTCTCCTACATCAAATATTCCGTTGTGGTTTGTCCCGTTGACTCCGATTGGCATCGGCAAATGCTGTCGAAGTACCTCAGCTATGCCGCCAAGATCAAGCAACAGAAAAGCCCGCTTCGGTCAGGGCAAACGCCCGCTTGGCCCACCTCTCTACCCCCGGGTGCCAATAGCGAGTTCGCCACCTTTGTCGTTGATAGCCCCACGGAAATTACCGCGATCTCGGCGGCGTCTAGCCCACCCCCGGCAACCCATGCCCCGCCCCCAGCAGTCCCCGCCATACCGTCGCTGCCCAAGGCTCCCCAGGCGGCCTTATCTCCCCTTCAGCTTGACCTCGATGCCGTTGATGCCGATGGCGGGATAGGCGATATTGCGTCGATGTCGCCCAAGGCGTTGATGCAGGCTTTGGTTCAGCAGGTGCTTAGAGAGGGCATTGGTCGCCTCTATTTTGAGCGGCAGGCCCACGGGGGCAAAGTGCTATGCAGCCAGGATGGGGTCTTGCAGTCGGTGATTGACGATCTCAGTCTGGATCTCTTTCAGAGTGTCATCAACGAACTCAAACGGCTCACCCACCTGTCACTGCTGCCTGTCACCACAACCAAGCAGGTGGAAGTCGAACGCCTGTATCACCAGGAGCGGGTGCTGCTACGCCTCCGAATTATTGCTGGTTCCCATGGGGAAGAAGCCACCTTGCAAGTCCTGCGAGGGGCGGCGCTCAAGTTTTATCAACAACAGCAGATTGAGCAATTGGGCCGAGATGCTCTCGGCATTGCCCAAACCCTACAGCAACGCATCCACGCCATTCGCGACCGTTCCTGTCAAAGCCTCCCCAAGGACAAACCGCCCACAGCAACCCTGCTGGCCGTCAGTAATATGTTGAGGGCCATGGAAGCCCAAATTAACCAACTCATCCAAGCCCAGGCCCCCCCGGATCGCTCCTAGGTTTGTCCCTAAGGGTTAACCCTTCCCGTTGGCCTACCCCTTAGATTTTTGGCCCCAGGCGCTGGTCATACGGCCAAAGTTGACCTGAAATTCCGCGATCCCCAGCCAGTCGCCAGGGCGATCCTCATCCCAGGAGGCGGAGAGCACCCCATAGGTGAGACCTAGCACCCCCAGGCCAAAGCAGCCTAGGGTGACCAACAACACGGCATAGGGCGGCAGATCAACATTGCCCTTCACAATCAGCCCATAGCTGACAAAAAAGGTCGCCACCCCCAAAAAGGTGGGAATGCCCGAAAAGACCAACATCCGGCGCAGCATCCGCTGGCTAACGACCTCTGGAATGGCCGTGGCGGCGGCTCGTTGCTGGGCTTGGGCTTTCTTCTCGGCCCTAGCCTTCGCCCTATCGCTAATGGCCTTGGCCTTGGCCGCTGCGGCTGGAGAAATCGAGTTAGCATCGCTGGGGGATGCCTTGCCCTGGGGCTTGTCTGGCTTGCCCTTAGTGGTCGTAGACTTGGCAGGTTCAGAGGCCGCACTAGCCCCCTTACCTTTCTTGCCCGGTTCAAAGGGCAGGCGCTTGCGGGAAGAATCTGGAGCCATTGCGTTCCAAAACCTAACGTTGTTACATCAAACTAGGTCAAGAGATCCTATCCCTTGACCTAGTTTAAATCCTAGCCAGTACCCAAGCTCCCGTTGCTAAGCACGGAGTTGTTGTGAGTCTAGCCGCGAATACCTAGCTTTTGGATCAGCGCCCGATAGCGGTCGCTGTCTTGCTTTTGAAGGTAGGCCATCAGCTGCTTGCGGTGGCCAATCATCTTCAGCAGACCACGGCGAGAAGAGTAGTCTTTCTTGTTTTTTTGCAGGTGAGCGCTGAGGCGATTGATACGCTCGGTCAACATCGCGATCTGAAGATCGGCAGATCCGGTGTCGGTTTCGTGAACTTGGTAGTCGGAAATAATTTCCTGCTTGCGCGCTTGCAACAGAGTCATGGGATATTTCGTTCTCTAAGAATGAATTTGTGCCAGGGTTTTTGATTATAGCACAGCGGTTAGGAGCATAACCCATCGGCATCAACTCAGCCAATGCCCTAGGGAGCGGAACGACGGCGGCGGCTGGGGAAGTCGTCGTCACCGGATTTGGGTTTACTTGGCGGATCGGGTTCGATCAGGCGGGCAAGGCCTTCGGTTAGGTTTTTAGGATCCATGAAGACAACCTTGGAGTTTTCGCTGGCCCCCAGTTTTTGGTTGGCTTCCACATAGTCTTGGGCAATCAAAAATTGCAGGATGCTAGGGCCATTTTCCCGCTGTTGGAGGGCGTCAGACAGCATTTGGATGGATCGCACCGTGGCCTCGGCCCGTTTGATGGCGGCCTCCTGATCTCCCTGGGCTTTGAGGACGGTGGCCCGTCGTTCCAGTTCGGCGGCCTGCTGCTTCTGCATGGAGCGGCGCACCTCTTCGGGGGGCACAATTTCCTGTACCTCCACCCGTGTCACCTTCACGCCCCAGGGTTCCGTCGCTTCATCCAGTTGAGAGAGCAGCGCCCGGTTCAGTTCGTCGCGGGAGGAAAAGGTGTTCTCAAACTCCATTTTCCCAATTTCCGAGCGCAGGGTGGTAATCACCAATTCCTGAATCGCCTTTTCTACGTCTTCGATGGCGTAGTAGGTGAGTTCCAACTCCAGGATGCGCCAATACACCACCGCATCCACCTCTAGGGATACGTTGTCCTTGGTGATTGCCCCTTGCTTGGCTACGTCGAGGATGCGTTCCCGTACGCTGTCTTTTAGGCGAATGTAGTCTAGCGTCGGCACGATAAAGTTCAAACCGGGCTTGAGCTTGCGGTGGTAACGACCAAGACGTTCCACCAGCGCCTCTTCGCCCTGGTTGATGATGCGCACTGAGCTAATCAAGTAGCCGATAATAATAAACGAGAGAATCCCAATAACTGACGGCACAGGTTAATCCTTACCCTCGCCTAGGGTGAACACCATTAGGAATGAGTTTAGTGGATTTTCCTGGGGGAGTGGATGTAGACTGTCGGGCGGGCCTAGAACTGCATCCCCACACCGCCCTGAACCGAAATTGCGGTGTTGCCACCATTGCGGTAGGCATCGAAGGCAAATATGGCATTCCCAAAGGCCACCAGGTTGCTATTGGGGAACATGTAGTCTATCCCAGGTTGCAAGACGAAGGCGGTTTTGTCGCCTACCACGCTAGGGGTGTTGCCGCCGCTGGGGATAGAGATTCCGGCCCCAAGGTAGGCATCGGCGTTCCAACTGAGGGGGAAGTCGTAGGAAACTGTGGGCACCACCGCAAAGCTGTCGCCAAAGACAAAGGCTTGGGCACGGGCAGAAATGGGCATAGTTAGGAACCGATAGCGTCCGGCAATAACCCCCTGAATGCCGCTACCTTGTCCGGTGGCCGCATCATCAGTGAAACCGACCGCAGCCCCCAAACCGACATAGCTACCGTAGGCGACCTGGGCTTGAGCTGTCTCTGGACGTAGGGCAGACCCGACTCCCGCCACCGTGACCGCTAGCAGCGAAGCGAATGCTGCATTCCCCATCCAACGCCGTACGCTGTTCATGTGTCTTCTCCTGAACACTTGCCGTTAAGCTTACTTCATGGGAAAAATTTCGGCACACTGAGTTGTGAAATCGTTGCCAAATGATCGCTACATGCTTGGCCCACCAACGGCTGAGATGGGCACGGCTGTCCCCATACCGACCAATTCCCTGCGCCCCTACGGCTGAGCCCTAGGCCCGGTTGGTGGCATTGATTTCGTCGAGGATGGCCTGGGCTCCTTGGCTACGCAGGGTTTGGGCCAGTTGAGTGCCCAAGGCTTCAGCGGTGGCGGTGGAGCCTTGCACGGTGTCTTTAATCAATTGCTGCCCGTCCAAACTAGCCACGAGTCCGGTGAGGGTGAGGGTGTCGCCATCTAGCACTGTGTTGACGCCGATGGGCACTTGGCAACCGCCCTCCAGTTCCCGCAGGAAGGCTCGTTCTGCCAAACAGCGGGCGGTGGTGGGTGCATGGGACAACACGCTCAGCAGAGAGAGAATGTCCTCGTCGCCCGTGCGGCACTCAATCCCCAACGCTCCCTGACCCACGGCGTGGAGGGAAATCTCGGCGGGAAGCAGTTCGTGGATGCGGTCGTCCATATCCATGCGGTGCAGCCCCGCCGCCGCGAGGATGATGCCGTCGTACTCGCCCTCGTCCAGCTTGCGCAGACGGGTATTGAGGTTGCCGCGAATATCTTTGAAGGCTAGGTGGGGGTAGTGGTGGCGCAGTTGGGCCAAGCGCCGCAGGGAGGAGGTACCAATCACCGCTCCTTCCGGCAGGGTGGCGAGGGTTTTGTCCTTGTGGCGCTCGTGGACGACGAGGGCATCGGCGGGATCCTCCCGCTCGGTGATGCAGCCCAGCATCAAGCCTTCGGGCAGGCGGGTGGGCAAATCCTTGAGGGAATGCACGGCAAAGTCGCTGTCGCCCCGCAGCATAGAATCTTCGAGTTCTTGAGTAAACAGCCCCTTATCGCCAATTTTGGAGAGGGACACATCCAGCACCTTGTCGCCCTGGGTGTCCATGGTCACCACCTCGAACTGGAATTCGGGAAAATGCCGCTGAAGCTCGTCGCGCACCCAGTGGGTTTGAATCAGCGCCAACTGGCTCTTGCGAGACACGATGCGAATGGTGCGGGGGGTAGCCGAAACAGCGGGGGAGGCGAGGGATGGCATGGTCTGTAAACGAAGGTGACTGGGTATGACGAAGGATTACCAACGGTAACGACAGGTCGTCACAGAATCTTTAGGGTACATTACCTCGGTACCCCCATCGACGCGCTTGAGGGAGATGTTAAGGGGTTGTCATACTTGCTTGCTGGGTTGCTGGGGGTTGGTCGCTGGTGATTAGGGGTTGGAGGGGTGACAGTGGGCTGTCGTGGTTCGCGCTTGCTTCAGCATGGCTATGGACGTAATAGGATCAAAACGCTGATTGGGGTTGTCGCTGTGTCCTATCTATTTTCTTGGGGTGTTCGTCAGCGCCAGGGTTGGCTCCAAGTCCCTGCCCCTTGGCGAATCCTGGGTCTGGTGGTGCTGACTTGCGGCTGGTCTGGGCTGATTGCCCTAGATGCCCCTATCCGCCTCGGGTTAGGATCTCCGGCGCTGGCCCAGGCGTTGCGACCTGAGGTGCGGGATCGATTCTTGGCGGATCCCTTAATGGATAATCCTCGCGATCCACTACTGCCAACGCCCACGGTGGATCGGCCACTCAGTCCCCTAGAGTTGTTGACCCTGGAGCAGGCGTTGGATCAACTGGCCCGTGAGGCAGAGGCTTTAGCGGAGGCGGATGATGCCGACGCCGCCCAGGAACTCTGGATGCGGGAGGTGCGGCTGCGGCGGTTGTTGGGCCTCGATGCAGAACTGGAGGCCATCGACCGGGTGGCCCAGTGGTTGCGGGACAGGAGCGCCACCCGTGAGTTGCAACTGCTCTCGGCCCGATTGGATCACATTGCCCCTGGCCTCGACCTCACCCAGCATCAGGATCGGGAACGGCTGGATCGCATAACCTCCATCTACATCACCCTGGGCGATGTGGAGGCCGCAGCGGATCTTCGTCATACCTTGTCTGATGCGGCCCTGGAGCGGGGGGATGGCCAGGAATACCGAGCCCAGCTTGAAGCCCTGGCTTTGCTCTATGCCGAGTGGTTTTATTTTCCAGAGGCCGCAGCCACCTATGGCGAACTGGTGGGAGTCGTGACGGATCAGCCCTCAGCCACTGGGGATGACGACCGGATTCGCTATTTGGTGGGGCAGATTGAAAACCTGGAATTTGCCCAGCAATTTACAGACGCCCTAGCCGCCCAACAACAGCTACTCGTCCTCTATCGATCCGACGAAACCCGCTGGAACCAGGTGGCCGAGCTTCAGTACGTCATGGCCCAAAACTATCAGCGGGTGGGCGATCTAGAATCCGCGTCGCGCCAATATCAGGTGGCCTACACCAACGCCATCGAAGGCGAACAGTTTGAAATCGCCGCCCAAACCCTGCGTGGGTTAGCCAGCCTTTATCGCCAATTGGAGCAATGGCCCGACGTGGACTATCTCTACCAACAACTCTTGGCGGTGGAACGGCAAGCCCTCGATGCCTTTGGCCTAATGGACACCTTCGACCACCTGGGCCAACTCTACGAACAATTCGATAACCCCGCCAGGGCACTGCAAGCCTACACCGAAGGATTAGCCCTCGCCCAGCAACTCCACCACCGTCAGGATTACTTCACGGAGCAAATTCAACGCCTCAGCCCTAGCCCCTAGGGAGGGCTTCCCCTGCCCGCGCCCGCCGCCTAATGCTGGTAAGTTAAAATTAAAGAGTCTTTTGGATCGCCGTGATCCAGCCGTTTACGCCATCACACTGGGTTAGCTATGAGCAAGGGTACGCTGTTCGACAAAGTTTGGGATCTGCACACCGTGGGCACCCTGCCCTCTGGCCAAACTCAGCTTTTTATTGGTCTGCACCTGGTTCACGAAGTCACCAGCCCCCAAGCCTTTGCCATGCTGCGGGAGCGCAACCTGCCCGTAATCTATCCCCAGCGCACGGTGGCCACGGTGGATCACATCGTTCCCACGGAAAACCAGGCCCGCCCCTTTGCCGACCCCCTCGCCGAGGCGATGATGCAGGCGCTGGAGCACAACTGTCAGGATTTCGGCATTCGGTTCTACAACATTGGTTCCGGCCACCAGGGCATCGTCCACGTGATCGCGCCAGAACAGGGTCTCACCCAGCCGGGGATGACCATTGCCTGCGGCGACAGTCACACCTCCACCCATGGAGCCTTTGGCGCGATTGCCTTTGGCATTGGCACCAGCCAAGTCCGCGATGTGCTGGCCTCCCAAACCCTAGCCCTAGGCAAGCTGAAGGTGCGCCGCATTGAAGTGAACGGCACCCTGCCCCAGGGTGTCTACGCCAAGGACGTGATTCTCCACATCATCCGCACCTTGGGGGTGAAGGGTGGCGTCGGCTATGCCTACGAATTTGCGGGCAGCACATTGGACTCCATGAGCATGGAAGGGCGGATGACCATCTGCAACATGGCCATCGAAGGCGGGGCACGGTGCGGCTACGTCAACCCCGACCAAACCACCTACGACTATTTGCAAGGGCGCGAATTTGCCCCCCAAGGGGAAGCCTGGGACAAGGCCGTGGCCTGGTGGAACACCCTCCGCAGCGACGCTGATGCCGTCTATGACGATGTGGTGGTGTTCAACGCCGCCGACATTGCCCCCACCGTTACCTGGGGCATCACCCCCGGCCAGGGCATTGGCGTCAAAGAAACCCTGCCTACCCTAGAGAGCTTTGCCGAGGGAGAACGCGCCCTCGCCGAAGAAGCCTTTGCCTACATGGATTTGGTGCCGGGGCAGGCTTTGCAAGGCATCCCCATTAATGTGTGCTTCATCGGCAGTTGCACCAATGGCCGCATCAGTGACCTGCGGGAAGCCGCCAAGGTTGTCCAAGGGCATACCGTGGCTGAGGGGCTCAAAGCCTTTGTGGTGCCCGGTTCTGAACAGGTGAAACAACAGGCCGAAGCGGAAGGACTGGACAAAATCTTCACCGCTGCGGGGCTGGAATGGCGGGAAGCGGGTTGCTCCATGTGCCTCGCCATGAACCCAGACAAACTCCAGGGACGGCAGATCAGCGCCTCCTCCTCCAACCGCAACTTTAAGGGACGCCAGGGTTCCGCATCGGGTCGCACGTTGTTGATGAGTCCGGCGATGGTGGCTGCCGCCGCCATCACGGGCAAAGTCGTGGATGTGCGGGATTACCTACGAGGGTGATCGAAGTTACAAAGGGCTCAACGGGCGCTGCAACCAGTAATTTTGCAGCGCTTGCTCAATCATGGGGCGCTGAAATTCATCCTGGGTGGCTTTGTATTTCAAGTAGGCGACAATAGCCGCTGCTTGGGGTGGGCTAAACATGGCGAACTTGCGCTGTTTTTCAGTCAACCAGGTTCGATCTCCGTAGCGGCGTGGATTGATAGGCTGAGGGCCATGAATATCGTCTAGGCCAAAGCATAGGTGAAACGCTGGATCGGATGATTGAAGGGCCTTGTCAATGTCGGCAATGAGGTAAGCGGGTAGGTAAAAACGGAATGCTTCATCGGAGAAAAAACTGAGGGCCGAAGCGTAGCCATCGGGAGCCTGATCAAGGAAAGCTGCATCCAAAATTTGCCAGTTTGTTTTACCTTGAAATTCGTCTTTCAAAAGATAAGGTTCTTCGCCCTCGTTGCTGCCCTTTAAGTATCCGTCACCGGGATATTCAACGTCGCAAAAGGCTTCGCAAATTATCTGCTTTAGCGGCGTAGCATCCGTCATTATTGCGCGGTTTTAGGATAGTTTAGCCCGTGAAGAATAGCGAGACTACGGTATCGGATCAGCATTCAGTGAATCACTATTAGCTTCACTCTGCCTAGGTACTGCCTCTGACTCGGAAACCTCATCCAAAGCCAAAGAAAGCTGTTCGTGGTGGTTGTCATCGGTGGACGGGATTTCTTCCTCGGGTGGTTCTTCGGCGGTGGGTTCTTCCTTGTCTAGCCAGGGAGAATCGAAGTGGTGCCAGGGCAGGATGGGGTCGTTGGGTAAGCTTTCGGTAAGCACCGTGATGTTGTTGGTATCGGGCTTGGGCAAAGCAACACGCTTTTCGGTCACCGTATCGCCAGGATCATTGCCCCCTTGATTGGATTCTGCGGATTCTGCGGCCAAGGAGTCGGCCTGGGCGGAAACGCTCTCAGAGGCTCGGTGGCTGTCTATTAGGTCAGAGGAGGCCATAGGCAAGACCCTAAATCAATAACGATAACGCCCTAGAGCATCGGTGCTTGTAAACTTTTGGTGATATAAACCACAACGATGTTAATCAGCATAATAGCAGTTGTTGTCCAGATGGTGTAGGCGGCGTATTTCAAGCCCTGGGAAACATCCTCTAGGCGCTGTTTGTTGGCGTTGTAGGTTTCTGCCAAGTTCACCAACATTTGCAGTTGATAGTCTTGGGCACTAAGGGCCAGATAGCGTTCTAAAAAGGTGCTGTCTTCTAAATTAGGTGTGACGGCTACTTGGCGAGGTAAAAAAGCCCGCATTAGTAGGGAAAAGCTGATTAAAAATCCAAAAATTTCCGCCAAGCTAAACAAATTTCCACTCACCAATAGGCGAGAAATGCTGAGGCTGGTGAGTAGCGCACTGTTGGCCACAAACAAAATATTCAGCTTGGTAGTGAGGATTTGGCTTTGCTCGTTTTGTTCCCGCAGCACCGTGCGCACATCCTGGGTGGCCAGCCCTAGGGTGATGGGGGAAATGTCAGGGGGGCTGGGCTCTGGTTCGTCCACGGGTAGGGTGAGCTGGACTTCGGTGGGTTCTTCTTCTAGGCTGTTTTTTGTGATTTCATTGGTCTCCGAAACCGTAGTCCTTGAATACATTATTTGAGAACCAGATCTTTCCTGGAAGACAGGATCGTGATCCGTCTCCTTTGGCAGATCCTTCAGATGCACAGACGCAGAGACCGGATGCACCGAGATGGCGGGTGCTGAGGGGTTGGGTTTGGGGGAGAGGGGGTTCGGGAAAATCGAGAAGCGGGGGCGGCGACCTGAAGCGAGGTTGGGCACCCAATCTGTGGTGAGCATATTAACCATGGCGGGCGGGGTTCCATGAACCGCTATTCCAATGGTAGTAGGGATTTTGGCGATTGAGTATGGTGTTTTTGCGTGATGCCGACGCCGTGGCGATACAAACTTCGCAACAATCAGAACCCCCAAGCTAGACCAGCCCGCTTGACGGGCTCCGTGGTTGGGTGCGGTGTAGGTCGTGATCCGTCCGTGCCGTTGGCCGTATCCCGTGGGGATTGCCAAGGTAGGCGGTTGCCCAAACCTGGCGATTCTGCGGGCAGCGAAGGGGTAGAATATTTGGGCGATTGAGCGCCATCCGGTGCCGTATTTCCGGTACCGAATTCCCTGCACCACAACTTACCTGCACCGAATTTACTGACATCTCCCACCATGCGTATTTCTCTGAACTGGTTGAATGACCTCGTGAGCGTTGATCTCACCCCGGAGGCACTGGCCGAAGCGCTGACCATGGCAGGGTTTGAGGTGGAAGACATTGAAGATCGCCGCACCTGGGCCGATGGCGTGGTGGTGGGTCGAGTGCTGGAGCGGGTGTCTCACCCCGACGCCGAGAAACTGAGCGTTTGCACCGTGGATATTGGCGCGGCGGAACCCTCCACCATCGTTTGCGGCGCGGCCAATGTGCGGGCGGATATTTACGTCGCCGTGGCCACCGTCAACACCTACCTGCCCAAGGTGGATCTCACCATCAAACCTCGCCAACTGCGTGGGGTGCCCTCGGCGGGGATGATTTGCTCCCTGTCGGAACTGGGGCTAGAGAAGGATTCTGAGGGCATCCACATGTTCGATCAGGCTGATTTGACTGTGGGCCAAGACGTGCGGCCTCTCCTGGGGCTAGACGACGTGATTTTGGATGTCACCTCCACCGCCAACCGAGCCGACGCCCTCAGTATGGTAGGTTTGGCCCGTGAGGTGGCCGCCATCACCGGGGCACCGCTGCACCTGCCCCCCACCCAGGCTCCCACGTTTACGAATCCCAAAGCCGCCGTCAACCTTGACCTGCCGGACGAAAAAGCTTGCCCCATCTACATCGGCACCGTCCTAGAGGGCATCGACCTTGGCCCCTCACCCCAGTGGCTCCAGGCGCGGCTTCAGGCGGCGGGCACTCGTCCCATTAATAATGTGGTAGACATCACCAACTACGTGCTGCTGGAGTGGGGCCAACCCCTCCACGCCTTCGACCGCGATCAACTGGCGAAGCTGGGCAGCGGCGAGTTGACCCTAGGGGTACGCTACGCCCGTCCCGACGAAACCCTAACGACGCTGGACAGCCAAGAGCGCGCCCTAGCCCCCGAAACCCTGGTGATCACCGCCCACGATGCCCCGGTGGCCCTAGCCGGGGTGATGGGCGGCGAAGACACCGAAGTTAGCAACGCCACCCAGGCCGTCGTCCTGGAAGCGGCCTACTTTGACGCGGCGGTGATTCGCAAATCGGCCCGCAGCCAGGGTCTTCGTACCGAAGCCTCGGCCCGCTACGAACGGGGGGTGAACCCGGCGGAACTGTCCCTGGCCTGTCAACGCGCCCTCAACCTAATGGTGGAACTGGCGGGGGCGACGGTGATCTCCCAAACCATAGCCACTACCGCCCTCGGCCAAGCTATCCCAGAGCGCACCCTGGAACTGCGGCTGGAGCGTGTTCATCACCTGCTGGGGCCAGTGGTGAACCTGGGGCCAGAACCCGCCCCCCTGCCTGCGGACAAAGTGCAATCTCTACTGGAAACCCTAGGCTGCACGGTTTCGCCCACCACCACTGAAGGCGTGTGGGCGGTGACGGTGCCCCCCTACCGCTACCGCGACCTAGAGCGTGAGGTGGATCTGATCGAGGAAGTGGCCCGCCTCTACGGTTACAACCACTTTGCCGATACCCTACCCCAGGGCGCTGTGGGTGGCATGCTTTCCCCCGAAGCGGCCCTGGCGCGGCGAGTGCGGGAGGCTTTCCGGGGGGCAGGGCTGACGGAACTGCTGCACTATTCCCTCACCAAGCCCATCTCCGAGCGGCAGGTGGTGCTGGCGAACCCGTTGTTCCCGGAATATTCCGCCCTGCGTCAAGACCTGGTGGACGGCCTAATCGACGCCTACGAACTCAACCTCAACCAGGGCAATGGCCCCCTCAACGGCTTTGAACTGGGCAATATCTTCTGGCAAGACGACCAGGGCATCCACGAGGCCAAGGCCGTGGGCGGCATCCTGGGCGGCGATGGACGCTCTACCCAGTGGGTAAACAGCGGCCAAGAGCAGCCCCTCACCTGGTACGAGGCTAAGGGCATTCTGGATACCGTCTTCCAACGCCTCGGCCTAGCGGTGGACTATCGGGCCGACAGTCAAGATCCCCGCTTTCACCCTGGGCGCACCGCCTCCCTCTGGGTACGGGGTCGGACGGAGTTAGGCCGCTTTGGTCAACTGCATCCCCAACTGCGGCAACAGCGAGAACTGCCGGAGGAGGTCTATGTCTTCCAACTCAACTGGTCGGCTCTGGAACTGTGCCTGCTGCCCAGCCAGCAAAAGGCCGTGAAATTTGCGGCCTATTCCCCCTTCCCCGCCAGCGACCGCGACCTGGCCTTCTATGCGCCCCTGGATTTGGCGGTGTCTGCCCTGGAGGCCACCATGCGCAAGGCGGGGGGCAAACTGCTGGAATCCGTCGCCCTGTTCGATGATTATCGCGGCACCTCTGTACCCGAAGGACAGCGCAGTTTGGCCTTCCGGCTGGTGTACCGTTCGCCCGATCAAACCCTCACCGATGAGGTGGTGGATCCCGTCCATCAAAAGGTGCGCGCCGCCCTTGAAAAGCAGTTCAAAGTGACGCTGCGTAGCTAAATTCCGTCTTCTGTCTCCCCTCTGGATGGAGAGAGTACCGTTTTGGAGCCTATTGGAGCCTAGCCCATGCCCGATGATTTCCTGCTCTTTTTGATGGGTGTTGCGCTGTTTGTGCTGTACCTGGTCTGGTCAGCGGCAACGGAAATGGGCACTCGCTGGCCTTGGCGAAATTGACCGCCCTATCCCGTCTGGGTTATGGAGGTGGAATCTAAGATATCAACGCCTGGATCTAAGGAGGCGGAGGCTTCTATTTCCTCACTGGTTACGGCCTGGGGGTGGAAATAGGTGTAAATGGTCTGGGCCAGTTGGGGGCCAATGCCGGGAACGGTGGCCAGTTGTTCAGGGCTGGCTTCACGGATGTAGTCGATGGATCGGAAGGCGGCGAGGAGTTCTTTTTGGCGGTGGTGGCCGAGGCCGGGAATATCTGACAGGCGGGAGCGGCGCATTCGTTCCGTGCGTTTTTGGCGATGGAAGCTGATGGCGAAGCGGTGGGCTTCGTCCCGTAAACGGCGCAAAAGCTGGACTCCGGGCTGTTCGGCTTCGGTGGTCAGGGGGGTGGATTCCCCCGGTAGAAAGATCTCTTCGCGCTTTTTGGCGAGGCTGACCACGTTGAGATCTTGCAGCAAATTGAGATCCTTGAGGACTTCGACCACGGCGGAGAGTTGGCCCTTGCCGCCGTCGATCATCACCAGGTCGGGCCAGTCGGGGTTGCCCAAACGAGGCAGGTCGGGATTGGCGGCATAGCGACGAAAGCGGCGACGAATCACCTCGGCCATGCTGGCAAAGTCATCGGAGTGGCCGGATCGCACCTCGGGATTTTTGATTTTGTAGTGGCGGTAGTGCTGCTTGGCGGGTAGGCCATCTACAAAGACGACTTGGGAGGCGACGGCATCGGAACCCTGGATGTGGGAAATGTCATAGCCTTCGATGCGCTTGGGCAGGTCGGGCAAATCGAGCACCACCGCCAGATCCTGAAGGGATTGCAAAGTGCGGTCGGCGACGGCCTGGGTGCGGGCCAGTTCGTACTGGGCGTTGCGCTCCACCATGTCGATCAGGTCGGCCTTGACCTGGCGCTGAGGTACTTCGATGGTGACTTTGCGCCCCCGCCGCTGGCTGAGGTAGTCCGCCAAAATTTCCGCTTCGGGTAGGGGGTGCTGGGCCAAAATCACCGAGGGAATTTCCACCGGATCGACGGTTTGGTAATGGTTTTCCAGCACCCGTTGCAAAATCGTGCCGAGACTGCCTGCCTCAGCATCGGCCACAAAGCCCAGCCGTCCGACAAGGCGACCCGCCCGCACCTGGAAAATTTGCACGCAGGCGTGTTTGTCGTCTGCCGCTAGGGCAATGGCATCCCGCGAGACGGTGTCGTCGGGCAGGGCCACCTTTTGGTCGGCACAGAGCCGTTCTAACCCGCGAATTTGATCCCGCAGGTGGGCCGCCTGTTCAAACTTCAACTCCTCGGCGGCTTTCTCCATGTGAGTGGTCAAAATATCCACCAGTTCCGTGGTGCGCCCTTGGAAGACCATCACTACCCGTTGCAGGGTTTTGCGGTAGTCCTCCGGGGAAATTAGCCGTTGGCACACCCCAGGACAGCGGCCAATGTCGTAGTTTAAACAGGGGCGATTTTTGTGGACGGGTTGGGGCCGCTGGCGCAATGGGAAGATGCGCTTCACCAGGCTCAGGGTGCTGCGGAGAAGACCCACATCCACATAGGGGCCGTAATACCTATCCTTGCTGTGCTTGAGGCGCTTGCGGGTGATGAAAATGCGGGGATATTCCTCCGACCAAGTGACGCAGAGGTAGGGATACTTTTTGTCGTCCTTCAGCAGCACATTGAAGTGGGGCTGATGGTGCTTGATCAGGTTCGCTTCTAGGGCCAGGGCTTCAGATTCGGTATCGGTGACGATGATTTCGATATCCATCACCTGCATCACCATCATGGCAATGCGGGGGGCGTGGTTGTGGAGATCCCGAAAATACGACCGCACCCGATTGCGCAAACACTTGGACTTGCCAATGTACAAAATTTGGTCGCGGCTGTCCTTCATAAAGTAGACCCCCGGCTCCTTGGGGATCTCCTTCAGGCGCGTCTCCAGGCGATCCGCGTCGTTCATGAGGGGAGTGGGCACCGTAGCGGTCACAGCAAGACAAGGGGGCTTGACGATATTGTTCAGGATAACGCCCCGGTTGAATCCAGGGGTACTGCTCCCTGACTATCGGCGCGTCTTTCCTTGGGGGCACGGCATCATCATCATGGCAACAACATGATTGGGTGAGAAAAGGAAGAACTTTTTGCCGCCTCCGCATTATTACTGATTCAAAGGTATTTATTCGTCCTTTAAGGTTTAATGATACTGGGAATCCACGGTCTGTCCAGGCCATCTAAAAGCATGGAATTGCCCTCAGCACCTTTGTATTTATCGTTACGTCAATGTTCCAGGTCGTCACCTCTTAAAAGGGCTTTGCAAGTATGGATCCTATGGAGTTTGAGGCCCGCTACCAGGAACAGATGCGGGATATTTTGAACCGTCTGCAATCGGCTATGGCTGTATCCTCCCAGCTCGAAGCCTCCATTGCCGATATTGGCGAATCCCTGCACCGTCTGAGCCGAGAGGTTGAGCAATTTCTGGCTAGCCAGCGTCGCCCCCAGTCCGATCATCGGGGGTAGGGTTCCGTCCAGGCTCACGGGGCCAAAACTCCACATAGGGTTTGCACCAGTTCTTTCAGTCGCACGGGTTTTACCAAGTAGCGACATGCGCCAAGGGCCAAGGCGCGTTCTTGGTTTTCCCAAAAGGCATAGCCAGAAACCACCACGACCGGAAGCCATAGCGTCCCCGATGTTGTTCGCAAGCTTTCCAAAATACGATAACCATCTGGTTCCGGTAGTCCTAAATCCAGCACCAGCGCATTCGGCTGAAAATCCTCAAGGGCTGACTGAATCGTGAGGCCATCGGGCAAGGCCAAGACAGCAAACCCAGCGAAGGTAAGATAGTCGGAAAACAGCAACCGATTCGCGTAGTCGTCCTCAATGATGAGAATACGAGGAGTTTGGGGGAAGGATTGCAGAGATAACGCCATAACTTGCGAAGCCTCGCTACGGTATCACCAACCGGTCTAGCCTTGGGGAAGGGCGGTCTCTGGGTGGCTGTTGTTCATGTCCTGTTTCAGTTGGTTGAGGGACTGCCACAGTTCAGTGCGATGCAGCCAACCCACATAGCCCGCATACAAACAGGCTCCGTTGGACGCCGTCACAAAGACATGATCCACACCTAGGGGATGCCGCCATACCCGCACCACCGAGTCATCCTCTAGGGTGAGAAAGGGTTCGGATTGAGGCAGATTTCGGGGGTGGGCGTCGGTCATGCCGGGGATGGCCCGCAGTTGTTCAATCACCGGGTGTTGGGTGAGGGGTTCGCTGAGGTCTTCCCCGGCCCAAAATTGGCGAATGGTTTCCACCACCCAAGGATGGTTGCGCATGGCCGCATGGCTGAGTCCCTCCATATCCACAAATTGGGCGTGGGGCACCTTGGTACTTTCTACGGGGATGGTGCCGTCGCTGCCGCCATCGAGATCCCCCGCAATCACCAGGGTTTTGATGTGTTGGGCTAGGGCGCTGGCCATGGCTCGGCGGTCTTGGCCAAGGTCGGCGGCAATACCCACCCCCACCTTTAGTGGATCCAGAATGCGGCCCAAATCGGCCCCACCTACCGGAGAGGCCACCAACACCAGGGAATGCACCTTGGGCCACCAGTCGGAATGGCGGGTCAGCACCTCTATCCAAATCAGCCCGCCCATGGAGTGGCCAATGATCCGCAGGGGGGCGTCTGGGTAGGTTTGCACGGCCTCCGTGGCGATGCGTTCCACATCATCAATCAGCGGGGCCATGCGTAGCCAGGTCATGGCATAGTTCAGGCTGGGGGCGATGATATGGGTTTGCTCTGTGGCCAACTGCTGGGCCAGGGCGACCATGTGTTGGTTATTATCGGCCCAGCCATGTTGGGCAAAAAGAAGATAATCTGGCGACATCGCGGATTCCTCAAACAGCGCCCACCGTATCCTATCCGAGATTTTGCTGACTCGTCGCCGGAACTTGCCATCATCATGACGCCCCTCACCACGATTCGCCAGTTTTTGCTCATTTCAGACACCCTCGCCACCGCCGGACAGCCCACCGAAACAGAATTTGCCGCCCTTTCCCAGGCCGGATATGCGGTGGTAGTTAACCTCGCTCTACCCACCTCTGATTATGCTTTGCCCGATGAACAGGCCACGGTGGAAGGGCTGGGCATGGCCTATGTGGCGATTCCCGTGGTGTGGGAAAACCCAACGCTGGCGGATTTAGCCCAGTTCTTTCAGGTGATGGATACCCACCAGGGACGCAAAATCTTGGTTCACTGTGCCCTCAATATGCGGGTTTCGGTATTTGTCTATCTCTATCGGGTGCTGAAATTGGGGCTTGACCCTGCCCTTGCTCAACCGGATTTGTTCGCCATCTGGCAACCTAATCACCGCTGGCAACGGTTTATCGACGAGGCTATGGAGTCGTCGTAAGCCATGAGGCACTCAAAAAATCAGGAGGGGCCAGCCGTCGCCAACCCCTCCTGTAATGTGCTGTTAGGTTATTAGAAACCAGATGCTATCGGGATTACATCACCCCGGTTATGTCGGTGGTGTCCTTCAGGAAACCGCTGTAGGCTTCCATGCCGTGTTCGCCAATGTCCAGACCCTTCATCTCTTCTTCGGCGCTCACCCGCAGGCCCATTGTGGACTTGAGGACTAGCCAAAAGATGCTAGACATCACCACGGTAAAGAGGCCGACGGACAGGACGCCCACAAACTGAATACCCAGTTGGGTAAGGCCACCGCCAAAGAATAGGCCTGTGATGCCCTCGCCGCCTTGGGTAAAGTTGTTGGGGTTCGCAAACAGCCCCACAGCCAAGGTACCCCAAACCCCGCAAACCAAGTGAACGGAGGTAGCACCCACGGGGTCGTCAATTTTGATGCTATCGAAGAAGCCCACGGCAAAGACGACCAGCGCACCGCCGATCAGCCCGGCCCAAAAGGCACCGCCGTAGCCAAACACGTAGCAACCAGCGGTAACAGACACCAGACCCGCCAGGATGCCGTTGATGGTCATCGACAGGTCAGGCTTGCCGCTCAAGCCCCAGGAGACAAAGGTTGCCGCCACACCACCGGCTGCGGCCCCTAGGTTGGTGGTCACCGCAATGTAAGGAACAGCCAAATCTGCTGCCAACTGAGAACCGGGGTTGAAGCCAAACCAGCCCAGCCAAAGAATCAAACAACCCAGGGTGGCAATGCTCAGGTTGTGACCTGGTAGAGCATTGACCTGCCCCTCGGGGCTGTATTTGCCCATGCGAGGGCCGAGGAAAGCCGCACCCATGAGAGCCGCCCAACCGCCCACGGAGTGGACAATGGTGGAGCCTGCAAAGTCGTGGAAGCCCAGTTCAAGCAGCCAGCCACCACCCCAGAGCCAGTGGCCAGTGATGGGGTAGGCAATCGCTGTCAACAAAACACTGAAGATCAAGAAGTCAACGAATTTGATGCGCTCGGCTACGGCCCCAGACACGATGGTTGCGGCAGTACCCGCAAAGGCCACCTGGAACAGGAAGAAGGTGTCTTTGGAGAGGTTGAGCCCATCAGGGCCTAGGCCGTACAGCTCAGGGGCACCGCCCAGGAAGAAACTGGCCCAGCCCACCCAGGCGTTGCCATTGGCCCCAAACATCAGCGAGAAGCCAATGAACCAAAAGCCCAGGGTAGCTAAGGCAAACACAATCAGGTTTTTGGTGAGAACGTTGACCGCATTTTTCTGGCGGGCAAACCCGGTTTCTACCATGGCAAACCCGGCGTTCATGAAAATCACCAGGAAAGCCGCAATCGTGACCCAAATGTTGTTTAGGGTGACTTGCACATCGGCGGCGGTCAGTTCTTCCTGGGCATGGGCGGCTACTCCCCAGGTCGCCAAAATCATGATGGCAAGGGGAATACAAGCCAGCCAAGCCCAACTGCCAACCCGACCAAAGATCCGCTTTGCCGCTTGGTCAAAGGGCGGCACACTGGCGCTCCAGAAAGACGGCTTCGACCGCCTCCGGAACTTAGAACGATTTTTCAACATTAAATTAGACATCTTGACAGACGTTCCTTCAACACAATCAGACAGCAAACACGGCCTATCTGCCAGACAGCCTAGCCAGAGCCAGACAGCGGCGCAGCAGACTTGGTAGGGGAGCCAACCAGCGACGACTTAGTTAGCCTGTAGACCAATCCTGGGACGAATGAAATCAGCCCCCAACCTGACAAAAGCCAACCTTGGGAAGCCACCGCCCCATGGTTTGTTAACTCAGGCACCGTCAGCGAAAACGGATTGGCATCGCTGCAACGTTACCGTAGCTTTACAGAACAAAATGATTCCATCAATTCTGAGCCCTCCAATCTGTATCAGGAAATACATAACGTCCCAAAACCGCAGGAAAGCCCCTAGTTCTACGGTCTAGGATTGGGTTTAAAACCCCTGAAAATACAGATAAGCACCCAAGGATGAAGGCCGCACGAAATGAAAACGGCTGGCCTTTTTCCTAAGCTTTCCCCATAGTCTGAAGGTACTGTTGGCTACCCAGTGCCTCAAGTTGGGCTTGCTTCGCCAGCACTTCGGCCTCCAAATTGCGGCGATATTCGGCCACCTGATCCAGCAGGGCCGGACGATCACAGGCCAAAATTTGTACCGCCAGCAGCCCCGCATTTTTAGCATTGCCAATGGCGACGGTGGCCACCGGAATGCCCCCCGGCATTTGCACAATGCTGTAGAGCGAATCGAGCCCCTGCATGGTTCGACTGACCACGGGCACCCCCACCACGGGCAAGGGCGTTAGGGCCGCCACCATCCCCGGCAGGTGGGCCGCTCCTCCGGCCCCGGCAATAATCACCTTGAGCCCACGATCCCTCGCCGTTTGGGCGTATTGCACCATGCGCTCTGGGGTGCGGTGGGCCGACACAATCGCCACCTCGTAGGTCACCCCAAAGGCTTCACACACCTCCACAGCGGCCTGCATGGTGGGCAAATCCGAATCGCTGCCCATGATGATGCCAATTTCCGGCATTGTCGTTGCTGTTGTCATTCGATGGATTCCTCAATATGCATATGTATACAGTGTGCAAATTGTAGGGTGGGCACCGCCCGCCACAAGATCCAGTCCTCCCCTTGTATCTTAAAAGGCAGGACGGTAGACCGTTTCCCCCCGGTTGTAGAAACCGAGATTTAGTCAAGGTCGCCGCTCCGCCATGAATCAACACCTCGAAAAATCGCCTGCGGGGGTGGTGGTGGAATCGACGGGTGAGATGGAGTGAGGGGTGGTGCAGGGATTGCAGCTTCAGGAGATTGCGGTGGTGGTGATTAACCCAAAACGGGCCAGAGACTTCAGCAAAGCCTGTGGCCGGTTGGCGAAGACGGATCGCATGGATACGCAGGTGTTGGCGCATTTTGGCGAGGCGTTGCAGCCGTTGCCCAAGCCCTTGGTCTCGGAGCAGCAGGAAGCGCTGTCTGCCTTAGTCCGTCGTCGGTCGCAGGTGGTGGAGATGATCAACGATGAGCGTCGTCGGCTGCACAGTGTCCGCAACCGAAGTTCACGAGCGGATATTGAGGCCAACCTCGACGGGTTGAAGCGACGCATCCAATCCCTCGACGAGGAAATCAATCCGCTGTGTCAATGGCGGCGTTAGTGGCGGTTCAGCATAACCCCGTCATTATCGGGTTCTATCGGCGGTTATTGGAGGCCGGTAAGCCCAAGAAGGTGGCCTTGATTGCCTGTGCCCATAAGGTGTTAGGTATCCTCGATGCCCTGGTCACCCACGGCCAGTCTTGGCGATCTCCTGAGGATACAATCCCCGCTCAGCCAGCTATCGCGGCCACAAGTGGTTGACAATCAAGAGAATCGCTAAATCCTTCTCCCCTGGGGAGAGGGACTTGGAAGGTGCAACTGAAGCTCTAGCGGGTGGGGATAAAGCTGGGGGCCACATCCACCGGACGGTAGCCAGCGGCAATGCACAGGGCCATGGAGTCGGTGGTGGCGATTTCGGCAACTAGGGAAGTGTCAATCACACAGTCGGCGTAGCGCATGGGCAAAATGCTGCGGTGGCAGTGGTTCAGCACGGCAGCGGAGTTGGGCACGTCCAAAAATTCGTGGATATCCACCACGCAGGTCGCGACCTCCAGAGGGCGGCGATCTCGGCTACAGGCGGTAAGGGCGTCTTCGGCGTTCAGCTCTGTGGTGTCTATCACGTCCAGCACGCAGCTAGCCACGTCTTCGGGGTGAAGGGCCTGGGCGCAGGCGGTGGCCACGGCTTCGGCGGAAAGACCCGCTGCCAGCAAATCTGCGGCGCATTGGCCATAGTTATAGTCAATGGCTAACCCAGGAGATGCCAAGGTTAAAGGGGCCAGAACTGCGCTAAATAGGGTAAACGGTAGCGTAAGGTACGGGCTGAGGGTCTTAAACACAGGATGATGAACCATAACAGAACGTTAAGGGTTATATCAGTTAATTAACGGCTGCAATCAACCGTTACCGAGTGCGGATCAAGATAGTCAGTAAGCGACATGGGATCACTTCACCACGGTTGCCTTCCGGGCTGGGGTTGCCCATGCGGTCGGATTCTAGACGCCGAATCTTCTACAGTGAAGATAGCAGGAAAAGTCCATTGCGTGACCCAGAGGTTAATTTAGTATGCGCCTGAGTGATGTAACTCATCCCAACCAACTGCACGGCCTTACCATCCGGCAGCTTGAGGATATTGCCCGACAAATTCGCGAAAAGCACCTAGAGACTGTGGCCGCCAGCGGTGGGCACCTAGGGCCGGGGCTGGGGGTGGTGGAGCTAACCCTGGCGCTGTATCAAACCCTGGATCTCGACCGCGACAAGGTGGCGTGGGATGTGGGGCACCAGGCTTATCCCCACAAGCTGATTACCGGACGATTCCACGATTTCCACACCCTGCGGCAAAAGGATGGGGTGGCGGGATACCTGAAGCGCAGCGAAAACAAGTTTGACCACTTCGGGGCAGGCCACGCCTCCACCAGTATTTCTGCCGCCCTGGGGATGGCCCTGGCGCGGGATATGGCGGGCGACAACTACAAAGTGGCGGCGATCATCGGTGATGGTGCTCTGACGGGGGGCATGGCCCTAGAAGCCATCAACCACGCCGGACACCTGCCCAATACCAACCTGCTGGTGGTGCTCAACGACAACGAAATGTCGATTTCCCCCAACGTGGGCGCAATTCCCCGCTACCTCAACAAAATGCGGATTAGCCCCCCGGTGCAGTTCCTCACCGACAACCTCGAAGAACAGTTCAAGCACCTGCCCTTCCTGGGCGATTCCCTCTCGCCGGAATTGGATCGGGTGAAAGAAGGTATGAAGCGCCTCGCGGTGCCCAAGGTGGGGGCGGTGTTTGAGGAACTGGGCTTCCTGTACATAGGGCCGGTGGATGGCCACAACCTGCAAGAACTGATCACAACCTTTAAAGAGGCCCACAAGCACACGGGGCCAGTGTTGGTGCATGTGTCTACCACCAAGGGCAAGGGCTACGCCATCGCCGAAAAAGACCAGGTCGGCTACCACGCCCAGTCCCCCTTCAACCTGGCCACGGGTAAGGGCATTCCTTCCAACAAGCCCAAGCCCCCCAGCTATTCCAAGGTATTTGCCGAAACCCTGATTACCCTGGCGGAGAACAACCCGAAGATCATCGGCATCACCGCCGCCATGGCTACGGGCACGGGATTAGACAAGCTGCAACAGGCGCTACCCAAGCAATATATCGACGTGGGCATTGCCGAGCAGCACGCCGTTACCCTGGCCGCTGGTTTGGCCTGCGAAGGGGTGCGTCCGGTGGTGGCGATTTATTCCACCTTCCTGCAACGGGGCTTCGACCAGATCGTCCACGATGTCTGCATCCAAAAGCTGCCCGTGTTCTTCTGTTTGGATCGAGCTGGGATCGTCGGTGCCGATGGCCCCACCCACCAGGGCATGTACGACATTGCCTACCTGCGCTGCATCCCCAACCTGGTGCTGATGGCTCCTAAGGACGAAGCCGAACTCCAGCGGATGATGGTGACGGGCATCAACTACACCGATGGGGCCATCGCCATGCGCTACCCACGGGGCAACGGCTATGGCGCACCGCTGATGGAAGAGGGCTGGGAACCCCTGCCCATCGGCAAAGCCGAAGTGCTGCGCCAGGGCGACGATGTGCTGCTGCTGGGCTACGGATCCATGGTGTATCCCGCCATGCAAACCGCCGAAATCCTCAGCGAACACGGCATCGAAGCCACGGTGGTGAACGCCCGCTTCGCCAAGCCCCTGGACGAGGAACTGATTCTGCCCCTGGCTAAGCAAATCGGCAAGGTCGTCACGTTGGAAGAAGGGTGTTTGATGGGTGGCTTTGGTTCCGCCGTGGCCGAGTCGATTCTCGATGCCCAGGTGCCCGCCTCCGTCCTCCGAATTGGTGTGCCGGATATTCTGGTAGACCACGCCACTCCCGATCAGTCCAAGGCCGCGCTAGGGTTGACGCCGCCCCAAATGGCCGAGCGTATCCTCAGCACCTTCAAGGTGGAAAAGCCGATGTTGACGGTGTAGGGCTAGCCTAGGCTCAGCCACAACCTGACGGATTACACCGACGATCACACAGGCCAGCCGCTGATATCCTCAACGGCTGGCCTGTTGTTAGGGTATTAACGACGAATCATGCGCTAGTCGCCGCTGGGCGGTTCGCGCCTAGTCACGGTGCCGCGATCCACCACCTCGCCATTGCGCGACAGGGTGCAGGTGTCGCCGTTGTTGGGGATGAACAATTCCCACTGGCGCTCGCCCCGGATGTTGCTGTAGGTATAGCCTTCAGGGTTTGGGGCACGGTTGGCCGCCGTATTGAGGAACACCATCCGATCTGCGCGGGAGTAGATTCGTATGGTGAGCGTACTCCCCGGCGCTTCTGGATCCCCAGATCGGTAGATGTTGGTGGCATAGGCGGCTCCGTCGCAGTAGGCGATGCTAAAGTCTGCATCGGCGGGGCGAGAGCCAAGGCCCAGGCTGGCCAATGCGCCCATCGCAACGGCGGAACTTAGCAAAATCGGCTTCACACAGAACTTCAGTAACATCAAACAGCCTCCAACATAAACACAACAAACCTGAGCATCGGTACACATCTCAGGCATCTATCCTGTTCACCCTCACCCTAAATCCCTCTCCCAATCTGGGAGAGGGACTTTGAAGAATTTTCCGGCTCCCCTCACTCCCTCGCGCCTAGGCTTTGCCTAGGTGCCCTCTGAGAGGCTCCAGCCTCACCACCGGGGGCAGAGCCCCCTGGGGAGGTTCCCAGTCAAAGATTGGGAACTAGGGAACTAGGCAAGTAGCAAGGCAAGGAGCTATGCAAAGATCTCGGCGGTGGTTAAGCCAAATTCAGGCACCAGGGCAGATTGAAGCTTCTCATCGCCGCTATAAACCTGGTCTTCGTATTGTCCACTCACCCAGCGGCAGAGGGTTACTTGACGGGTTTCGGGGTCAACGATCCAATATTCGGCAATGCCCCGCGCCGCGTACTCGGTGTGTTTGTAGCGATAATCCCGTTCTCGGTTGGTCTGTCCGGATCTCACTACTTCCACCACTAGGGCCGGAGGGGGCATATCGCGGGTAATGGTGGCACGGGGAGAACTGGCTACAGCGGCCTTGGATTCTTCGGAATGCACCAGCAAATCGGGAATTCGTGCGGTGGCCCGTCTGCCTGTGACCTCTATCTCTGTCCCCCACACCACCCGATCTGCCGGGATGTGTTTGACCAATTCCAAAAACAATCGTCTGGCAATGCTCAGGTTTTCATCACTTTCGGGGGGCATGTCTACTAACACTCCATCCACCAGTTCGTAACGGCGGTCGGTGCCGTCGTCATGGGCTAAATAGTCCTCAAAGGTGAGGTTAGGGGCAGGGCAAACGCATACTCGGAATGAGAATATCAAGACTCATCGCTCAAGAGGTG